>JAWLCG010000441.1:0-3588 GCA_041687295.1 Phycisphaerae bacterium | reverse complement strand
GGCGCGGTGGCTGGCGGTCAAGCTGCTCGAGGGCGACAGCGACGTCCGCGAGCAGCTCGGCCACGCCGGCCTGGCCGAGTCGGCCGAGCGGCTCATCGGCCAGCTCGAGTCGCGCCTGGGCGACAGCCCCGAGGCCCTGATCGCCGACCGGCGGTACGGCTTCATCTCCGGCGCCTGCCAGGAGGCCGTCCGCAGCACCGTCGAGGCGAGGCACTATCTCTCGGACCGCATCGACGCCGTCGTCACCCACCGCGTGCTGGGTCTGCCGATCTTCCTGGGCCTGATGTACGCAGTCTTCCACCTGACCTTCACCCTCGGCGGCCCGCCGATGGACTGGATCGAGGGCGGCTTCGGCTGGCTCGGCTCGGCCGTCGCGGGCCTGTGGCCCGCCGGCTCGGACAGCCTGCTGCGGAGCCTGCTGGTCGACGGCATCATCGGCGGCGTGGGCGGCGTGTTGGTCTTCCTGCCGAACATCCTGCTGCTGTTCCTGGCCATCGCGGTGCTGGAAGACAGCGGCTACATGGCGCGGGCGGCGTTCCTGATGGACCGCCTGATGCACAAGATCGGCCTGCACGGCAAGAGCTTCGTGCCGATGCTGATCGGCTTTGGCTGCTCCGTGCCGGCCATCATGGCCACGCGGACGCTCGAGAGCCGCCGCGACCGGCTCACGACGATGCTGGTCGTGCCGCTGATGAGCTGCGGAGCCCGCCTGCCGATCTACGCGCTGATCATCCCGGCCTTCTTCCCGCAGGTCTGGCACGCGCCGATGCTGTGGGTGATCTACCTGATCGGCATCGCCCTGGCGATACTGTGCGCCAAGCTGCTCAAGATGACGCTGCTGCGGGGCGAGACGCCGCCGTTCGTGATGGAGCTGCCACCCTACCGCATGCCGACGCTGCGGAGCGTGGGCCTGCACATGGCCAATCGCGGCGGGGCCTACCTCAAAAAGGCCGGCACGGTCATTCTGGGCCTCTCGATCCTGCTCTGGGCCATGCAGCAGTGGCCCGGGCTGCCCGAGGAGCGGGCCGACGCCTTCGCCCAGCAGCGATCCGCCGTCCAGGCCGAGCTGCCCGAGGAACTCGCCGGCGAGCGGCTGGCTGCGATCGACCACGCCGAGGCCGAGGCCGCCCTGGCCGCCTCGCTGATGGGCCGGGTCGGACACGCCCTCGAGCCGATCCTCCGACCGGCCGGCTTCGACTGGAAGGTCTCCACCGCCATGGTCGGCGCGTTCGCGGCCAAGGAGGTCTTCGTCGCCCAGATGGGCATCGTCTACTCGCTCGGCGAGGCGGAGGATGAGCAGTCCGAACCCCTGCGGGCCCAGCTCCAGGCGAACTACACGCCGCTGCAGGGCTTCTGCATCATGCTGTTCTGCCTGGTCAGCGCCCCGTGCATGGCCACCATCGCCATCACCCGTCGTGAGAGCAACTCGTGGAAGTGGGCCCTGTTCCAACTGGTCGGCCTGACCGTGCTCGCCTGGGCCCTGACGATGGCCGTCTACCAGGTCGGCCGACTGATCATCTGACAGAAGAGGACGTCCCCTATGGAGATCGCCATCGTAGTGGCCCTGGTCGCCCTGGCGGGCGCCGGCGTGGCCTACCGGTTGTACCGCAACGCGACCGGCAGGAGCGGTTGCGGCTGCAGCGGCCGCCGGGGTTGCGGACAGGGGCACAAGACATGTACAACGAACCACCCGGACCTCCCGTAACCCCCCGGTGCGCGCGGAAACCCTCCCCAGCCGACCGTGTCGCAGGGCCGCAGCCGCCCTCGAAAACACCGAAAGGAGAAGTCGATGTCCCCCAGGTTCGTGCAGTGCCTCGTGAGCGTGACCGTGATGGGTGCCCTGGCCGGATCCGCCCTTGCCCAAGAGTTGCCAGACCCCGCAGACGCCCCGCCGCTGCTCGAGCCGTCGGCCGGTGACGTGCCCTCCCTGTGGCAGCGCGACACGCTGACGGCCAACTGGTTCGGCCTGGGCGAGCGGCTGGAGGAGCAGGGCATCTCGGTCTCCCTGGGCCTGATGCAGGTCTACCAGGCCAACATGCACGGCGGCCTGAACACGAACAGCCACTCCGACCGCTGGTCGGGCAGCTACGACCTGGAGCTGGAGTTCGACCTCGAGCGGATGATCGACCTGCCCGGCGGCGGCGTGTACCTGCTGGCCGAGGGCAGTTGGAACGATGGAGTAGACCCGACCTCCGTCGGCAGCCTCTTCGGCGTCAACGACGACGTCGGCGGCGACCGGGCCATCGACGTGACCGAACTGTGGTACGAGCAGGCGCTGTGGGATGGCCGGGCGCGCGTACGGGTAGGCAAGGTCGACCTGACGGGCGGCTTCGACTGTGAAGGCTGCCCGGTGGCGTTTGACGGCAACGCCTTCGCCAACGACGAGACCTCCCAGTTCCTCAACGGCGCCCTGGTGAACAACCCGAGCGTTCCCTTCCGGACAACGGGCTGGGCGTGATCGTCTTCGTCCAGCCCGTGCGCGGTTGGTACCTGGCGGCCAGCGTCGCCGACGCCCAGGCCGATGTCCGCGAGACAGGGCTCAACACCGCCTTCCATGGCCGGGACGACTTCTTCAGCGTCGCCGAGACCGGACTGGTCGTCGCCCTGCCCTCGCCCAACGGCCCGCTGCCCGGGGCGTACCGCGTCGGCCTGTGGTACGACCCCCAACCCAAGGAGCGCCTCGACGGACGAGGCAGCGAGCGGGACGACGTGGGCTTCTACCTCAGCCTCGATCAGCTGGTGCTGAAGGAGACCGCCGACCCCGACGACGCCCAGGGCCTGGGCCTGTTCGCCCGCTACGGCTGGGCCGACAGCGACGTCAACGAGATCCGCTGCTTCTGGAGCGTCGGGTTGCAGTACCAGGGCCTAATGCCGGGCCGCGACCACGACGTGCTGGGCTTCGGCGTCGCCCAGGGCCGGCTCAGCCGCCAGGCGGGCTTCTCAGCCGACCACGAGACAGCCCTGGAACTCTACTACAACGCCTGGCTGACGCCCTGGCTGAGCCTGAGCCCCTCGGTGCAGTACATCGCCAACCCCGGCGGCGCCGTGAACGTAGACGACGCCGTCGTCGTGGGCCTGCGGGCGGCCTTGGTGTTCTGAGCATGCGGAGCCGGTGTCCACACGCACGACCCGACCGCTCACGATGAAGGCGATCCGCCCGCAGAGCCGCTCGGCCTCCTCGATGTGGTGGGTTGTCAGGAAGATCGTGGTGCCGGCGGCGTTGAGCTCGGCGATGAGCTGGCGAATCTGCCGGGCGCTGGCGACGTCGATGCCGGTGGTCGGCTCGTCGAGGAACAGGATCGGCGGCTGGTGGATGATGCCGGCCGCGATGGTGAGCTTGCGCTTCATGCCCTTGGAGTAGCCGCCGAGCTTCCGCCCGCCGGCCTCGGCCAGGCCGAAGCGCTCGAGCAGCTCCCGGGCCCGCGCTTCGCGGTCGCCCTTGGCCAGGCCGTACAGCGCCCCGCAGAAGCAGAGGCTTTCGAAGCCCGTCAGCTCGGGGTAGAGATTGCTCTCGTCGGGCACGACGCCCATCAGGTGCTGGGCGGCCTTGGGGTTCTTCGAGCAGTCGATGCCCGCGATGCGGATGGC
>JAWLCG010000440.1:0-3633 GCA_041687295.1 Phycisphaerae bacterium | reverse complement strand
GCGGTGATCTCGATGAGGTAGCTGCTCAGCTCGGTCTGGTTCCACTGCGTGAAGGTTTGGGCCATCTGGTCGGGGAAGAGCCCGCCGACCCGCCGCAGGATGTCGTAGGCCTCGGCGATCAGCTGCATGTCGCCGTACTCGATGCCGTTGTGGACCATCTTGACCAGGTGCCCGGCCCCGCCGGGGCCGATGTAGGTCACGCAGGGCCCGTCCTCGGTCTGGGCGGCCACGGGGCGCAGCAGGGGGGCGAGCTGCTCGTACACGCCGCGCTCGCCGCCGGGCATCATGCTGGGGCCCTTCAGGGCGCCCTCCTCGCCGCCGCTGATGCCCATGCCGAAAAAGTGCAGCCCGGCCTTGGCGAGGTCCTCAAACCGCCTCTCGGTGTCCTTGAAGTAGCTGTTGCCACCGTCGATGATGAGGTCGCCGGCCTCCATCAGGCCGCGCAGGCCGTCGAGCACCTTGTCGGTGGCCGGGCCCGCCTCGACCATGATCAGGACCTTGCGCGGCGCGGGCAGGGCCTTGACGAACCCCTCGAGCTGCTTCTCGCCGCGGATGCCGCTGCCCTTGGCCGGGCCGGCGAGAAACTCCTCCATCTTGCTCGTCGTGCGGTTGTAGACCACCACGTCCGAGCCGTTGCGGGCGAAGTTCAGGGCGATCATCTGGCCCATCACGCCCATGCCGTAAATGCCGATCGTATTGTGCGTCATGCGGACTTAGCCTCCCACGTCCTTGGCGCGGACGAACTGCGCAGCCTCCAGATCGAGCACGAAGTAGAGCTTGCCCTCCGGGTCCACCCGGCCGGCGGGCAGCTGCCGGGCGGCCTGGCGGTCGGGGCCGAGCACTGCGCCGACGGGTTCGGCCTTGTCCAGGCCGGTGACCATCATGATCACGTGCCGGGCCGCGTTGATCAGCGGCAGCGTGAACGTCATGCGGTGGCGCCCCAGCTTGGGCACGTGCTGAGCGACGACGAGCCGCTCGGTTTCCTCTACCGCGGCCGAGCCCGGAAACAGACTGGCCGTGTGCCCGTCGCCGCCCATGCCCAGCAGGACCAGGTCGAAGGCGGGCAGCCCGCCCGGGGCCGCCGGCTCGACGTGCTGGCGGATCCGCTGGGCGTATTCATCGGCCGAGGTGTTCAGATCGGGCCCGTCGGCGTGCATGGCGAAGACATTCTGGCTGGTCACGGGCACGGCCCCGAGCAGGCGGTCCTCGACCATGCCGAAGTTGCTGTCGGGATGCTCGGGCGGCACGTCCCGCTCGTCGCCGAAGAAGATCATCGTGCGGTCCCAGGGCACCTTCTCGCTCTCGGCCGGACTGGCCAGGTGCTCGTAGAGCCGCCGGGGCGTCGTGCCGCCGGCCAGGGCGAGGGTGAACTGCCCCCGCTCGGCGACCGCCTCGCAGGCGATGCCCGCCAGCAGCCGGGCCACCAGGTCCACCGCCCGGGCGACGTCCGATTCGATCAGCACTTGCCGATGGCCGCTCACGCGTGCCTCCTTTCGCCGGGCCGGCCGCCCCCGTGCCCCTGGGGAGCCTCCGTGGCCGCTCGCCCGTGGGCCGGCCGGCGATCGGCTGTATTCTAGACCCTCGCCGCCGCGGCGTCACGGTAACTCGGGCAGAAAACGGTAGTTTCGCTCATGTGTCCCCCGGCCCCGGCACCGCCCTTGCCGGGGGCAGCCGGTTCGGCTATCCTTAGCCTTGGCCGGGATCCCCCCGGCCGGGCCTGTGTGCGGGGCCCTGGATCCGCCTTATCCGAGATGGGAGTTCCCCATGAGTCACCTGCCCCTCTGGAGCATCGTCCTGACCCTCCTGGCCGCCTGTGTCGTGCCCGTGCTCGCCGCCGACATCACCGTCGACCCCGCCCAGCGGTACCAGCGGATCGACGGTTTCGGCGCCTGCCTGGTCGCCTGGGTCGAGGACCTTCGCGAGATGTACCGCACCGAGGAGTTTCAGCGGACCTACGTCCAGGACGTCGGCGCCAACATGCTGCGGGTCAACATGTGGGGGCCCGTCTACGAGAAGCCCGTCGAGAACTGGCAGGACATCCGCTGGCAGGACTTCGACATGTCCGCCAACGGCGGGCGCGGGCAGATCTTCATCGACTTCGGCCAGGGCATCCGCAAGCTCGACCCCGAGGCGAAGATCATCGGCACCGTTTGGAGCCCGCCGGCCTGGATGAAGATGAACAAGAGCATCGTAGACGAGCGCAGCGGCGCCATCGTGGGCAACAGCTACACCAAGGGCGACCGCACGATCAACAACCGCGTCGATCCTAAATACTACCGCCACTTTGCCAAGTGGATGGTCGAGTACATCAAGCTCCACGAGGCCAAGGGCGCCCCGTTCTACGCGGTGAGCCTCGGCAACGAGGTGATGTTCACCCAGAGCTTCGAGAGCTGCGTCTGGACGGCGCCGGACTACGTCGAGATGGTCAAGATCCTCGGCGAGATGCTCGAGGCGGAAGGCTACGGCCACGTGAAGATCTTCGGCCCCGAGACGATGACCGGGCACAACTGGTCGATCGCCACGCCCATGTACGTCGAGGCGCTGATGAACGACCCGGAGGCGGCTGAGCATTTCGACATCTTCGCCACCCACGGCTACTCCGACGGCGTGACGGCCGACATGAGCCAGAACTCCTCCGCCCAGTTCCACGAGCTGATCGCAAAGTACGATCGGCCTTACTGGATGACCGAGGGCGGCACGGGCGAGCACGACTGGCCGGCGCCGGTCTCGGCCAAGGGCCTGGGCACCGCCATCCACAACGCCCTGGTGGCGGGGCATGCGTCGGCCTTCGTGCCCTGGCAGATGGCCGGCGGCCGGGCCAACCACCACAACCTGATGGACCGCGACAAGATCGACCGCAAGACCAACGTCGCCCAGCAGTACTTCCGCCTGGTTCGGCCCGGGGCCGTGCGCGTCGATGCCTCGCCCGCCTACGGCGACGTCACCGCCAGCGCCTACGTCCACGATGAAAACCAGACCCTCACCGTCGTGCTGACCAACCCGACCGACCAGGCCCAGGACGTCACCGTCCGCCTGGCCGGCGAGACCGGCGTGAAGACCTTCGACGCCTGGCGGACCAGCGAGAGCGAGGGCTTCGCCCAGGTCGACGCCGTGGCCGTGCGCGGCCAGGCCGCCATGATCGCCCTGCCCGCCCAGAGCATCGTGACCCTCCACGGCTCGATGGGCCGGTAACCTGCCAAGGAGACACCATGGAACGGTACTGGAACCGCTGGCTGCTGGCCGGGGCGCTGCTGGCCATGACCACGCTGAGCATCGCCTGCGAGCCCACCTGAGGCGGCTCGATCTGCTCGGCCCCTCAAGGCGAGGTGGCCCACGAAGTCGCCCGACAGCCCCAACCGCTGCTCCGTCCGCAGCAGAGCCTGGCCCTGTACCCCCAGGGCCGACCAACAGACACCGACCCGCTGCCGCCCCAGTCGCCCTTCCCGCAGTAGGGCGCAGGGCTCCGAGGGTCCGAGCTTTGCCCATCCACTGCCTGCGCTGTCTGCAGCCACGTCTTGTGGCGCCTGCTCGTCAGTCGCACCAACCAATGGAGGCGCAGGGCGCGAGCGCAGTATGGAGTGCGGCGGCCTTGACGCCGCTTTGGATCGCTGGCGCCAGAACAAGCCAAAGCGG
>JAWLCG010000439.1:0-3641 GCA_041687295.1 Phycisphaerae bacterium | reverse complement strand
GAACCGCAGGGCCTGGTAGGTCTTGCGGAAGAGCCGGCTGGTCGCGAAGATCACCACGGCGTTGACGCGGCCGCTGGCCAAGGCCTCCTTCAGCGCGGTCAGACCGGGGCGCCGGCTGCTCCGGCCGCTGCGCCCGCGGTCAATGAAGATGAGGTCACCGGGGATCGTGTAGCCGTTGTCCTCGGCCCAGCGCCGGCATTCGCGGATCTGGTCGTCGACGCTCCGCTGGAACCGGGTGCTGTAGCGGGCGTAGATGGCTGCGGCCTGACCCGGGATCTTGCTGCTGTCGGGGCTGTCCTTTCCTGTTGACGGGACGGACTCGGGGCAGTTAGTCTGGCTGTTGGCCATGGTCAGATCTCCATGGAGTTATCGCAGCCCGAGCAGGCCATCGGCGAATGGCAGAGCGTGCCAATGACGGCGATCAATCGTGAGAATCCATGACCGGCGTTGACTAACGATGACCGAACCACAAGGACAGGACGGGCAAGAGCTTGTGCACATAAACTCTTCACCGAGCAAGACTTGAGTCAGAGGGGTTCCAGAATCCCACCCTCTCCGATCACCCAAAGACGCTCTCGCAAGCACTTGACACACCAAGGTTTGCGAGATCGTCTTTTTTTGGCACACTCAACTGTGCCAAAACTGTGCCAAGAAGTCCGGCCGCCGACACCTTCGCAGCCCTTTAGGGGCCGCCGGTCGGTCTGCCGATCAGGACGCTTCCAGGACACCATGGCCAGCCTCGTTCCGACGCCTTACTTGCGCTCATGCCGGCCGAGCGCGGTTGCTTCAGTTCGCGGACGCCGGCTCGTCCGCCTCGTCTTCCGGCGGACGAACATGAAGCCATTCTGCGCCCGGAACACCCAAATCCACAACCGCCCCCTTGAAGAATATAGACTTACGAAGCGTTTTCAGGCCTGCTCGGAAAACAGGCGGCAGAGGACATGGTGATACATGTGAGTAAGGCGATTGGAGGCACGTGCGGCTGGCGACATGGCGCATTCTCCCCAGAGAGTGCAGACTGGCCTTGGTGTCCGTTCGAGGGCCCCGCTTCTCGATGGACGCCAGGTCCGTCAGTTCCCGGGCCGGCCCCGCAGGCTCCGCCTCCCGCACCCGCGCCGGCAGAACCGGTTCACGATGGTGCCACATGCCGGCGGATGACCGACGCGTCGAGCCTGATGATCTCCATCGGCCCGGCCTGGTAGTTCTGCGGGTCGGGCGATGCGGCGTTGGGGTCGGCGTCGGCGAGGGGGAGTCGGCAGAGGTAGATGCCCACGAGTCTGCCCCGGCTGCACTCGCAATAGGGCTGCCAGAAGGGCCCGGCGTTCTCGATGACATGCGAGGCCATCGCCGCCGTCGCCCGGCCGGTGAAGCCGAACAGGATCACCTCGATGGACGAGGCGGCCCTGTTGTACACGACCACCACCAGCCCGGCATCCTGGCGCCCGGGCTCCCAGGCACAGCAGCACCACTTGTCCTTCGCGTCGCGGTAGTAGAGCCCCTGTCGCGAGGGGCCCGTGTAGCCGGGGGGCCGGCCGGGGCCGCCGAAGCAGCTTCGCATGTCCGGGTCCTGGTGACGGAACATCATGTAGACCGGCAGCTGGCGGGTCGACTGTCCGGAGGGCGGGAACGGCTCGACGCCGAACAGGGCAGCCATCCGCAGCTCCACGGCGAAGTTGACCTCGGCCGACCCCAGCAGCACCAGGGCATGGTGACTGCCCGAGGCGAGGGCCTCATCGACGATCTGGCGGGCCTGGCGGATGTCCTCGTCCAGGAACTCCCGCCGCGGGTAGCCCTCGCCGGCGGCATAGCGGAACGGCACGTAACGCGTCTCCAGCCGCCGGCTGCGCACGTCGCGGAGTTCCCACAGCTGGGACATGATCGTGTTGGCGGCCTCGCTGTCGCGTCGGCTGATCCACAGGCGCGTCGGCTGTGAGCCGCCGTGCTCCTCGTTGTACTGGCCCAGCAGCAGCGTGATGCGGTTCATCTTGGCCACCGCCTGCCACAGCTCGGCCGGCACGAAGCTCAGCAGCGACCCGGGCAGCTCCTCGGCCGGCACCCCCTGGTCCACCAGCCACCGGCACAGGCCCGCCAGGTCGTTCAGGCGGACCGCCTTGGCCGTCCCCAGAAGCCATTTGGCCACCGTGTGGCGACTCATGTGGGGGTTGACCGTCGCCTGGAGGTAGGCGGTGAGCTCGGCCTGCAGGCCTCGCCTGTCCAGGTTGTACCGCCTGATGATCGAGGGCAGATTCAGCACAAGGTCCATTTTTTTCCTCCCCAACACGGACAGGCGGGCCTGAGAGACGCCGGTGGACTTCTCTTTGGCCACAACGCACTGGCTCTGTCTATCCATTTGCGCAATTCCCAGGGATACCCCTCTACCATCGCCACGGGCCAATGTACAAGCAAATCTCCAATACCCGCCTGTTCCGTATAACGGGACTCTGGACGCAAGCCTATGGCCACAAGATTGTTGCTGAATCATCCCTACTCTGGCTGTATAGATGAACAGTGGAAAGACTCCTGGGCGGGCTGCACCGAACGCATCCGCTTATGGTATCAGCAGGTATACACAGGGAGTATCGCTCGCAGAGCTACCCAAGAGTGCAACCCGAACAGGTTTCACCGCTGACCCGACCGAGGGCGAAGCCATGACCGACTCCACGGACACAACCGTCCGACAGGCTGAGGCCGCCTACTTTGCGGGGCGATTCCACGAGTCGCTGGAGCTCTTCAGGGCCGAGCTGACGAGCCTGGAGGCCTCGGGAGCCGCCCTGCCCGAGGGGCTGGCCATGTCAGCGGCTGTGGTGATGCGCCATTGCGGGTTCCATGCGGAGGCCCTGCGCCTCAACCGCCAGATGCTGGCGGCCCGGAGCCATCCGACCGTGCTGAACAACCTGGCAGTGGTCCTGCTGGACATGGCCCGCTTTGCCGATGCCGACCGGGCGTTCGCCGAACTGCTGGCGGAGCACCCGCACGATGCCCTGGACCACGTGGTCAATCGCTCGACCGGCTGGATGGACGTGGGACACTACGATCGCGTGTCGGCAACCCTGCGGACGGTTCTGAACGCGGCCTCGACGATGCAGGTGGATACGTCCCACACCGCCTGCCGCCTGGCTCCAGCGGTGGCGGCCCTGGGGCATCGGGATCTGGCCTTGGCCCTGGCCAGGCAGGGGCTGCACGAGAAGCGCAGCCAGCTGACCGAAGGGCATGGCCGAGGGCAGATCGCAGAGCTGTACGTGGCGCTGGTGGAACTGCGATGCGATCGGCCGGCCGGTGCCTGGTGGCGGATCCGCCTGGCGCTGCCCGAACTCATCGGCGCGTTTGGGCAGAGGTCCCTGTGGGTGCTGCGGGCGAGGCTGGTGGCGGCCGAGGCGACCCTCGTCCTGAACCGCCCCGACGCGGCCCGCGAGCCGCTGGAGGCGGCGATGGCCATGCTGGAGCACCTGGGACACGATCGGCCCGAACGGGTCCACGCCCTGTGGCTGCGGGCCCGCCTGGCGTTGGGCACCGACGCCGCCGAGGACGATCTGACCGAGGCGCTGGCCCTGGCGGACGGCCTGAAGCTGACGGAGCTTCACTGGGACCGGATTCAGGCCCTCAGGACTCTGGCGGACCATCGACGGGCCCAGGGGCATGGC
>JAWLCG010000438.1:0-3645 GCA_041687295.1 Phycisphaerae bacterium | reverse complement strand
CCCACGCCGGCCCTGCTGAACGTGTAGGCCCGGCCAATGGTGGGGCTGCGCTCCGCCGCGCCCCAGCCTACGGGACCGGCCGTCTCCGTAGGCTGGGGCGCAGCGCCACCTTCTCGCTGGGTGGGCAGGGAGCCGGGACGGGCCTGCGCGGTTCTTACGCCCCAGGCAGTTGCACGATTGGCCATTGTCGGTACAATCGTTCCATCATGCTCCACTACCTGACGGCGGAGATCTCGCGGTCGGCGGTCGCCCATAACGTCCAGGTACTCCGCGCCCAGTTGCCACGTGGCTGTCGGCTCTGTGCGGTGGTCAAGGCGGACTGCTACGGCCATTGCACCTCGGTGCTGCTGGAGACGCTGGCGGGCCTGGCCGACTGCCTGGCGGTGGCGACCGTGCAGGAAGGGCTGGAACTGCGGTCGGCCGGTTACGAGGGCGACGTGCTGGTCACGATGGCCCTGGCCCCGCGGGTGGGCGGCGCCCAGTACGCCGCCGTCGCCGAGGCCCTCGCCCACGGCCTGCAGATGACGGTGACGGACCTGGCCGACGTGCACGCCTACGCCCACCTGGCCAGCAAGCTCCGCAAACCCGTCGCCCTGCACGCCAAGGTCGACACCGGCATGGGGCGATCCGGCGTGCTGCCGGCGGAGGCGGCCTCGCTGGTCCGGGCCGTCCGCGACCACCAGAAACTCCGCCTGGCGGGCATCTACACCCACTTTGCCGACAGCGACGCGCCCGACAAGGCCTCCGCCCGCAGCCAGTTCGCCCTGTTCCAGCGGGTGCTCCAGGCCGTCGGACCCCTGGGCGGCGCCATCCGCCACGCCGCCAACTCGGCCGCCATCGCCGATCTGCCCGAGACCGCCCTGGATATGGTCCGCCCGGGCCTGGCCCTGTACGGCTACCAGCCCAGCGACGAGCTGCACAGCCCGCTGCCGCTGCGCCCCGCGCTTCGGCTGACCGCGCCGATCATCCAGACCAAGCGCCTGCCGGCCGGCGCGACCGTCGGCTATGGCCACACCTACACCCTCGCCCGGGCCAGCCGGGTCGGCATCGTGCCCATCGGCTACGGCGACGGGCTCGACCGCAGCCTGGGCAACCACTGCCCCATCCGCCTCGGCGAGGGCTACGCGCCCGCCCTGGGCCGGGTCAGCATGGACCAGATCGTCATCGACCTGACCGACCACCCCGCCACCGACGCCGGCGACACCGTCGAGGTTATCACCCCCGACCCCCACGCCCCCAACAGCGTCGAGAACCTCGCCCGCATGTGCGGCACGATCCCCTACGAGATCACCTGCCGCCTCGGCCGGCGCGTGACCTACAAGGCCGTCGACGACTTCTGCGGCTAGAAGGAAGAAACGACGGCCACAGAGGCGCAGAGGACACAGAGCAAACACCACAGAGGGTTCTCTTGTTCCTCATAAAGCCCCGGGCATGCCCGGGGTCTTCCCGTAGGCCGGGTCGAGCGGAGCGAGGCCCGGCGGCCGGGTGCCGTGGCTACGGCGTTTGTAGCCAGGTCTTTGGGCTCTCCCCCGGGCCTCCCGCTCGATGCAGAGGGGGTCAACACGAATGGCACGAATGGAGGAGGATTTCACGAATAAAGGGGCCATTGTGACCCTGTCTGATCTTCCATTCGTGCCATTCGTGTCGATCGACCTTTCGGCCCTGGCCGTGGCCGCCCTGGGTGTCCCATCGCGACAGGCGGACCGCGCTTTTGGAGTGCGGGGGGGGGGGGGGGGGGGGGGGGGGGGGGGGGGGGGGGGGGGGGGGGGGCGCGCCCCCCCGCCCCCCCCCCCCCCCCCGCACTCCATACGGCGCTCGCGCCCTGGGCCGTCCATTGGCTGGTGCGACTGACGAGCAGGCACCCCTCGAAGAAGGGCGGGGCGGTCGGATGTCTGCAGCATGCCCTGGAATGCCTCTGTGTCCCACCTTGGTTTCCGGGAGCCCCGGGGGCGCGGAAATTTCTGTAACAATTGCATTTACTTGTTGCTGATGTCCCGGTTTGTCGATACTATCTGATATCGCCCGGCACAGGTTCGGGCTCTGTATCTGGTTTGAGAGAAAGCACACAGTTTCGCATGGAATTCACTGACCTCGGGCTCGTCGAGCCCTTGCTTCGCGCGATTCGCGACGAACGCTACGTCGACCCCACCCCCATTCAGCAGCAGGCCATCGCCCCCGTTCTCGCCGGCCAGGACCTCCTGGGTTGTGCGCAGACGGGCACCGGCAAGACGGCCGCCTTTGCCCTGCCGATCCTGCAGCGTCTGATGGGTCAATCCAAGACAACCAACCGTCGGGCCATCCGCTGCCTGGTGATGGCGCCTACGCGGGAGCTGGCCGCCCAGATCGCCGAGAGCTTCGCCGCCTATGGCCGATACACCGGCCTGCGGCACACCGTCATCTTCGGCGGGGTCAACCAGAACCCCCAGTGCCGCGCCCTCTCCGCCGGCGTCGACATCCTGGTGGCCACGCCGGGCCGGCTGCTGGACCTGCTGGGCCAGCGCAAGCTGAGCCTCGGCTCGGTCGAGGTGCTTGTGCTGGACGAGGCCGACCGCATGCTGGACATGGGCTTCCTGCCGGACATCCGGCGGGTGCTCGCCCAGGTGCCCCCGCGCCGCCAGACGCTGCTGTTCTCGGCCACCGTGCCGACGGACATCCGCAAGCTCGCCAGCGAGTTGCTGAGCAACCCGGTCCAGGTCAGCGTCGCCCCGGAAGCGCCGGCGGCCGAGACGGTCGCCCAGTCGGTCTACCTCGTTGAGAAGTCGCACAAGCAGGACCTGCTCCAGCAGCTGCTCCGCGACCGCCAGGTGAGCCGGGCCATCGTCTTCACCCGCACCAAGCACGGCGCCGACCGCGTCGCCCAGAAGCTCGGGCGGGCGGGCATCGAGGCCCAGGCCATCCACGGCAACAAGAGCCAGAACGCCCGCGTTCGCGCGATGGAGGGCTTCCGCAGCGGTCGCACCCGCGTGCTGGTCGCCAGCGACATCGCCGCCCGCGGCATCGACGTGGCCGAGATCTCGCACGTGTTCAACTTCGACATGCCCAACGAGGCCGAGACCTACGTCCACCGCATTGGCCGAACGGGCCGGGCCGGCGCGACGGGCATGGCCATCTCGTTCTGCGGTTCCGACGAGCGGCCCTACCTGCGCGACATCGAGAAGCTCACCGGCCAGCGCCTGCCGGTGGTCAAGGCCGACGGCACGCTGGTGGCCGAGCCCACTGAGGCCCAGCGCGACCAGCGCCGCAGCCAGCAGCACCAGGCCCAGCAGCGCCAGCATCAGCAGCGCATCGCCCCGCGCGACCCGAGCCCGGGCCCGGCCCAGGACGAGTCGACCGTCTCGCAGGGCCCGACCCGCCGCCGCCGGCGCCGTCGGGGCCGAAACACCGGCCAGCGCAGCCTCTCGGCCGGCGCGGCCTGACAGTATGGAGTGCGGCGAAGCATTCGCCGCTCTGGCTCATAGCGTGTAGGCCGGACGCAGTCCGGCGGGGACAGAGGCCCTTTGCAGTGCCTCGCCTCTGCCGGACTGCGTCCGGCCTACACGCGTTTATTCCCAGCGCGCTGACGGAAGCCCGTAGGCCGGGTCGAGCGAAGCGAGGCCCGGCGGCCGGGGGGCAGGCGGTCCCGCGAGGACCCCGGCCATGCCCGGG
>JAWLCG010000437.1:0-3666 GCA_041687295.1 Phycisphaerae bacterium | reverse complement strand
AAACGTCTCGTGGCTCCACGTGGGCAGGGCGCCGTGCTCGATCCACCACAGCGCGGGATACCGCTCGGCCATGAAGGCGTACACCCAGTCGCGGCTGGCGGGGTCGGCCTCGGTGTTCGACGAGCTGATGTAGTGGATGCGGATCCGCCCGGCGATGTCCGGTGCGTCGTGCAGGGCCTGGGCGACGTCCGTCAGCGAACCCCACACCAGCACCCACAGCGTTCGATCCAGCCCGGCCGGGTCGGCGGCGCGGGCCCGCTCCACGATCAGCCGCGAGCCCTCCGTCGCCCGCTCCGCGCTCGGGGCACCCGGCGTCGTCGCGCCCTGGCGCACACAGCCGAGCAGCTCGGCCTCGGTCATCAACTCGGGATAGCCCCGCCCGCGCAGGTGCTCGACGTCCACACGCTGAATCCACTCGCGGATCAGCTCGGCCCGCGGCTCACTGCCCGGGCCGACGCACGAGGTGATGCCCTCGACCCTCAGAATGTCCGAGTAGTGAATCAGCCGGTAGAGCGACTGGATGTCGTCGGGGTCGCCCCCGAGGTCCGTCGAGATCAGCACGCGGTAGGTCGTATCAGGCATGGTTGTGTCCTGTCGGTCTTCCTATAGCCCCGGGCATGCCCGGGGTCTTCGGGGACAGGCCCCGCGGTGCCCGCGGAGACTGGCGGGCAGGGCCGGTATGTGGCGTTGTGCCCCGCCGGCACGGGCTGGCCGAGAGGCCCACGGATGGCAATCCGTGGGCTTGGGTTGGGGCGCAGCGCCGTTGCAGGGGGCACCAACTGCCGGGGCTCGCTGGCGCTCGAAGAGAGCCTACGTCTTACCCGGCCTACTCCCTATCCCGCGTCGGGCAGGTCGTACATGGCGTAGATGTACGGGTGCTCGGGGTCGTACTCGGTCAGCGGCTTGGGGTTCTCGACCATGCCGACCGGGCGGCAGTTGGCGCCCGCGGTTCCGGTCGCGTCGTCGCCGAGGTCCTCGCGGCAGGCGTCAGCCAGGGCGCGGAGCTTCGCGACCACGTCGGGGTTGTCGGCGGCGACATTGCGGCTCTCACCGATGTCCTCGGCGAGGTTGTAGAGCTCCTCGATGGGCCCGTTGTCGAAGACGCGGAGCTTCCACTGCTTGTGTCGCACCGCCTGCAGGCAGTTCATCTTGTAGTAGAAGAACGTCTCGCGCGGCGAGGCGGTGTTGGCCGGGTCGCGGAAGTGGCCCGAGCAGTCGCGCCCGTCGATGATGCGGTCGGTCGGCACCTGCCCGCCGGCCAGGGCCGTGAAGGTCGGCAGGAAGTCGATGCTCGAGACGATCTGGTCGCTGGCCGTGCCGGCCGGCACCACGCCGGGCCACCAGACGATGCACGGCACGCGCTGGCCGCCCTCGTAGGTGGTGCCCTTGTTGCCCCGCAGCGGGTAGTTCGAGCCGCCCCGGTCGCCCCGCGAGCCGTTGTCGCTGGTGAAGATCACCAGTGTGTTCTGGTCGAGCCCCTGGGCCCGCAGCTCATGGAAGATGGCCGCCATCGACCAGTCGACGGTCTGCACGGCCGCCCCGTATCGGCCGTTCCAGCTGGTCTTGAGGAACCGCTCCGGCGGGTAGTGAGGGATGTGCACGTGCATGTGGGCCAGGTACAGGAAGAAGGGCTCGGCGCGGTGCGTGCGGATGAACTCGAGGCTCTTCTCGACGTAGCGCTCGGTCAGCGAGGTCTGGTCGGGCTGCTGCTGGATGACCGTCTCGTCCTGCAGCAGCGGCAGCGGCGGGGCCTTCCAGCCGCGGCGGCGGGCCTGTCGGCCCATGTCGTTGGAGTAGGGCAGGCCGAAGTAGCTGTCGAACCCGTGCCGCGTGGGCAGAAACTCCGGCTGGTCGCCGCAGTGCCACTTGCCCACGATCTTCGTGGCGTAGCCCTGCCCCTTGAGCAGCCGGGCCATCGTGATCTCCGAGGGGTTCAGCCCGTCGGGGTTGCCCGGGAACAGCACCCAGCCGGCCGAGAACTTGTCAAAGCCGATCCGCTTGGGGTAGCAGCCCGTCATCATGCCGCCCCGCGACGGCGAGCAGACCGGGCTGGCCATGTAGAAGTCCGTCAGGCGCAGCCCCTCGGCCGCCATGCGGTCGATGGCCGGCGTCGGGTTCATCTCCGAGCCGTAGCAGCCCAGGTCGCCATAGCCCAGGTCGTCGCAGTTGACCAGAATGATGTTCGGACGGTCCGTCGGGGCTCGCAGGCTCATCGATGCATTCCTCCAAGGGCGGTTCCGGGGGGGGGCGACAGCGCTACCGCGCAAGGCCCGGGGCCAACCATACCGCGACCGACCACGGCGGGCAATCCCCAAAGCCACCGCCGGTGGCGGCCCAGCGCCGGGGGCCGGGGCGAATTGGCTTCGTTTCGAGGGGCGGTTTCTTGTCATAAATAACTGTAATAAAATGGCTTGTGCTGCACCGAATTGGCTTCGTTTCGTCAGAACGCCCTGTCGGCCCCTGCCGCTTGGGCCCAGGGGTGACCCATGGGTACTGGTCTGTTGTGCTGGCGGGGGTATACTGGCGACGTTTGCGGTTCTGGACCCGTCGGTTCCTCGAGCGAAGAGGCAGCAGCATGGAGACTCTGGCGCTGGCGTTGGGCAGTTTTCTGGCGTACCTGATCGCCTACCACACCTATGGCCGATGGCTGGGCCGGCGGATCTTCGGCCTGGACGACGCCCGGCCGGCGCCGAGCCGGGAGCTGTACGACGGCGTCGACTTCGTGCCGACGCGGCGGGAGGTGCTCTTCGGGCACCACTTCACGAGCATCGCGGGCACCGGGCCGATCGTGGGCCCGGCCATCGCGATCATGTGGGGCTGGCTGCCGGCGCTGCTGTGGGTGGTCTTCGGGTGCATCTTCATCGGGGCGGTGCACGACTTCGGCTCGCTGGTGGTCAGCATCCGCAACCGCGGCCAGACGATCGGCGAAGTGGCAGGCCGGGTGCTCAACGGGCGCGTGAAGTTCCTGTTCCTGCTGATCCTGTTTCTGTGCCTGCTGATCGTGGTGGCGATCTTCGGGATGGTGATCGCGGCGATCTTCAAGATGTTCCCAGCCGCGGTGCTGCCGGTGTGGCTGCAGCTGCCGCTGGCGATCGGCATCGGCTGGTGGACCTACCGGCGGGGCGGTCGGCTGTTCTGGCCGGCGCTGGGGGTGCTGGCGGCGATGTACTTCACGATCTGGCTGGGCGCGTACCTGGGGCAGGACTCCGCGGCCTTCGCTGGCTGGAACGCTTGGCTGCGGTCGATCCCGGTGTGGGTGTGGGTGGTGGTGCTGCTGGCGTACAGCTACATCGCCAGCGTGCTGCCGGTGACGACGCTGCTGCAGCCTCGCGACTACATCAACAGTCACCAGCTGATCGTGGCGATGGGGCTGATGGTGGCGGGCATAGCGGTGGCGGCCTATGGGGGCCTGGGCGGCCAGCGGCTGGAGCTGGTGGCCCCGGCGTACGTGGCGCACCCGGTCGGGGCGCCGCCGCTGTGGCCGACGCTGTTCATCACGATCGCCTGCGGGGCGGTGAGCGGCTTCCACTGCCTGGTCTCCAGCGGCACGAGCTCCAAGCAGCTGGCCCGCGAGAGCGATGCGCGGTTCGTCGGCTACGGGTCGATGCTGACCGAGGGGGCGCTGGCGGTGATCGTGATCTGCGCGGTGGCGGCCGGCCTGGGCCT
>JAWLCG010000436.1:0-3686 GCA_041687295.1 Phycisphaerae bacterium | reverse complement strand
CGTGGTGCACGACATCCTCGAGAGCCTCGACCGCATCGCGCCCTGGCGGCAGGAGTTCTACCAGCACGGCGAGGGCAACTCCGCCGCCCACGTCAAGAGCTCCCTCGTCGGCGCCTCCGCCCACGTGCCGCTCTCGGGCGGCCGGATGAGCCTGGGAACGTGGCAGTCGATCTTCTTCTGCGAATTCGACGGCCCCCGCAGCCGCCACGCGATCATCAGCATCATCGGCGCGTAAAGCACCCGTAGGGCGCGCCGCTTGTTGCACGCGAGCGACAACGAGGGGCGCTGGGCCACAGAGCCACAGCGGCTCTTCTGTCAGACGCCGCACCTGGTGACGCCGTCCGCAGATTGACAATTGTCAATCGACAAGTGTCAATTCCTCCGGTGCTCTTCCGCTTCGTGCATGCTGCGTCTATGCCTTTGGCCGCAGGGCGGGCTTGCCTTCCTGATCGTTTCGGAAGATGCGGTAGGTGGGGTAGGCGATGTCGATCTCGCCGGCCTGCTCGAACGCGGCGAGGACCGCCTCGCTGATGTCGTTGGCCATCCGGCGGCGCTTGCGGGGCGGGCAGAGGTAGCGAAGCGTCAGCGTCGTGCCCCAATCCGACAGCGAGACCCACACGGCCGGCCTGAGATCGTGCTGGTAGATGACGAACCGCTCCGCCCCCCGGCCGACCTGCTGCTGGATGCTCTCGCCACTGACGGGCGAGTGCTTCTCGACGATGGCCTCGAGGATGTCCCGCGCCTTTCGCCAGTTGCTCTCGGAGGTGATGGTGACGGGGATTTCGTTCCAGATGTAGTCGAAGCCCTGGAGGTAGTTGGCCACCGATTTGTCGAACACCCAGCCGTTGGGCACGTGGACGGTGCGCCCGGTGGCCTGGTCGGCGCTGACCCACTGGCCGATCTCGATCATCGTGAAGGCGAACAGGCGGACGTCGATGACGTCGCCGCGGCAGCCCTCGATCTCGATGCGATCGCCGACGCTGAAGGGCCGGCGGGTGATGATGTACAGCCAGCCGGCGAGGTTGACGATCGGCTTCTGGAGGGCGATCGCCAGGCCCGCCGAGACGATCCCCAGGTAGCTCAGCACGCCGACGAAGCGGCCAAACCAGATGCGAAGGATCGCCACCAGCAGGCCCAGGGCCAGGATGTAGGTGATCGTCTTGGTCGCGACGTAGCGGCGCTGGGGGTCGTGGATCTGATTGCGAAGGATGCGCCGCGCCAGCGAGCGCAGGATGAAGTAGAGCGCGATGGCCAGGCCGATCAGCAGCAGGCGGTCGATCGTGCCGCTGGTCAGGCCGAAGTAGGCCTCGACCGGGGCGATAAACTCGTCCCACCAACGCAGCCAGAGCTGGGCGAGGCAGAGCGGCACGGGGCGAGCCCTCCCGGCGGCGCGGCCGCCTATTGCACCATCGGGTGCGTGCCCTGGGTGTACATCCAGATGCCCACGCCGGCGTTGATGATGCTGGCAAGCAGGCCGATGGCGCTCAGGACGATGCCCGCCACGGCCAGCCCCCGGCCGGGGCCTCTGCGGGCGATGATCCCCAGCACCAGGCCGACGATGGCGACCGGTCCGCCGACGATCGGCAGGCACCAAGCCAGCATGCTGATCACGCCCAGCACCAGCGATGCGATGGCCTTGCCCGAGGCCTTCTCCGCCGGCGCGGACTCAGGGCTGCCCCCGTAGCCCGGATAGGCAGGCTGCTCAGTCATCTCCCCCTCCTCGTCGGCGGCAAGATGCGCCGCCAGACCATGATAGCCGGGCGGGGACTCGGTAGCCTTGGGCCGGAGCAGGGCGACGTGGTCTGCGCACTGCAGCGACGCACGTCTGGCCAGAAGGACCAAGCGTCGAAGCACCCAAGAACCGGAAGAAGGCCGAAACGGCGAAGGGCGAAGCGCGGGCGGCAAAGGCGATGCGATGGGCGTCATTCCCGCGTGCAACGAGTTGCACGCCCTACGGATCGCCGGCCTCAATCATGCGGCCTTCCCTATTCGTCATTCGTCATTCGCCTCTGTGCCCTCTGTGGCCCAACATCGAAAGCAGCAGTGCCATCCCGCGTGCGGACATTGCACGGCCTGGGCCGCCGGGTACATCGTCAATGGTACATCGTCAATCGCAGATCAGATCCGCCGGATGTCGACGCCGAGGGTCTTCCACGCCAGGCCCGCCAAAGCGTCGACGGGGCCATGGAAGTGGAACGTGCGGTGCACATGCGTGACGGCCTGCCCGGCCTTGAGCTCGGCGGCGGGGCTGGAGGTCTCCAGTTCGTAGAACCCGCCGAAGCTGCCGGCCCCGGGCTTCTCTTCACCGTCGTTGTAGCTGTTGATGGCGTCGCCGGCGTAGGGGTAGTCCTGGATCTTCCACAGGCTGTTGACGTAACTGAGCTTATGGGCGGCCGCCGGCAGGTTGAACTGCACGACGGTCAGCACGGCCGCGTCGGGGTCGTAGCTGCCCAGCACGTTGCGGGCCCGCTGCGGGCTGATGCCGATCTTGCTGCGGAAGTTGCCGTCGCAGGCGAAGAGCACGTGGTCCTCGCCGATCTGGCATCGCTCCGGCGGCAGGGCGCCGAAGTAGTCGGTCGTCACCTTCACCCCCAGCACGCTTTGGGGGCCCGGGACGAAAGGCACGATCACCCGCCCGCGCGGCAGCGGCTTGTACTGGCCCAGCGTCCAGATGCTCAGCAGCCCGCCCTGGCGCGTCCAGTCGTTGGGGCCCAGGTTGGCCAGCGTGTTGACCGTCTCGAAGCCCACCATCGCCAGGTCCGCCGGCACGTCGGCGCCCAGCACCGCGGCCGCCGGGCCCGGTCCCAGCAGGTTCACCGTTCGCTTGGCTGCGACGTGGAAGGTCGTCTCGGCGTAGTTCTTTACGTCGAACGCCTTGGCCATCGCGACGCTTCTGCTGCTGGCGCTGGTGACCTCGAAGGGTCCGGCGTTGAAGCCCCAGGGCGTCTGGTAGTCGCCCATCCCGAAGTCGCTGCCCTTGGGGAACCACAGGCCGAACTGCCCGGCCTCGGGCCCCAGCCAGAAGCGGTCCTCGCCGCCGTAGTTGTTGAATTTTGCCTTGGTCTGCCCCGAGGCGATGAATTCCCGATTCAGCCAGCCGATGCCCGCCCCGCTCTGACCGGCGAAACTGGAGGTCATCACCCGGCCCTGAAAGTCGGGCGCCACCGCGATGCGCATCTTGCCGCTGGTGAGCTCGATGAGCTTGGTATGGTCCTGGAGGAAGGTCCTGTCATCCCTGTAACTCGTGGCGGCCATGGGCTTTCCTTTCCGGCTGAAGGGGCGCCTGGGCGCCATGCTATCGCGGCCGGGCGGCCGGGGCAAGCTTCGGCCGGCTGGGACGAAGCACCAATGCCAAAAGGCGAATGAGCCGATACAGGTAGTGTTTCGACCGGACCCTGGCGGCAGTGGTGCCTTGATAGAACCTCTTGGCGCCACTAGAATTTGCTGACGAACAAGGGCAGGATGCCGGCGTAGTATGGGTGATTTTCCCCCCAATCTCACCCCCGTCGCGGGGTAAGGGAGTTGCCATAAATGTTTGAGAGATTTACAGAACGGGCTCGCAAGGTGATGGCTCTGGCCAACCAGGAGGCCCAGCGTTTCAACCACGAATACATCGGGACCGAGCACATCCTGCTGGGCCTGGTCAAAGAGGGCAGCGGCGTCGGCGCCAACGTGCTGAAGAATCT
>JAWLCG010000435.1:0-3724 GCA_041687295.1 Phycisphaerae bacterium | reverse complement strand
TGAGGCCACCAGCAGAACACAACAGGCACCACCCTCAGGAAATGCCGCCCGTGCCGTACGGCCGCCCTGACGGCGCTCGGCCACGCAATTGCTGGGCGACCCTCCCGGACGAGCGCCCAGAGATACTCGCCCATGCTGGTGGCCCTAAAGCGATAAATCCCGGGGGTTTGGGGGCTGGCCCCCCATTCCTTTTCTTCAACTGATTGGGATGAGAACCTTCTTTTTGAGTTTTGATTGCAGAGTTTCGACAATGGCACCGGCCGGCGATACCCATCGGCTGCGCCGAACGCACGGCCCGGCCGCGGCGTACGACTGAGGAACCCACTCGCCCTCCTGGAGAGGCCTATGGCGCTGCTGAAACCCAAACGTCCCTGGTACTCGGCGGGGCTGGCCTTTGAATGCACGGCCTGCGGCAAGTGCTGCGCGGGGCCGGAAGAGGGCTACGTCTGGGTCAACCGCGAGGAGATCGCCACGCTGGCCGGGCAGCTGGGCCTGGCCGAGGCCGAGTTCGAACGCCGCTACACCCGCAAGGTCCGCGGGCGCATCAGCCTGATCGAGGCGCCCAACGCCGACTGCATCTTCCTCGCACCGGCCGAAGACGGGCAGCGCCGCTGTCGCGTGTACGCCCTGCGCCCCGCCCAGTGCCGCACCTGGCCCTGGTGGCGGCAGAACCTCGAGACGCCGATGGACTGGGCCCTGGCCGGCACGCGCTGCCCGGGCGTCAACCGCGGGCCATTGCACGACCTGGACCACATCACCCGTGAGCTGGCCAAGAACCACCACTGACGACTCGCTGGCCGACGCCGTCCGCCAGGCCCAGGCCTGCGGGCCCCTGCTGGGCGCCCTGCGGGCGCTCTACGCCGAATTGGACGGCGAGCAGGCCCACCTGGCGCCCCGCTGCCGGGCGTGCGGCGACTGCTGCGACTTCGACCGCTTCGGCCACCGGCTCTACGTCTCGACGGCCGAGCTGGCCCTGCTGACGCGGCAGGCGCCGCCGAGCCCAGCCGCCCTCGCCCAGGGCCGATGCCCCTACCAGACCGCCGGCCAATGCGCCGCCCGCGAGGGCCGAACGCTCGGCTGCAGGGTCTTCCACTGCCGGGGCGAAGGGGCCTCCATCGAGAATCGACGCTACGAATCGCGCCACGAGCAGATCGCCGCGCTCCATCGAACGCATTGCATCCCATACCTTTACGGCGACCTGTTGGAATTAATCACGCAATTGCCTATCATTACTGACCTTACGTGAAATTCGCCTCGGGTTTTCGCTTGACGCAGCCTGCAGATCTGGTACAGTCAACCGCTGAATTGGCGGGTTTTTTTGCTGGGGTCATTGGGGTTGGCGTGGTATGGAAACTCAGGTAATGACCCTACGGTCAGTCCAGGTAACAAGCCTGCACCAGACGTCCTGGTGGTCCTGACAGAGGGTCCGGAAGTAGGGGCGACCCATGACCAAGAAGGAGATCGTGCGGCACCTGGCTGAAGAGCTTGGCGTCGATCAGACGTTGACGCGGAAGATCGTGCAGCGCACGTTCGACGCGATCATTGACGCACTGGTCGATGAAGGCCGCATTGAGCTGCGGAACTTCGGCGTTTTCGAAGTCCGCACACGGGCTGCCCGCAAGGCCCGCAACCCCAAGACCAATGAGCAGGTCACCGTGCCGGCGCGCAACGTGGTGACCTTCCAACCGGGCAAGAACGTGGCCGCCCTGATCGAGGCCAAGCGCCCCGTCGAGGCGGGCCAAACGGCCGAAGACGCCGACGAATAGTCGCTAAACGCCTGTTTTGTCTGCGTTTGCCTGTGCTGGCCGCCGGGGCGGTTTTTCGTTGACATGCGCCGGGGCTGCGTTTAGCATCCGGAGGCCGGTGGGAGGCCCGATTCGCCCCCGCGGGCGTACTGGGTCGTCTCTGGGCCAAGCGAGAAGGGAAAGCCATGAGAAAGTTTCTGGTTGTAGCGATTCTCGCCGCCAGCCTCCTGTCGGGCTGTGCGGGCGTGGTGAACTCCCCCGCCGAGCGGTGGCGTAACTACAAACGTATCAACGATATGCACCTGCGACAGTTCAACGATGACTGGGATTCGTTCTGGCTCTACGAGCAGCCGCTGGAGCTGACGCCCTACCGCATCGACCCGGGCATTCCCTACTAGGGTCCAATGGCCTGACGATGAGTATCGACCCCTGGCCCGCCCCGGGCCGGGGGTTTTCTTGCGCGGAGGCCGAGCCCCCGCCCAGCGGCAGGATCCCCACGTGAGTCTCTTGCAGTTACACAGGGTGGTTCGCCTGCCGCAGCGGGGCCTGAGCTGGCTGGGCGGCTACCACGGCATTCCCTACCTGTCGCGTCACAGCTTCCGCTACGAGTGGCGGGCGGCGTTGGCGTTCTCGGTGGCCGCCGCCGCCATCGAGCCGGGCTTCCTGCAGTTCTTCGCGAAAAAGACGCTGGGCGCCTCCTACGGCTCGGTGGCCGTGCTCGCCGCCGCCAACACCATCGGCATGTTCACCGGGGGCCTGTCGGCCGCGCTGCTGACCAGCCGCCGGCAGGTGCCGATCCTGTCGGGCTGCCTGCTGCTGACGGCGGGGCTGCTGGCGGCGACGGCCCTGCTGCCGGCCTCGCCGATCAGCGCGTACGGCTTCGCGGCCATCATGCTGCTGGTGGCGATGCTCAACACCACCGTCACCAACGCCAAGACCTCCATCCTGCAGGCCAACTACCCCGACACCCACCGCGGGCAGGTCTACAGCCGACTGATCATCCTGGGCACCCTGGCGGTGGCCACGCTGGTCCAGTTGCAGAGTGCAGCCCTGGACCGCTGGGAGGGCTTCCACCACGTACTGTTCCTGCTGGCCGGCGGCTCGGCGGCGGCGACGGCTTTGATCTACGCCCGCGTGCGGATGCGGGGCGAGCAGGCCCGCCTCCGCCGCCGGGGCACCCAGCGGGTCTCGGTCAACCCGCTGTTGGTGCTGGAGGTGCTGCGGCGGGATCGGCCCTTCGCCCGGTACATGGGCTGGCAGATGCTGATGGGCTCGGCCTCGATGCTGCTGGAGACCGGCGTGCTGGCGATTATCCTGGACGAGCGGTTCGGCGCCAGCTACTCCAGCGCCGCGGTCGCCCTGGTGGTGGCCCCGACGGCCATCCGCATCGTGGCCACGCCGCTGGTGGGGCGCCTGTTCGACCGGGTGAACTTCATGAAGTTCCGCAGCGCCGGCGCCGCCCTGTGGGGCCTGGGCCGGCTGGTGGTCTTCCTGGGGGCCTGGCAGGTCTCCATGCCGCTGCTGATCGTCGGCCGGGTCGTGACGGGCCTGGGCGCGACGTTCGGCGGCTTCGGCTGGAACCTGGGCCACCTCAAGTTCGCCCGCCCCGGCGAGTCGCCCCTCTACATGGGCGCCCACATGCTCCTGACGGCCATGCGAGGCTGCACCATGCCCTTCATCGGCGTGCTGCTCTACAGCGAGCAGGCCCTGGGCACCGACCTGGGCCTGGGCCTTGGCGTGCACATGATCTGGATCACCGCCCTGATGCACCTGACGGCCGCCGCCGGCCTCTACCGCATGCACGCCCAGGTCCCCACCGCCGTCACGCCCGACCGGCCCTAGCCGGTAGAGTGTGCAGGTTCCGGCCCGAGTGCAGCGAGGGACGGGTCCTGCACACGCAACCCAGGCCCCACTGGTTATTGCGTCTCAGGTAGGCAAGTCGCCACGGGTCGGCGGCCCATCCCGTAGGCCGGACGCAG
>JAWLCG010000434.1:0-3730 GCA_041687295.1 Phycisphaerae bacterium | reverse complement strand
CACAGAGCACACAGAGAAAGAAGCACAGAGTTTTCGAGGGTCTCGGAAATATATGGCCCCGGGCATGCCCGGGGTCTTCGGGGCGCCCCGGCGTCACCGCAGGTGACGGAATCGCGGCGTCAGCGGAACGGGATGACATGGGCCTGATCAAGCACAACGGCAACGGCGGCAGCGGCACCACGACGGTGGGGCGGTCGGCTGCGCTGAACATCGTCAACTTCGGCGAGCAGGCCCAGCGGCTGATCCTGGAGGCCCAGGCCCAGGCCACGCACATCCTCTCGCAGGCGCAGGCCCAGGCCCAGCGGCTGCAGGCGCAGGCGGCGGAGAAGGGCTACGCCGAGGGCTTCCGCCAGGGCCAGGCCGACGGCCAGGCCGACGGGGCGGAGAAGGCCTTCGAGCAGGCCCGCGAAGGCTTTTCGCAGCAGACGGCCGAGCTGCAGAAGCTGCTCCGCCAGGCCGTGCTCGAACTCGATAGCGCCCGCGAGGAGCTCTACCTCCACGCCCGTCAGGAGGTGCTGGGCCTGGCGCTGGAGATCGCCGCCCGCATCACCCGCCGCCAGGCCGAGGGCGACACCGAGGTCGCCCAGGCCAACCTCGTCCGCGCGCTGGACCTGATCGCCTGCGGCCAGCAGGTGCAGGCGCGGGTGTGCCCGGCCCAGCTCGACCAGCTGCGCGAGTACGCCGGCGAGCTGCTCGAGGCGATGGGCCTGAGCCAGACCGTCGAGCTGGTTGCCGACGCGAGCCTGCAGCCCGGCGACGTGGTGATGGCGACGCGCCAGGGCCAGATCGACGCCCGCATCGAGACGCAGATCCGCAACGTGGTCTCGGCCATGACCGGCCGGGAGGAGCCCGCGTCGCGCGTGGTGAGCTTCCCGAAGGAGGCCTCGGCATGAGCCTGCTGGGCAGCTACCGCCAGATCGCCCGGCAGTGCCAGACCCTCGGCATCCAGGGCCGGGTCGCCGGCGTGCGCGGCCTGACGGTGACGGTGGCGGACTTCGCCGTGCCGGTGGGGGCCGCCTGCCGCATCCACGCCCACGATCGGCCGGTGGAAGCCCGCGTGATCGGCCTGGCCGACGAGCACACGCTGGTGATGCCGATGGGCAGCCCCGACGGCATCCGCCGGGGCGACCGCGTGGAGTGCCTCGCCAGTCAGCAGAGCCTCGGCGTGGGCCGCTGCCTGCTGGGCCGGGTGCTCAACGGCCACGGCCAGCCGATCGACGGGCGGGGCCCGCTGGCGCTGGAGGGCCGACGCCCGCTCTACCCCGAGGCGCTCGACCCGCTCTCGCGCGACCTGATCCGCGAGCCCATCGGCACCGGCCTGCGGGCCATCGACGGGCTGCTGACGGTGGGGCGGGGCCAGCGCATGGGCATCTTCGCCGGCGCCGGGGTGGGCAAGAGCATCCTGCTGGGCATGGTCAGCCGATACACCTCCGCCGACGTGGCCGTCATCGCCCTGGTCGGCGAGCGGGGGCGCGAGGTCCGCGACTTCATCGAGAACAGCCTGGGCCCCGAGGGCATGGCCAAGAGCGTCGTCGTGGTCGCCACCGGCGACGAGCCGCCGCTGCTGCGCGTGCAGGCCGGCGCCGTCGCGACGGCCGTCGCCGAGTACTTCCGCGACACCGGCCACGACGTGCTGCTGCTGATGGACTCGCTGACCCGCCTGGCGACGGCCCAGCGGCAGATCGGCCTGGTCGCCGGCGAGCCGCCCACCACCCGCGGCTACACGCCCAGCGTCTTCAACCTGCTGCCCCAGCTGCTCGAACGCAGCGGACGGACGCAGAACGGCTCGATCACCGGCTTCTACACCGTGCTGGTCGAGGGCGACGACATGTCCGACCCCATCGCCGACGCCGTCCGCTCGATCACCGACGGGCACATCTGGCTCAGCCGGGCGATGGCCAACCGCGGGCACTACCCGGCCATCGACGTGCTCGAAAGCATCAGCCGCGTGCGCAACGACGTCGTCAGCCCCGAGCACCGCGCCGCCGCCGTCGAGGTGCAGCGGCTGCTGGCGGCCTACCGCGAGGTCGAGGACCTGGTCAACCTCGGCGCCTACAGCCGCGGGGCCAACCCGCAGTACGACCAGGCCATCGACGCCTACCCGCTGATCAACGAGTTCCTCCGCCAGGACGTCGCCGAGTGCTGCAGCTTCCCGCAGGTCCGCATGGCCCTGGGCGAACTGCACAGCCGCCTGGCCGCTCTGGCCCGGCCGCGGAACGCCAACGGGAGGGCGGGCTGATGGCCAAAAAATTCCGCTTCCGTGCCGAGGCCGTGCTACGGCTGCGAGAGCAGCGCGAGCAGGCCGCCCAGCGCAAGCTCGCCGAGGCCCAGGGCCAGGTCGGGCGGATCGAGTCGGCCATCGCCGACCTTCGCGCCGACTTGGCCCGCCAGGACCAGCTCGTCCGCGAGGGCGTGCTGACCGGGCGAGTTGACGTGCAGTACATGAGCCTCTACCGCCGCCACGCCATGACGCTGCACCGCGCCCTGATCGGCCAGGCTGGCCTGCTGCGCGAGGCCACCGCCGCCCTGCGGGTGGCGCGGGCCGAGCTGGTGTCGGCCGCCCGCGAGCGCAAGGTGCTCCAGACGCTCCGCGACCGCCAGCACGCCGAGCACCTCACGGCCCTGCGTCACGCCGAGCAGTTCGCCAGTGACGACATGACCACCACGCGCTACGCCCGGCAACTGGCCGAGGGGGAGGTCGAGGCATGATGCGCAGACTCTACCACCTGCTGAGCCTGGTGTGCATCACGGTGACGCTGGCCCTGGCGGGGCTGGTGGCGGCGGCCGCCTATACGGGCAAGCTCTCCGACGAGCGCCTGGCGAAGCTGGCCGAGGTGATTCGCGCCGAGGACGCCGCCGAGCCCGACGCACCGCTGGCTGGGGCCGCCCTGGCCGCCAGCCCCCAGCCGGCCCACGGCACGCCGGCGAGCCTGGAGGTGCTGCAGCGCGAGCTCGACCGGCGCCAGCGCGAGCTGGAGTACCAGGACGAGCAGCTCCAGCAGCTCCGCCGCCTGGTCGCCCAGGAGCGCGAGGAGCTGCGCCAGGCCCGCACGAGCTTCTATGAGCAGGCCACCGCCCAGCGCGAGCAGGCCCAGGACGAGAGCTTCCAGGAGCTGGTCAAGCTCTACGAGTCGCTCCAGCCGCGGCAGGTGAAGGACATCCTCATGGAGATGGAGGCCACCCAGGCCGCCCGCTACCTCGAGGCGATGAACCGCCGCACGGCCAGCAAGATCATCGGCCAGTTCCGCTCGGAGATGGAGAAGACGCACCTCCAGCAGGTGCTCTCGCAGATGCAGGCAGGGTAACCATGTTCGACCCGATCAAGCAACTGATGCCGCTGGACCCCGTCCGGGCGCTGGCGCCCGTGTCCACGGGCCGACAGGGCCCTGGCGACGGCGGCGGGGCGTTTGAACGGCTGCTGGACCAGGGGCCCTCGGCCCAGCGGTCCCGGCCGGCCGATCGGCCCGCCGAGCGGACCGTGGATGAGGACCGCGCCGAGTTGGGCAGCGGCTGGGCGACGGCCGACATCGACGACGAGCCCGCCGACCCGGCCGAGCCGACCGAAACCGCCCAGGCCGCCCCCGTCGAGCCGCCGACCGAGCAGGCCGCTGCCGCCACGCCGGCTCGAGCGGAGACCGCCGACGCACCGACGCCCCGCATGAGCCCGCAGGCCCAGGCCGCCCTGGCTGCCGCCGACTCGGCCGGGCAGGGCCCCGGCACCGGCCAGCGG
>JAWLCG010000433.1:0-3746 GCA_041687295.1 Phycisphaerae bacterium | reverse complement strand
CGCCGCGGCGGCGCCAGGCGCCATCGACGGCGGGCCGTGCCCGCCCTACGATCTACACGCCGAGGTGCTTGAAGAGTTCGGCGACGGTGGTCTCGCAGCCGGCCATCACGCGGTCGGCGCCGCCGTCGTAGATCCAGATCCGCCCATCGTCGTGGGCGATCTGGCCGTTGGCGAAGACGACGTTGGCGAAGAAGCCCTCCAACTCGTAGGGCTCCTCGGGCATCAGGATGGGCGTTTCGCTGCGGGCGATGACCTTGCGCGGGTCGTCGAGGTCGAGCAGGACGGCCCCGAGGTAGTAGTTGCGGTCGTCCGAGCCGTGGTAGATCTCCAGCCAGCCCTTCTCGGTTTTCACGGGCGCCGGTCCGCAGCCGATGCGGCCGCTGTCCCACTGGCCGGGGCGGCAGTACATGATCGCCTCGTGGCCGCCCCAGTGGACCAGGTCGTCGCTGTAGGCGATCCAGATGTCCGGGCGCCCCAGCATCGACACGCTGGGCCGATGCAGGGCGACGTAGCGCCCGTTGACCTTCTCGGGGAAGATGCAGATGTCCTTGTTATCCGGCACGAAGAGCTGGCCGCGGTAGTCGAAGCTCTTGAAGTCGCGCGTCACCAGCAGATTGCTCGTCACGCCGTGTCGGCTGATGGCGGAATAGGTGACGAGGTACTCCCCGTCGATCTGCACGATCCGCGGGTCCTCGATGCCGTAGGCCTCGTACTTGTTCCGCGGCCAGAGCTGCACGCTGTCGTCGATGCGCCAGTTGAGCCCGTCGTCGCTGCGGGCCATCCGCAGGTGCGAGATGTTGGTGATCCAGGGCTTGTCCAGGGCGTCCTTGTAGAAGACCAGCCGCGTGTCCCGCAGGTCAAGCGTGGGATCGTTGCGGTCGAAGGTCCTGAAGCACATCTCCGCCCGCCCGGCGGCGTCGACCTCCATGTAGGGCACGACGAGCTTGCCGGGCTGGGTCTGGATCGGGGCCTCGGCCACGCGGACGAGCCAGCAGTACTGCCCGTCGAACTCGAAGGCCCCGGCGTTGAGCACGCCGGTGAGTACGAAATCGGGGCGACTGGGCTTGAGGTCCTCGGGGGTCATCAGCGGGTTGTTGGGAAAACGGCGGCACAGGCTGGCCATGGCGATTCGACTCCTTGCGGCAAGCGTCCCGCCCTCATGGCGGGCCGTGCCCAGAGGATACCAACGCCGCCGGCGGTGTAAACGGTTTTCCCCCTGTCGGTATATAGCCCCGGGCTTGCCCGGGGTCTTCGGAGAAGAAACAGCGAAGATGGGCCACAGAGGCGCAGACGACACAGAGATAGGATGCAGAGGGTTTGAGAGGTTTGGAGAAGAGTGAGCCCGGGCTGTCGGAGCGGGCGGCTCCTCCTGTATAATGGCCGACACGACAGGAGGAACCGGATGAGCAAGCGCACGCTGACGGCCGTGGTGGTGAGGGAAGGCGACGGCTGGGTTGCCCTGTGCCCCGAGATCGACGTGGCCAGCCAGGGCGACACGGTCGAGAAGGCCAAGGCGAACCTGCAGGAGGCGGTCGAGCTGTTCCTGGAGTCGGCCGGGCCCGAAGAGATCCGCCAACGGCTTCGCGGGGAGACCTACCTCAGCACGCTGGAGGTCGAGATTGGGTAAACTCGGCACGTTCTCGGGGCGAGACGTGCTGAGGATCCTGGCGGCGCAGGGGTTTCGCGAAGTCCGCCGCCGGGGCAGCCACGTCGTCATGCAGCAGAGCGTGGAGGGGAACACCGTCACGGTCGTCGTGCCGGATCACAAGACAGTACGCATCGGCACATTGCAGTCGATCATCCGCCAGAGCCAGCTGCCCCGCCATCTCTTCGAGAGGGCGTAGCCTCCTGAGCGGCCGGGCCTCAACCGAACGCAGCGCGAAACGCCCCGGCCAGGGCGCGGTCGTGGCGGTCGTCGACGATGCGGCGGACGCGCTCGACGACGGCCGGCTCGAAGCGGCAGGTCGCCAGGGCCATCAGCACCGGCTCGACGGCGGCGCCCTCGGCCTCGGCCAGACGGGCCAGCAGGTAGTCCAGCCCCTCCTGGCAGCGCAGGGCTGCAATGGCCAGCAGCAGGGCCGACCGGGCGCCCGCGTGGACCGTCCGCTCGCAGGCCCCCACCAGCGGGGCCAGGGCCTGGGGGATGCGCGACTCGCCCAGCGCAAGGGCCGCCGGCTCGGCCCGGTCGGGGTCGCCCAGCATACCTGCCACGAGTTCCACCGACTCCGGCGCCAGCCGAAGCAGCGCCAGCAGGCACTCCATGAAGACCTCCGGCTCCAGGTCGCCGCAGAGGATCTTGTACCGCAGCAGCGGCTCGCCCCGCCCATCGCCGGCGTAGGCCAGGCCCCGGGCAGCGAGGATGCGGGCATCGGGCTCGGCGTCGGCCAGCAGGCGGGCCAGCTCGTTGATCGCCTCGGGGTGGTTCATCGCCACGAGCCCATGGCCGCACACGCCCCGCAGCTCGGCGGCGGTGTCGATGGGCCCTCCGAACGACGGCTCGGGCTGCACGTGCCGGATGCCCCGCAGGAACACGTCCTCGCTGTCGGCCTCCAGCGCGTGAAGGGCCCGGGCGATGGCCGTCTTGGCCTGACAGCCCTTGTCGGTCTTGGCGGGGCTGGCCAGGAACCGCCTGAAGGCCCCCTCCATCGCATCGACCAGCGCCTCGGCCCGCAGCTCGGCCGCGATGGCGGCGGCCTTGGCGACCAGCAGACTCGTTCGGCTGGCCAGGGCCTTGCGCAGCGCAACGACCGCCGCGTCCGAAGGCCTTTGCCCGCGAAGGGCCGACAGCTCGGCGAGCTTCTCTTCCAGTGACGCGCCTCTTGCCATGCCCGTCAGCCTACCCCAGGCCCGCCCCGGAGGCAAGGCCGCCCCGGCTGCTTCGCGGCGGGGTGGCTGCAGACCGCCCAGCCACGGCACCCGCGACGTTATGTCTTACCCTCACAAAGGCTCTGTGCGTCTTTCTCTGTGCTCGCTGTGTCCTCTGTGGCCCATATCCGCCTTCGAAGACCCCCGGCATGCCGGGGGCTATATGGAGGAGCGAAACGAAGACCCCGGGCAGGCCCGGGGCTATATACCGAGGTTCGGTCTACGGCAACGAGGGACGGTCCGCCGGCGGCGCCAGCCTCGAGAATCGCAAACCAAAGATCAAAAATCGCCTCACCCTCTCGGGTGAAACTTCTTGTGGATCGACCGCAGGCGGTTGGCGTCGACGTGGGTGTAGATCTGCGTGGTGGCGATGTCGGCGTGGCCGAGCATTTCCTGGACGCTGCGCAGGTCGGCCCCGCGGGCGAGCAGTTCGGTGGCGAAGCAGTGGCGCAGGGTGTGCGGGCTGACGGATTCCTTCAGGCCCAGCCGGCGGGCGTACTTGCGAAGGATGCGGAAGGCATCCTCGCGCAGCAGCGGCCGGCCATTGCGGCTGAGCAGCAGGCGGGGCTCGGCGACGTCGCGGACCAGGGCGGGCCGCTGGTGGTCGATGTACTGCTGGACGGCGTAGATGACGGCCTCGGCGGCCGGTACGATCCGCTCCTTGTTGCCCTTGCCCAGCACGCGGATGACGCCGAGGTAGGCGTTGACGTCGGGCAGGCGGATGCCGACGGCCTCGCTGGCGCGCAGCCCGCAGCCGTAGAGAACATAGAGCATCGCCCGGTCGCGCAGCCAGTAGGCGTCGGTCTCGGGCTGGGGGGCGGCCAGCAGCTGGCGGACCTGCGGGTCGTTGAGCACCTCGGGCAGGCGGTTCCACTTCTTGG
>JAWLCG010000432.1:0-3756 GCA_041687295.1 Phycisphaerae bacterium | reverse complement strand
GACGGCTGGAACCGCCCTGGCCCTCGCTGTGTCTGGGGTCGACCGTCTACTCCGCCGCCGAGCGGGCGGGCACGACGGGGGGCTCGGGCTCGAGGGTCTCGTTGGGCAGGAACAGCTGGCGGGGGCTCTCCTGCAGCAGCATGCGCCCGATCTCCAGGGCCTGGGGCTTGCTGTAGAAGCCCTGCTCGATCTTCTCGGCCAGGACGTTGGCCAGCACCCGCCGCGTCAGCTGCAGCCGACCGTAGACCCAGTCGATGCAGTAGCCGTCGCTGAAGAAGGCCATCAGCCGGTTCGTCGGGCACATATCCAGCCTCCGGTGCCAGGCGTTGTGCATGACCGAGGGGTAGAACGTCTGCCACCAGAAGCTGCCCAGCGAGACGTTGGGGTAGCCCTGCACCAGCGAGCACAGCAGCGGCTCGTCGGGCTCGTAGCCGTTGAGGATGTTGAAGTGGATGTCCGGGTACTCCTGGACGAGGTAGCCCAGGGTCTGGCCCAGCTCGGAGGCGGCCTTCTGCACGGGCCGGGGGTACTGCCGCGTGAGGAACTGCGTGCCGTAGCACAGCTGGAAGGTGGGGATCTTGCCGCGGATCACGTCGCACACGCAGCGGATGACGGCCGAGCTGAGCAGACGGTTCTCGTCGGCGGTCAGGTCCTCGGCCCGCCAGGCCTTGGCGAGGATTGCGTCGATGACCGACTCGTCGACCGGGCGGAAATCCTGCTGGCTGGGCACCCACAGCACGTAGGCCAGCTTGTCGTCGAGCATGTCGCGGTAGCTGTAGTAGGCCTTGAGCGACTCGCGCATCTGGGCCAGCGTGGCGACCTTGTGGCCATGGTCCTCCTTGGCGTGCAGCAGGCTGCTCAGCCAGGAGCGGGTCTCGAAGGTGCTGTCGAAGCCCGGGCCAACCTCGATCGTGCCCCGCATGCCGTCGAACTCGCCCGGCGCGGCGTCGCCGCGCTCGCGGGCGCTGGACAGGATGCGGACGACCTTGCCCCGGCGCGCGACCTCGACGGCCCAGTCGTCCTGACTGAAGCGCCCCTCGATCCCCTGGCGCAGGCGGGGGAAGCTCTCGGACGTGATCGGCTCGTCGAAGCCGTACAGGTCGCGCAGGATCGTCTTGAAGATCCACCCGAAGCCGGTGCTCTCGATCTTCGGCCAGGCCGCCAGCCAGGCCTGGTAGTTCTGCTCGTCGGGTCGGAAGTGCCGCCCGCCGCCGCGGTACCACAGGTCGCGGTCGTCCATGCCGGCCGACCGCAGCGGGTAGCGCAGCATGTGGTAGTACAGCAGGTCGCTCAGATCACTGGCCGCCATGCGCCGCCGGGAGATATGGCTGTGCACGTCCACGACGGCGACGTCGCACAGGGCCTCGAACAGCTCGTTCCGCAACACGTTGTCCCGTCCTTTGCTTGCGACGGGCCGGCCGCTCCCGCAGGAGCCGCCGACCCCGAGGATATCATCGGCCCCGGCCCAGTCGCCGGGCGCCAAAGTATCACTCTACCGCCGAGCCACCCGCCTGGCCAGTGGAATTCATCAACCGGTTTTCACCCCTGGCCCACCAGCCCGGGGGGGCTTCCGCCCACGTTCCGGGCGCATAACAAAAAGGCCGGACACTTTCGTGCCCGGCCCTTCGTTCGCGGTAACTACCCCCAAGGGGACTCGAACCCCTGTCTCCAGGATGAGAACCTGATATCCTAGGCCACTAGACGATGGGGGCCCCTTGCCGGCAAAAGGCGCCGGACAATTTGTATTTACCGCTCTTCGATTTTCAGGCTGGCCTAGCCCGGCGGCGAACCGCCGGCTTCCTGAAGGCAGACCGCGAATGATACTGATCCGCCCCGAAGCGGTCAACCCTTTTTCGGGCCTGTGTGCCCAGAATCGTACGCCCCGCCCGCTTGACAGGTTCGGCCAGGCCGGCGTATAAGGGGTTTATGCAAACTGACCTGACCGGCGCCGCCGTCCTTCGCCCCCGCGCCCACCATACCGGTGGGACGGGCGGACGGGCCCTGCGCTGAGCGGCCCGAGCGAGCCAGGCACCCCGATCGGCCGGCCCCGCCCGTTCCTTCCACTGGAACGGGCGTTTTCGTGCGCGGACTATACAGACAGGAATGGCCTTGCCATGAGCGACGGCGAACCCTATAGCATCAGTGCCCTTCCGGAGGTGCCCCGGCTGCGGAATCCGCAGCCGGCGGGCCACCGGCGGATCAGAGGCCAGACCCCGGGCGCCAGCCCCGCCGGGCCGGCGCGACACGACCGCCTTTGACCGAACCGACAGGAAAACGAAGATGACAGCGATCCCGATTATCGAAACCGCCTCGCCGCTGGACGACCCGCGCGTCCGTCAGCTGCGCGATCGCCTGCGCGGCGGAGGGCTGACCGCCGCCGGCGACGGCAGCCTCGACGTGCCGGCGATCGTCCGCGACATCGTCGCCGACGTGGCTGACCGCGGCGACGAGGCCCTGGTCGCCCTGGCCGAGCGGCTGGACGACGTGCAGATGACGCCCGATGAGCTCCGCGTGCCGGTGAGCCTGCTCGAGGCCGCCCACGGCGCCGCCGATGCGGAGTTCATGGCCCTGGCGCGGCGGGTGGTGCAGAACATCCGCGACTACCAGCGGCACATCCGCCTGGAGGCGCCGGCCTCGCTGCGGCGCGGCGGGCGACGGCTGGGCGTGCGCTACACCCCCATCGAGCGGGTGGGCGTCTACGTGCCCGGCGGCAAGGCGATGTACCCCTCGACGGTCCTGATGACCGTCGTGCCGGCCCTCGTCGCCGGCGTCAAGGAGATCGTCCTGGTCAGCCCGCCCACCGACGACGCTGTCAACCCCATGGTGATGGCCCTGGCGGCCGAGCTGGACATCCGCGAGGTCTACCGCGTCGGCGGGGCGCAGGCCATCGCGGCCCTGGCCCTGGGCACGCAGCGGATTCGGCCCGTGCACAAGATCGTCGGGCCGGGCAACGCCTTTGTCGCCGAGGCCAAACGACAGCTCTTCGGGCGCGTCGCCATCGACTCGATCGCCGGGCCCAGCGAGGTGCTCATCCTCGCCGACGACACCGCTCCCGACGACTGGGTGGCCGCCGACCTGCTCGCCCAGGCCGAGCACAACCCCGGCTCGGCCATCCTGGTGACGCCCTCGGCCACGCTGGCAAAGAACGTCCTCCGCGAGCTCGAGCGCCAGCTCGCCCAGCTCGACCGCGCCGACGAGACCCGCCAGGCCCTGGCCGCGTACAGCGGCATCATCGTCACGCCGGACCTCGACGCCGCCATCGCCGTGGTCAACGACTTCGCCACCGAGCACCTCGAGATCGTCACTGCCGACGACGAGGCCGTCCTGGAGCGGGTCCGCAACGCCGGGGCGATCTTCCTGGGCCCGCACACGCCGGTGCCCGTGGGCGACTACTACGCCGGGCCCAGCCACGTGCTGCCCACCGGCGGCACGGCCCGCTACTTCGGGGCCCTGAGCGTCAACGACTTCCTCAAGGCCAGCTCCGTCATCCACTACGACGAGGCGGGCCTGGCCGAGGACGCCACCGACATCGCCGACTTCGCCACCCGCGAGGGCCTCACCGCCCACGCCTGGGCCGTCCTGATCCGCGGCCAGGACGTGGTGGAGTAGTGGGTGAGGGTTAACTGGTTAATTGGTTAACTGGTTAACTCGTAATTCGTAGGCCGCCTCATGAAACGGAGTCGGTTCTCCCAATTAACCAATTTACGGATTAGCGAATTAACCCCATGACTTTCTTCCGCGACAGCATTACAACGA
>JAWLCG010000431.1:0-3759 GCA_041687295.1 Phycisphaerae bacterium | reverse complement strand
TATGTGCCCGCCGATGGCGTTGAGCAGGTCGTCGCGCGTCAGGCCGGGGTCGAGGCTGAGCCGCTCGTCCAGGGCCAGCACCCTGAAGTAGTAGTGATGCACCCCGTGCCCCCGCGGCGGCAGCGGGCCCATGTAGCCGCTCCGCCCGGCGGAGTTGCGGCCTTCGGCGATGCGCCCGGTCGGCGAGAAGCCCTCGGGCAGCTGGCGCGTCTCGGGCGGGATGTTGTAGACCAGCCAGTGCGTAAACAGCCGGCTGGGCGCGTCGGGGTCTTCGACGATCAGCACCAGGCTCTGGGCCTGCTCGGGCAGGTCCGACCAACTCAGCGGGGGCGAGATGTTCTGGCCCTCGGCGCTGAAGCGCACCGGGATGCGCTGGCCGTCGGAAAAGGCACTGCTGGAGACCTCGATGTGTGCAACTGCCGCTTTGCTCATGGCTTGCCCCCTTGCGGGCTGGGTCGCGGCCGATCTGGCCGGGTCGGGCTGGTCCTGCCCCAGGCCCACCCAGACCACCAGCGCCACGCTCAGCGCCGCCACCATCGAACGCCATATCGCGCGCCCGACCATGCCCCCCTCCCCCCGCCGACTTGCCACGCCCCCTCCGTCGGCAGTTTCATCTTATGCGCCTGACCGACGTCGCTGCGCCATCCACCGCGGGCTGCCGCCGGGAGCTTCCTTGGCCTCGGCGTCGAGACGCGGCGGGTCAGGAGACCCGCCGCGCGATCGGGCGCAGACGCGCGCCGCGATGGTGCTGGCGGCTAGCGCCGGGCCTCGGCGCGGAGCGGGCGGCTCATCAACGCCGAAACGGCGGCCGAGGCGTCCTGGGCGTTGAAGATGACGTCGTAGATGGCGCTGGTGATGGGCATCTCTACGCCGAGCCTCTGGGCCAGGGCGACCACGCTGCGCGTGGTGGCCACGCCCTCGACGACGCTGCGGGTGGCCTCGAGCGTCTCCTTGACGCTCCGGCCCTCGCCGACGGCCTGGCCGAAGCTGCGGTTGCGCCCGATCGGCGAGATGCAGGTCGTCACCAGGTCGCCCACGCCCGCCAGGCCGGCGAAGGTCTCGGCCCGCGCCCCGGCGGCCAGGCCCAGGCGGGTGATCTCCGCCAGGCCGCGGGTGACCAGGGCCGCCTTGGCGTTGTCGCCCGCCCTCAGCCCGTCGAGCATGCCGGCCGCGATGGCGATGACGTTCTTGGTCGCCCCCGCCAGTTCCACGCCGACCAGGTCGTCATTGGTGTAGACGCGGAAGTAAGGCCGGCTGATCGCCTGCTGGATCCGCCCGCCCAGGGCGTCTTCCTGGCTGGCCACGACGACGGTGGCCACGAGCTTGTCGGCCACCTCCGGCGCGATGCTCGGGCCCGACAGCGCCGCCAGCGCCCGCCCCGGCCCCAGCACGTCGGCGAGAATTTGCGTCGGGCGCAGCAGCGTCTGGTTCTCGATGCCCTTGGTCACCGAGCAGATCGGCAGGCCCGCCGGCACGTGGCCGGCCAGGCGCCCCCAGACGCCCCGCATGTACTGCGTCGGCACGGCCGAGATGCACAAGGCAGTGTCGGCGAAGGCTCTGGCGTCGTCGCCGGTGATCTCCAGGCTCGCCGGCAGCCGATGGCCCGGCAGGCAGCGCTTGTTCTCGCCCGTCGCGGCCATCTCCGCCGCGGCGTCGGCGAAGGCCGACCACAGCCGCACGCGATGGCCGTTCTCGGCCAGCATGAGGGCGCAGACGGTGCCCATCGCGCCGTCGCCGATGATCGTGAGAGTTTCTTTCATGGTCGCAACACCCTAGCGTCTGCCCGGCGAGCTGTCAAAGAGTAGCCGTCGCGGGCCCCGCGGCCGGGGGTTCGGCTGCCGCGCCGCCGGGCGGAAGGGGGATGACTTGCCGCCCCCGCGGCGGTAAGATCGTCGGCCTATGAGCGACGCATACACCAGCTACCGCAGCCCGCTGGAAGGCCGCTACGCCAGCCGGGAAATGAAGCAGCTCTTCAGCGAGCAGACCAAGTTCAGCCTGTGGCGCCGGCTTTGGCTGGCCCTGGCGCAGGCGCAGAAGGAGCTGGGGCTCGACATCTCGCAGGACCAGCTCGACGCGATGGCGGCCCATCTGGACGACATCGACTTCGACGCGGCCGCCAGATACGAGACGCAGTTCCGCCACGACGTGATGGCCCACATCCACGCCTTCGGCGACGCGGCCCCGGCCGCCCGGGCGATCATCCACCTCGGCGCGACCAGCCAGTTCGTCAACGACAACGCCGACCTCATCATCATGCGCCGCGCGATGGACCTGCTCGTCGGCCGGCTGGTCAACGTCGTCGACGCCCTGGGGCGCTTCGCCTGCCAGTGGCGCGACCTGCCGTGCCTGGCCTTCACGCACTTTCAGCCGGCGCAGATGACCACCGTCGGCACGCGGGCGACGCTCTGGGCGTGGGACTTTCTGACCGACCTGCGCGAGCTGGAGCACCGGCTGGCGGGGCTGGAGTTCCGCGGCGTCAAGGGCACCACCGGCACGCAGGCGAGCTTCCTGGCCCTCTTCGGCGGCGACCACGAGAAGGTCAAGGCCCTCGACCGCCTGGTCGCGGCGAAGATGGGCTTTGAGAAGACCCTCAGCGTCACCGGCCAGACCTACAGCCGCAAGATCGACGCCAACATCGCCGCCACGCTGGCCGGCGTCGGCGCCAGCGTGCACAAGTTCTGCAACGACATCCGCCTGCTGGCCCACCGCAAGGAGATCGAGGAGCCCTTCGAGGTCTCGCAGGTCGGCTCGTCGGCGATGGCCTACAAGCGCAACCCCATGCGTTGCGAGCGGGCGACGGCCCTGGCGCGGTTCCTGATGGACATCTCCGTCAGCCCGCTGCACACCCACGCCGAGCAGTGGCTCGAACGCACGCTGGACGACTCGGCCAACAAGCGCCTGGCCATGAGCGAGGCCTTCCTCTGCGCCGACGCGGTGCTCCAGATCGTCCTCAACGTCGCCCAGGGGCTGGTGGTCTACCCCGCCACCATCGCCGCCGGCGTCGCGGCCGAACTGCCCTTCATGGCCAGCGAGAACATTCTCATGGCCGCCGTCACGGCTGGGGGCGACCGCCAGGAACTGCACGAGCGAATCCGCCAGCACAGCCAGGCCGCCGCAGAGCAGGTGAAGATGCACGGCCGGGCGAACGACCTGCTGGAGCGGCTCAAGGCCGACGCGGCGTTCGCGAAGGTCGACTTCGCCGCGGTGTTGCGCCCGGAGGATTTCGTCGGCCGAAGCCCGCAGCAGGTGGACGAATTCGTCGCCGCCGAGATCGAGCCGATGCGCCGGCAGTACGCCGACCGCCTCGGCCAGAAGGCCGAGCTGAAAGTCTGATGATTTACGATGTACGATTTACGGCTTGACGATCATACATCGCAGATCCGCAGGATGGAGCCGCTGGATGATCGCTGACTTCGCCGGGATGAAAGTGACCGTCGTCGGGCTGGGACGCTTTGGCGGCGGCGTGGGCGTGACGCGCTGGCTGGCCGGGCAGGGGGCGGCCGTGACCGTCAGCGACGCGGCGTCGGCCGAGAAACTCGCCGACTCCGTGGCCGCCCTTGCGGGCCTGGACGTGACGCTGCACCTGGGCGGGCACGAGGAGGCCGACTTCGTCAAGACCGACCTGCTGGTCGTCAGCCCGGCCGTGCCGCCGGAGATGCCGCTGCTGCAAGCCGCCGCCGCAGCCGGCCTGCCGCGGACGACGGAGATCAACCTCTTCATCGAGCGCTGCCGGGCGCCGATCGTCGGCATCACCGGCAG
>JAWLCG010000430.1:0-3761 GCA_041687295.1 Phycisphaerae bacterium | reverse complement strand
GCAGAGGATCCGAGCCGTCGGTCCGCCGGCCCGGCCGGCAGGGGCGTGAGCCCATCCCATGCCGGTGGCCCAAAGCGATAAATCCCGGGGGTGTGGGGGCAGAGCCCCCGCGCTGCTTCCGCCAGGCCATGCTGCATTCGAAGAGGGCCTCCGGGGTTGGCCGCCCTCGATGGTACGCAGAACCGCTCGCTTCACTCGCGAACCTGCGTACCCTACACGCCTGGCTCTTTTTGACAATGCCCACTCTTCTCGTCTTCTCTCTGTGTCCTCTGCGTCTCTGTGGCCCATGTTGGCCGTTTCTTCCTCGCCGCCGGGCCTCGCTGCGCTCGAAGAGAGCCTACGGGCCGGCGCCCCCGGCCACTGCAAAAAGGGGGGCGGTTTGTGCCCCGGGCGGGGCGACTCCGTGAAATATTTCACAAATAGGCCCAGCCGGTCGGGCTCTGGCGCTTGACAGGGCACAAGAGGGGGTTTATGTTCCAAGGTGCGAGTGGGTCCGGGGCCCGCTTGTCCCGTTCAGGCATCGATCTACGGAAAGGGAGAGCCCATGCTGAAGCAGCGCCTGTTCACGCCCGGTCCGACCGACGTACCGCCCGAGGTCCTGATCGAGATGGCCAAGCCCATCTTCCATCACCGCACGCCGCGGTTCAAGGATCTCTTCGGCGCGTGTAACGAGGGCCTGAAGAAGCTGCTGGGCACGCAGGCGGACGTGCTGACGCTGGCCGGCTCGGGCACCGCGGCCATGGAGGCGGCCATGGTCAGCCTCATCCCGCGGGACAAGAAGGTCCTGGTCGCCAATGGCGGCAAGTTCGGCGAGCGATGGGCGAAGGTGGGCCGGGCCTACGGCATGGACGTCGACGAGGTCATCGTCGAGTGGGGCACCGCGATCTCCCCCGACGCAGTCAAGCAGAAGCTCGCCACCGGCCAGTACGGCGCGGTCGTGGTCGTCCACAGCGAGACCTCCACCGCGACGGTGACCGACGTGCAGGCCATCGGCGGACTCACCCGCGATACGGACACGCTGCTGATGGTCGACGCGATCACCTCGGCTGGCGCCCTGCCGCTCAAGCAGGACGAGTGGGGCATCGACGTGGTCGGCATCGGCAGCCAGAAGGCCATGATGCTGCCGCCGGGGCTGGCCATCGCCTCGGTCAGCGCCAAGGCCTGGAAGGCCGCCGAGTCCGTCAAGGCGCCGGCCTTCTACCTCAACCTCAAGGCCTACCGCAAGAGCCTCGCCGACTCCGACACGCCCTACACGCCGGCCGTCACGCTCATCCGCGGCATGAAGGTCGCCCTGGACATGATCCAAGAGATCGGCCTGGAGACCGTCTGGCGCCGCACGGCCCTGCTGGCCAAGGCCACCCGCGAGGCCTGCCAGGCGATGGGCCTGAAGGTCTACTCCCAGCAGCCCAGCGACAGCGTCACCGGCATCTGGTACCCCCAGGGCGTCGGCGACGAGTTCCGCAAGAAGCTCGAGAAGACCTACGGCTGCAACGTCGCCGGCGGGCAGGACGACATCAAGGGCAAGGTCTTCCGCGTCAGCCATATGGGCTTCATCGACCCGTTCGACACCATCGGCCTGATCGCCGCCATCGAGTACACCCTGGCCGACCTGGGCCAGAAGGTGACCATCGGCGCCGGCGTCGCCAAGGCCGTCCAGGTCCTGCAGGACTGGGAATAGCCCGTAGGCCGTAGGCCGGGTCGAGCGAAGCGAGGCCCGGCAACCGGGGACGGGTGACCTGCCCACCCGGTTGCCGGGCTCCACTGCCTGCGGGCCCCGCGGGTCCGCCCAATAAAACGAGGGACACCATGAAGATCCTCATCGCCGACAAACTCAGCGACGAAGGCCTGGACTTTCTCCGCCAGCAGCCTGACGTCGAGATCGACATCAAGACGGGCCTCAAGCCCGACGAGCTGGCCGCGGTTATCGGCGGCTACGACGGCATCATCATCCGCTCGGGCGCCAAGCTGACGGCCGAGGTGCTGGCCCACAGCGGGCAGCTCAAGGGCATCGCCCGCGCCGGCGTGGGCGTCGACAACGTCGACCTTCCGACGGCCACCAACCGCGGCATCCTGGTGATGAACACGCCCGGGGGCAACACCGTCAGCACGGCCGAGCTGGCCCTGACGCTGATGATGGCCCTGAGCCGCAAGATCGTCCCGGCCGCCGTGAGCCTCTCGGAGGGCAAGTGGGACCGCAAGAGCTTCGAGGGCACCCAGCTGGCCGGCAAGACCCTGGGCATCGTCGGCCTGGGCCGCATCGGCCGAACCGTCGCCACCCGCGCCGTCGCGATGGACATGAAGGTGCTGGGCTACGACCCGATGCTCACCGCCGAGGCCGTGCCCGCCCGCGTCGAGCTGGTCGCCGACCTCAACGAGATCTACAAGCGCAGCGACTACATCACCGTCCACGTGCCCAAGAGCGACACGACGGCCGGCATGATCGGCGCCGAGCAGCTGGCGATGATGAAGCCCGGCGTTCGCCTGATCAACGCGGCCCGTGGCGGCATCATCAATGAGAAGGCCCTTCTCGAGGCCCTCGAGGCCGGCAAGGTCGGCGGGGCCGCCCTGGACGTCTACACCGAGGAGCCGCCCGCCAGCGACCACCTCAAGAAGCTCGTCGCCCACCCCGCCGTGCTGGCCGTGCCCCACCTCGGCGCCAGCACCGAAGAGGCCCAGACCCAGGTCGCCCTCGAGGCCGCCGAGATCCTCGTCGAGGCCCTCCGCGGCGGCGAGATCCGCAACGCCGTCAACGTCACCGGCGCCAGTCGGGTGCCCGACGAGCTGAGGCCCTACGTCGAGCTGCTCCGCCGCATGGGCACGCTGATGACCAACATCACGCCCGGGGCGATCAGGAAGGTCGAGGTCGTCTACCGCGGCGCGATCAGCGAGATGCCCGTCGCCCCGCTGACGACGGCCCTGACGATCGGCCTGCTCGAGCCGGTGCTCGGCGAGAAGCTCAACATCGTCAACGCCCCGGTTATCGCCCGCGAGCGCGGCATCGCCGTCGAGACGATCACCAGCCCCAGTGTCCGCGACTTTGCCAACCTCGTGCAGGTCTCGGTGACGACCGACCGCTTCACCCGCTCGGCCGTCGGGGCGATCTTCGGCAACAAGTTCCCGCGCGTCGTCGCCATCGACGGCCACCGCATGGAGCTGATCCCCGAGGGCCACGTCGTCGTCTGCTTCAACAACGACCGCCCCGGCGTCATCGGCACCGTCGGCGGCATCTTCGGCGAGGCGGGCATCAACATCGCCCACATGACCTTCGGGCGAAAGACCCAGCCCGCCCGGGCCGTGGTGGGCCTGAACCTCGACGCCGCCCCGACGCCCGAGATCCTCGACCGCCTCAAGGCCCAGGACTTCATGGAGGAGGTCTACGCCATGGACCTCGAAACCCTCCCCGAGGCCCAGAAGAAGGACTAGCCGCCCCGGCCAGCCCGCCCGAAAAGCCCCGCAGGCGTCGCCCGCCGCACCCCGGCCGGCGACGCCTGCTGCTTTGCGCCAGCCGCTGCCCCGATTGGCTTCGTTCCGTCGGATTGTCCCTCCGACAACCCTCCGGGCGCCTCCGTCTGCCGCCCGCAGACCCCCAATATCCGAATACTCCGATTGTATACTGCATACAATATGCAATCCTTCGCAGAGCCGGCCCCGCAGGCGGATTGCCTGCCATTGGGTTCGTTCCGGCAGATCGGCTGGCCTCGCGGGCCTGCCGTGCGGGTGATGGCACGGTGTTCATGGGCGGTCCTTTGGAGTGCGGCGAC
>JAWLCG010000429.1:0-3776 GCA_041687295.1 Phycisphaerae bacterium | reverse complement strand
CCCGCGGCGGGCCGTGCCCGCCCTACAAGACCCCGGCGTGCCCGGGGCTATATGTCGAAAATCTGCAATCAAAAATCAGACGCTGTGCACCACGATGGTGTTGGTGCTGCCCGGCTGGCCCAGCGGTCGGCCGGAGACGACGACGATGCGGTCGCCCTTGTTCGCCCAGCCCAGTTGGAGGATGCGTTCGCTGGCCATGGCCAGCACCTCGCGGGTGTGCTTGGGGGTGTCGGCCTCGACGGCCTGGGTGCCGTAGAGCAGGCAGGCCTGCTGGCGGACGCGGGGGTTGGGCGTCAGGGCGAGGATGGGCACCTCGAGGCGCATCTTGGAGAGCATGGTGGCCGTGGCGCCGCTGGCGGTGAAGGCGACGACGGCCTTGATCTGTCCGGTGTGGACGATGGTATGCACAGCCCGGCTCATGACGGCCTCGAGGTCGCTGGCGGCGCAGGTCGGCAGGGCGTGGTCGTGGGCCTGCGTCTCGTCGAGGTAGGCCTCTGTTCGGCTGAGGATGTCGTCCATCATCCGCACGGTCTGGACGGGGTACTCTCCGACGGCCGTCTCGCCCGAGAGCATGACGGCGTCGGCGAGGTCCATGACGGCGTTGGCGACGTCGGAGACCTCCGCCCGGGTGGGCGTGGGGCTGTGGGTCATGGTCTCGAGCATCTGCGTGGCGACGATGCAGGGCTTGTGCTGCTCCGTGCACAGCCGAACCAGCCGCTTCTGGGCGACGGGCACCTCCGCCAGGGCCATCTCCACGCCGAGGTCGCCGCGGGCGACGAGGATCGCGTCTGAGGCCTCGACGATGGCCTCGATGTTGCGCATGGCCTGGGGCTTCTCGATCTTGGCGATGATCCTCGCCTCGCTGCCGTGCTCGCGGAGCAGCGCCCGCAGCTCGGCGACGTCCTGGGCCCGCTGCACGAACGACAGGGCGACGTAGTCGAAGTCGCGCGTGCTGATCCACTCGACGTCCTGGCGGTCCTTCTCGGTCAGGGCCGACAGGGCCAGGTCGGTCTCGGGCAGGTTCACGCCCTTGCCGCTGCCCAGCACGCCGCCGACGAGCACCTCGCAGACCAGCTCATCGGGCCGGCGGTCGACCACCCGCAGCTGGATCGCGCCGTCGGCCATGCTGATTCGCTGACCCTCCTGGACGTCGTCGACCAGCTCGCGCAGCGTCGTGCTGATGCGATCGGCGGTGCCGGTGACCGGCTCGCGCTGGATGACCACCTGCGAGCCCTCGGCCAGCAGCACCCCGCCGCCGGTGATGGGCCCGACGCGGATCTTCGGCCCGCACAGGTCGCCGATCACCGCCAGCGGCTCGTCCATCTGCCGCGAGACGGCCCGCACGTTGTCGAGGATCTTCTGACGCTCCTCGGGCGTGCCGTGCGAGAAGTTGATGCGGAACACGTCCACGCCGGCCTTGGCCAGGCGCAGCAGGACGGGCACGTCCCAGCTGGCCGGGCCGACGGTGGCGACGATCTTGGTCTTGATGATGCTCACAGCGGTACTCCCTTATGGCAGCGGCTGGCCGGCCATCCGGGCCAGCAGCGTGAAGAAGCCCCGCTTACGCTGGGAGCTGATCCGCCAGTTTACCGGCACGCTCTGGTAGCCCTCGTCGAAGCCCTCGCCCCGCATGCGGTAGTCGAAGTAGCCCCAGCCGGCGTACTCGCCGACGGCCGCCAGGAAGTTGTTGTCGGGCTTGTCGAAATCGAAGTGGTCGTCCTCGTTGAACAGGATCGGCTGGCCCTGGTAGCCGGCGACCTGGCGGGTCTGGCGGACCATCTCGCGGATGCGGGCGGGCTCCTTCACGCCGTTGCCGTGGATCAGCAGGAAGTCGGCGACGCCCACGACGTTGGCCAGCGGCACGTGCCCGCCGCCGTAGCTGGTGCTCGTCAGCAGCCGTCGGGCGGCGTTGGCGACCTGGCCGGCCGACCGCTGCTGGACGCGCTGGATCAGCTCGTGCACGCGGGCGGGCTTGAGGATCTCGTGGTCGTAGTGCACGTTGCACTCGTTGTTGATCTCGACCAGGACGTGGCGGTAGCCCTTCTGGCACAGCCAGTCGGTGGCGGCGTCGGTGGCGGCCAGCACGGCCTGCTCGTCGGCGAGGCGCATGTCCTGGCCGAAGTAGAAGTAGCCCACGATCGGGGCCATGCCCAGCTCGTCGGCGCGGTCGAGGATCCGCTCCAGCCGGGCCATGTAGTCCGGGCGGAGTAGCCCGTCGGCCTCGAAGGCCGAGTTGTGCCACGTCTGCTCGCCCAGCTTCGAGTAGCCCCGCGGGCTGCCGCCCTGCAGGTTGATGGTGAAGCTCAGCAGCCCCGCGTCGCGCCAGATCGGCATGGCCTCGAGGAACTCGGCCGTGTTGCGGTCGGGGTTCCACGGCCCGTCGGGGTAATCCCAGTTGGCGCGGGTTTCCGGGTTGAGGTCGTCGAAGATGCCCTGGACCATTCGGCTGTTGAGCAGCAGGCCCTCGATCTTCAGGCCCTTGTAGCTCCGCCCGGTGTAGGTCGGTTTGCCGTTGACCCAGAACGCATCGCCCTTGATGTCCACCACCGTCGATCGCTGTGCCATCGAGTGTCTCCCTTCCTGCGCAACCGTATCGGCCGACAGGGCCCGCGTCAACGGGCAGGTTTGGTAGGGCACGCAGGTTCGCCCGGGGGCCGGGTCCCGTAGGCCCGGTCGAGCGCCAGCGAGGCCCGGCAGCACCGGCGCCTGGCCCGACAACTGGCTGCCGGGCCTCGCTCCGCTCGACCCGGCCTACGGGTGTACGATACATCCATGGCGGACACGCGGCGGCATCGTGGGGCGCATCCGGAGGACGCCCGGCTGTTCGGGCCGGGGCAGTTGCCCACGCTGCGCCGGGCCGTGAGCGACTACGCCTGGCTGCTGTCGCGTGGCTACGCCGGGCCGTCGAGCCTCAAGCTCGTGGGCGACCGCCACGCCCTGACCGCCCGCCAGCGGGTAGCCGTCGCCCGCGCGAGCTGCTCCGACGCCGCCCGCGCCGCCCGCCTGGCCCGCCGGCTGGCCCCGGAGGCCCTGACCGGCCAATGGGTGCACGTCGATGGCTACAACCTGCTGATCACGATCGAGTCGGCCCTGGCCGGCGGGGTGGTGCTCGGCGGGCGCGACAGCAGCTTTCGCGACCTGGCGAGCATGCACGGCACCTACCGCACGGTGGCCGAGACCGACGTCGCCCTGGCCCTGATCGGCGAGGCGCTGGCCAGCCTGGGCCTGGCCGGGGCGCACTGGTGGCTCGACGCGCCGGTGTCCAACTCGGGTCGGCTGCGGGGGCGGATGCTGGCCCTGTCGGGCGAGCGGGGCTGGCCGTGGCAGGTCGAGCTGGCCGCCAACCCCGACGCGGTGCTGCTGGCCCGGCCCGAGCCGGTCGTCACCAGCGACTCGGTCATCCTCGACGGCTGCCGCGCCTGGGCCAACCTCGCCCGCCACACCGTCACCCAGTGTGTGCCGAATGCCTGGGTGGTCGATCTGGAATAGGGCGTCCGGGTGCCGTGGCCACGGAGTTCGTAGCCACGTCTTCCAGCGCCGGCTCGTCAGTCACACCAACCAATGGAGGCCCACGGCCCGAGCGAAGTATGGAGTGCGGCGGATGGTGCCTCTACCTGGACCGTCTTGTTGACGCATGGGTGGGTCCAGGGCTCTGGGTGCCCCGGGCAAGCCGCAGGCTCGCCCGGCCGGGCGGGATACCGGGCCTCCTGGCTGGACCGCCTCCGCCCTCGACCGGGCGAGCGGTGCTGACGCCCCGCTTGCCCGGGGCACCCACC
>JAWLCG010000428.1:464-3821 GCA_041687295.1 Phycisphaerae bacterium | reverse complement strand
CCAGCAGGCAGGTGCTGGGGTCCAACGGCCCGTCGATGGCCTCGTAAATGTCCAGGAACGAGACCTCCTCGGCCGGCCGGGCCAGCGTGAAGCCGCCCCCCGCGCCCCGCCGGCTGTCGAGCATGCCCATCCGCGCCAGCCGCTGGAGCACCTTGGCCAGGTGCGCCTCCGATACGCCGAAGAAGCTCGCCAGCTCCCCCGCCGCCACCGGCCGACCGGCCGGGCTGGCCGCGATGAACGCCATCGCGTGCACGCCCAGGGCGAAGGCGTCCGACATCCGCAACAGGCCACTCATGGCAATTCCTTCCGGTATTCATCAATTCGGAGTCTCTATGCTGATTAGACTCTACTACCCACCTTCGGACAGGTCAAGGGGCGACCGCAGAAAATTCCGCATCCTCATACTGAATTCCAGCAGATCTCCCCGCCCGCCGAATTCTACAGGCGTCGCCTCGCGCCAAAGCCGCTTGCAGGGCCGAGCGGCCGAGCGCATAATCCCGGGCGGATCGCAACCGTGACTTCCCCACCGAAAGGGCTGGCGCATGATGCAGGTAACCAAGCAGAATACCGGTAGCTCCCTTTGGCAACCCCTGGAGAAGGGACAGGTGGTCGCCGGCTCGGCCGGCCTGGCCCGGGTGCGGGTGGCCGACGCGCTGGGGCGAGTCTACGTCGACAGCAAGGCCTCGGCCGGCAAGGCCCTGCGCTTCCGCGCCCGCGGCCTGGCCGGCCTGCACACGGTGTCGGCCCTGGACGGCGACGGCGCGGTCCTGGCCGAGCAGCGATTCACCCTCCAGCCCGCCACCAGCCTGCACTGCAGCAAGGGCCCCTACGCCGAGCTGGCCAACGCCCTGGCCACCATGATGACCGCCCATGGCCACGGGCATGACTTCGTGGTCGACGGCAAGGCCTACCACCTGCTGATCTGCTGGAGCCGCGACCACGTCTACACGCTCAAGGCGATGAAGTACTACCTCGCCGACGTCAAGAGCGGCATGGAGTTCTACCTCGACCGCCCGCGGCCCGACGGGTCGTTCTGGGACGACATCTACCCCAACCGCGAGGCCCCCGCCCCCACGTGGTTCGGCGAGGCCCTGGGCGAAGGCTTCTTCACCTACAGCCAGGACCGCCGCTGGGTCATCCGCCGCGTGCCCGTCCTGGCCGACGTCGAGTTCGTCGTCACCGAGGGCGTCTGGTACGCGTGGAAGGCCTCCGGCGACGACGCCTGGATGGCCGCCGCCCTGCCCCTGCTGGACAAGGCCCTGGAGTACAACACCTCCAGCCCCATCTGCTGGAGCGACAAGCACGGCCTGGTCCGCCGAAGCTTCTGCATGGACGGCTGGGACTTCGCCAACGCCCTCTACTGCAAGGGCGACCACCGCGTCCTGCACGAGGGCGACCCGCAGTTCCTCTTCCACGGCGACAACAGCGGGCTCTACTCGATCTACTGGCGCCTCGCCGAGATGCACCAGGCCGCCGGCCACGCCGACCGCGCCGCCGAGCTGCGCGAGCAGGGCGAGGCCTTCCGCCAGCGCGCCAACGACAAGCTGTTCTTCGACACCAACTACGGCCACATGATCCCCGAGACGCTGCCCGAAGAGCAGGTTTACGCCCAGGTCGGCGACGAGCGCAAGCGGATGAGCCTTTCGACGGGCTACACGCTCACCCGCCGCCTGGCCACGCACGAGCTGGCCGTCGCGACGCTCAAGGAGTACCAGCGCCGCCTCAAGGCCAACCGGGCCGAGAGCTTCGCCGAGTGGTGGAGCATGGACCCGCCCTACACGCTCGAGCAGTGGCCCAGCCACGGGCCGCCCATCGGCGAGTACATGAACGGCGGCATCTGCCCCATCGTCGCCGGCGAGCTGGCCAAGGCCGCCTTCGACCATGGCCTGGAGGACTACGGCGCCGACATCCTCCGCCGAACCTGGCAGGTCGCTCAGGACGACGGCGGGCACCTCCACCAGGTCTACCGCCGGCTGCCGACCACCACGCCGCCGCCGGTGACGGCGAGCTTCACGCCCGTCGACCTTCGCCCCTTGGCCAGCGTCGGCCTGCGCAACGGCGCCCACCGCGACGTGCCGGCCTGGACGGGCGAGGGCGACAACGACATGCGCAACCTGCCCACCGGCCGGCGAAAGTTCGGCGCCATCGAGTTCGACGTCATCGACCCCAAGGCCAACGCCGGCCGATCCATCGTCAAGCTCGGCGGCGACTGGGTGACCGTGCCCGTCGGCCACCAGACGGGCCAAGCGGTCTACTTCATGCACGCCGCCCCCTTCGGCACCGCCGGCGGCGCGGTGCTGGGCTACTACGACGTCTGCTACGCCGACGGCGTCGAGCAGCGCATCCACGTCCGCAATGGCCACGAGGTCGGCCTGTGGTGGGGCATCGGGCCCGGCGCGGTCGACCGCTCGACCACCCGCATCGCCTGGCAGGGCGCCAACGGGCAGTGGAAGAACGTGGGCCTGTACATGTTCGGCTGGAACAACCCGCGCCCCGACGTGCCCATCACCGCCATCCGCTGCCGCGCCATCGTCCAGGGCCCGCCGCCGTCGGACTTCGAGAAGCACCTGCCCCCGCCCCGCTGCGGCCTGATGCTGGCAGCTATCAGCCTCTCCGACAGCCCCGTTAAGTACGAAGAATCGATCCGCTCCTACGGCCTGCCGGACAGCTGGAGCCAGGCGGCCGTCTACTACGCCGTCGCCGAGGGCCTCGCCGGTATCGAGGACGGAGGGCGAGCCTTCGACGTCGCCCGCGTCAGCCCCCGCTGGGCCGCCACCGAGAGCGACCGCGCCGCCATCACGCTGCACTACCCCGCCAGCGACGGCTACTGCAGCTACGAGTATCGCCTCGACGCGAAGAAACACCGCATCACCCTCGAGCTCACCGGCAGCTTCCGCCGCGCCGAACTGCACTGCCTGCTCCCCGCCGGCGCCAAGCCCGCCCGCGTGGAGGTCGACGGCCAGGACGTGCCCTTCCAGGCCGTCAAGATCGAAAAGTCCACCTACGCCGATTTCACCCTCGAGCAGCTGCCCGCCGGGCCGGTGGTCATCGAGTACAAGTAGCACAGGCCGACGATGCAGGCCAATGACGTAGGCCGGGTCGAGCGCAAGCGAGGCCCGGCACCGGGTGCCGTGGCCGCGCCGTCCCCAGCCACGCTCTCGGCCCCAGACAATTGGCTTCGTTTCGGCACAATCCGCCTCCTCCGCCCCGGCCTGCGCCCCCCCGTCCCATGGGCCAATTCTTCGAATTCTCCGATTGCATACAATATACAATATACAATTGGCCTGGTGAGACGGGCCCATGTGGAGTGCGGCGACAGAGTCGCCGCTTTGGCTCGGTCCACCCGCCCGTCGCACC
>JAWLCG010000428.1:0-454 GCA_041687295.1 Phycisphaerae bacterium | reverse complement strand
GCCCACGGAAGGCATTCCGTGGGCATCGGGGCGGGCTGTGCCCATCGCAACCCAACGCCCATCGGCCCCAGCCCGCCTCGAGCCAAAGCGGCGAGTTCCTCGCCGCACTCCATACTGCGCAGGACAAGCCCCACGCGCAGGCGGATCGCCTGTCGTGGGGAGACGCTCGAAAAGACGTGGCGACGGACGGCGCAGCTGCGGCACCCGGACGGTGGTCCGCCATCGGCGGCGGGCCGTGCCCGCCCTACGGGGTTGCACGCTGGTCCTCCGTCGGCGGCGGGCCGTGCCCGCCCTACGGGCTGGATACGCCCACAGGCCGCATCGCGACGCGAAACCGGAGCCAACCGACAGCCGTCGCACTTCCGCCTGCGCCCCGCCGTGCCGCGGCCACTGCATTGGGGTCTGGGCGAACGCTCGACCGCCGTGCCCCGGCCTGCTTCGCGGCCGCCCGTGG
>JAWLCG010000427.1:0-3839 GCA_041687295.1 Phycisphaerae bacterium | reverse complement strand
CTGACTGCAAGCCGTACCGTGTCCAACGCGCCCCCGAACTTCTATGGGTACGGGCCCAGGCGTGTGCCTGGGCACTTGTGACAAAGAGACAGGGCATGCCAGGGGCTATATGGGGGACATAGGCGGTCGCCTTCGTCTCTGAATCTCTGGAAGGCTCTGCGATTCTTTCTCCGTGTCCTCTGCGCCTCTGTGGCCCATCTTCGGTCTTAGCTGTTGGGCGGCTGGGCTGCGAGGCGCTGGGCCTCGCGGCGGACGCGTTTTTCGGAGCGCAGGCCGTACTTCAGGATGCACCAGATCGCCTTGACGCCGTCCTTCCAGCCAATCTTTTTGCCCTCGGCGTAGGTCCGTCCGGCATAGCTGATGGGCGTCTCGTAGATCCGCAGGCCGAGCTTGGCGATCTTGGCGGTGAGTTCGGGCTCGACGCCGAAGCGGTTCTGCTCGATGCGGATCTGGCGGATCACGTCGGTGCGGAAGAGCTTGTAGCAGGTCTCCATGTCGGTGAGGTTCAGGTCGGTGAGCATGTTGCTCAGCAGCGTCAGGAAGCGGTTGCCCATCGAGTGCCAGAAGTACAGCACGCGGTGGGTCCCGCCGATGAATCGGCTGCCGTAGACGACGTCGGCCTTGCCCTCGAGGATCGGTGCCAGCAGGCGGCCGTAGTCGCGCGGGTCGTACTCGAGGTCGGCGTCCTGGACGATCACCAGCTCGCCGGTGGCCTGGGCGAAGCCCGTCCGCAGGGCCGCCCCCTTGCCCTGGTTGACGGCGTGGAAGAACACCTTCACGTCGGGCCGCTCGGCCTGGAATTGCCGCAGCTGCTCGGTCGTGCCGTCGGTGGAGTGGTCGTCCACCAGCACCAACTCGCGAGCCAGCGGCAGCTCGACGGCCTCCACCCGCCCGATCAGGTCGCGCCAGGTGTTCCGCTCGTTGTAGATCGGGATGACGATGGAGAGCGTCTTGAATGTCGCGGTGTCTGTCATGGTGGCGAGGGTCAGTCGGTAAGGTGGTTACGGGGTTAATTGGTTAATGGGTTAATTCGTCACCGCGTCGGACATTGTACTGCGCGTGGTGACGCCCTTTCTCCAAGCCCACGGATGGAGCGGGAAGCGTAGCGCCCCGCGCAATCCGTGGGGGTCTCGTGCGGGCCCTGCTCGAGTTTGCGGGTGCCGGGCCTTGCTGCGCTCGACCCGGCCTACGTTAGATCAGCAGACCCCGCAGGGCCGCCAGGGGCTCGTAGTGGCCGATGGCGGCGACGGCGAGGACCATGGCGATCCACACCAGGCCCACCAGCCACAGCACGCGGTCGCGCAGGACCAGGCGGACCGGGTCCTCCCCGCCGCCGCGGGCGGTCAGGGCATAGTAGCGGAACAGGGCGTACACGACCAGCGGCACGGTCCAGACCAGGTGCAGCGAGCCCATGCGGGCCACCGTCGTCGGCGCCAGCGTGTAGAGGCTGTAGGTCACGATGCTCAGCCCGGCCGAGACGCTCAGCATATGCTCTGTACGCTCGGGGGTATAGAAGAGGTTCACCCGGCGGGTGGTGGGGCTGGGGGTGGCTTGGCTGGAGACCTCGCTGCGCCGCTTGGCCAGGGCGATGAACAGGCAGAGCATGAAGGTGCACAGGACCAGCCAGGCGCTGATCGGCACGAGAATGGCCAGCGCCGACGCCATCGCCCGGACCACGAAGCCCAGCGAGACGAGGATCACGTCGACGATGGCGTGGTGCTTGAGCCAGAAGGTATAGGCGACGTTGAGCCCCACGAACCCGCCGGCCGACAGGACGAAGGGCAGCCCCAGCGTCGCCGCCACGGCCAGCCCGCCGGCCAGCAGCAGCAGGCTCTCGACGACGGCCGCCCCCGCCCCCAGGGCGCCCGAGGCGATCGGGCGGTAGCGTTTGATGGGGTGGGCGGCGTCGGCGGCGCGGTCGCGCAGGTCGTTCATCACGTACACGCCGCTGGCCAGCAGGCCAAAGGCCACGAACCCCACCGCGCAACGCGCCCAGGCCATCGGCTCGGCCACCAGGCCGGCGAAGGGGATCGCCACGAACAGCAGGATGTTCTTGACCCAGTGCTCGGGCCGCATCACCGCCAGCCAGGCCGGCCGGGAGGAACGCTTTTGCGTCGGCGGAGTTGTTGACGTCATGGGCGCCTTGCCTGAAGATGCATGCACACGCCGCGGACGCGCGTCCGGGGCGGTGACAAGTCCCTATTGAAACAGGCCGGGGCGACGATGGCAACCTCCGAGACTCCCGCCACACGCACCGCCGGACGGGCGTGGTGGCTCGTGCTGCTGGCGGCGCTGGCGCTGTACACGCTCTCGGCCCAGCGGGGCGTGGCCTGGCAGGACAGCGGCATGCACCAGTGGCGGGCCTGGCTGGGCCAGCTGAACAACCCGCTGGGCCTGGCGTTGGCGCACCCGCTGTACATTGTGCTGGCCCATCCGCTGCGGTACCTGGCGGGCGAGAGCTTCCCGACGGCGCTGAACATGCTCTCGGGCCTGGGCATGGCCCTGGCGGTGGCGAACGTGTACCTGCTGGGCCTTCGGCTGACGGGTCGGCCGGCGTCGGCGCTGGTGGCGGCGGGCATGCTGGCGGTCGCCCACACGCCCTGGTGGCTGGGGACGATCGCCGAGACCTACCCCTGGGTGGTGGCGGGCCTGTCGGCCGAGCTGATCCTGCTCGTGTCGGCGCTGCATCGGCCCGCGGCGTGGAAGCTGGCCCTGCTGGGGCTGGTCAGCGGGTTGGGCTTCAGCCTGCACAACCTCGCCCTGCTGCCGCTGCCGGTGTACGGCGTCTCGGCGCTGTGGCTGGCGTGGCGGGGGCGGCTGCGGTGGTCGGCGGTGGGGTGGTTCGTGCTGGCCTGGCTGGCCGGGGCGGGGCTCTACCTGGGGCTGATCGTGCAGGCGGGCCTGGCCAGCGGCGACTGGGGCGCGACGATCCGCTCGGCCCTGTTCGGCAGCAGCTGGCAGGGCGCCGTCATGGGCAGCAATCTGCGAGCCCTGGGCCGATCGGGGATCTACATCGCGCTGAACTGGCCCTGGCTGGCCCTGGTGCCGGTGGGGCTGGGCTGGTGGTGGATGCCCGTCCGCGTGGGCCGACCGGTGGGCCTGGCGCTGGGGGCGGTGGCGGCCATCGAGATCCTCTTCGCCGCCCGCTACGGCGTGGAGGACCAGTTCATGTTTATGCTGCCCACGCACGTGCTGCTGGCGGTGGGGGCGGCTGTGGGGCTCGACGGGCTGATGAGCCTTCATCGCCGGCGCCAGCGGGTGCTGGTGGGGCTGGTGCTGGTGTCGTGGGCGCTCACGCCGGTGCTGTACGCAGCCGCCCCGGCCCTGCTGGAGGCGGTCGGGCGCCCGCTCCGGCCGGACCGGCGGGTGCCGTTCCGCGACGAGGGCCGCTACTGGCTGGTGCCGTGGAAGGCCGGCGAGACCTCCGCCCGCACCTTCGCCGCCACGACGCTGGAGCGGGTCGAGCCCGACGCCGTCATCCTGGCCGACCTGACGGCCGAGTACCCCCTTCGGCTGGCCCAGGCGCTGCGGGGGGACTGGCCGGGCGTGGCGATCGAGCCCAACCCGGCCGCGGCTGGGGCCTGGCTCGACCGGGGCCGGCCGGTGTACCTGGCCCTGGCCTACGCCGACGAGCCGCCGGCGGCCCTGGCGGCGGCCTACGTCCTGCAACCCGTCAGCGAGGGCCTCTGGCGGGTCGTCTCGGCCCGCTGAGCTGGGCCTTTGGCGGGTGCCGTGGCTACGGCGTCTGTGAGCCTATCCGATAATTCCCTTGCCTTGCATTCTCGAGCCGTTCGCGCGAGTCGTTGGGTGTCGGGGCCCCCGGCTGCTGGGCGTCGGGC
>JAWLCG010000426.1:0-3847 GCA_041687295.1 Phycisphaerae bacterium | reverse complement strand
CGGCCGCCGCCGAGCCGCCGGAGGAGCCGCCGGGCACGCGGGCGAGGTCCCAGGGGTTGGCGGTGGTCCCCAGGCCAGAGTTCTCCGTCGACGAGCCCATGGCGAACTCGTCCATATTGGTCTTGCCGAGGACGACGGCGCCGGCGGACTCCAGCCTGGCCACGGCCGAGGCGGTGTAGGGGGCGGCGAAGCTCTCCAGCATCCGCGACGAGCAGGTCGTGCGGGCGTAGTCGGTGCAGAGGTTGTCCTTGATGGCGACGGGCACGCCGCCGAGCGGGCCGAGGTCCTGGCCGGCGGCGCGGTCGGCGTCGAGTTGGCGGGCGCGGTCGATCGCGCGATCGCCCAGCACCTGGGTGTAGGCCTTGACTTGGGGGTCGAGGCGGTCGATGGCGTCGAGGAAGGCCCGGGCGGCCTGCTCGCAGCTGAGCTGGCCGGCGGCGATGGCGTCGCGGATCTGCCGGGCGGACATGGCCAGGGGGGTGGTCATTGGGAGTCTCCCAGCACCTTGGGCACCTGGAACAGGTCGTCGTGGCGGTCGGGGGCGTTGGCCAGGGCCTGCTCGGCCGAGAGGCTTTCGTGCAAGCGGTCCTCCTGCAGGACGTTGCGCATCTCGAGGGCGTGGGCCATCGGCTCGACGTCGGTGGTGTCGAGCTGCTGGAGCTTGTCGACGTACGCCAGGATCTCGGCCAGCTGGGCGCCGAACAGGGCGACCTCCGCGTCGCTCAGGGCGATGCGGGAGAGCTTGCCGACATGGCGGACGAGGGCTTCGTCGATCGCCTGGGCCATGGTCTCTCCTCGGGGCTTGGGTGTTGCAGAGGGCGCTGCGGGCCTGGCGGCAGGCCCCGGGCGCCCGAATCCGTATCTTGGGCCAAGCCGCCCGCCAAGTCAACTCTGCAGGCCGGGGCGGGGGCGGGGAGTTTTGGTTCGACGTCGGGCCCGCCAGGGAGTATCATATAGCGTTTCGATCCGAAGATGCGCCGAGCCACGGGCCTGCCGGCTGCAGCGTCCCGGCCCGCGCGAAGGCGACTGCCGAAGGAGTTTTATGCCTAAGAACGACGCCATTGAAGTCGATGCCACCGTCGTGGCCGCCCTGCCCAACGCGATGTTCCGCCTCAAGCTCGACGCCGAGCACGGCGAGCACGAGGTCCTGGGCATCATCAGCGGCAAGATGCGCCAGCACTACATCCGGATCCTGCCGGGCGACCGCGTCCGGGTGCAGCTGAGCCCCTACGACCTCTCCCGGGGCCGCATCACCTATCGCCATCGTACGTAACGTCTGACCGATCTGCCCTCGCGGCGCCGCCCCTGCGCGCCGCGCCGTCCCGCCGTTGACCCGCCCCGGTCGCGGTGCGCGCCCACCACGGGTGCAGAAGATGGGCCACTGAGGACACAGAGGACACAGAGAAAGACCCCAGGGGATTCCATGGTTTGAGGGCCCCGTGTCTGCACCGTCTGTCGTTGGGTGCGCCGGTCCCCAGTGGTCTTCCCCAAGCCCACGGATTGCGATCCGTGGGCATCGGGGCGGGCGGTCCATCCGGAGGCACAACCCACCCGCACACCCCAAGGCGACCGGAGGGGGCCTTGGGGGGAATGAGGTTTAGAATCTCTTACGAATTAACGAATTAACGAATTAACGAATTAACGAATTGACGCATCAACGCATTAACGCCCCGCGCTCGCGCGGCCCAGTCCCTGGCGGAACTCGCCGACGAGGAACGGGTGGAATCGGTCGCCGGGGCAGTCGGTGCGGGCGTTGGGGGCGTCGCGATGGCCGAGGACGCGGGCGGGGCTGATGGCGTAGCGGGCGGCCAGGAAGCGGACGAGCCGCTCGAGGCTGGCCAGCTGGCGCTCGGAGGGCAGGCGGCCGGTGAAGTCGCCCACCAGGCAGATGCCGATGCCGTACTGGTTGAACTCGTTGTCGGGCGTGCCGCCGGTGTGGGCGCCCCACTTCTGTTTGGCCCAGCGGGGGCCGACCTCGACCGTGCCGTCGGTGCCGCCGTTGCCGTTGGTGATGACGAAGTGGTAGCCCAGCTCGTCCCAGTAGCGGGGCGGCGCGCGGTGGAACTGGTCGAACGCCGCTGCGCTGCCGCCGGGGGTGCTGCTGTGGTGGACGACGATGTACCGCCAGGGCTGCTCGGTGCCGGCCGGGTGCCAGTCGGCCGGTGCGTCCTGGGGTGGGGCGATCGAGGCCTCGACCGATGCGCGGACAGCGGGTCGGCCCCGCGTCGCCGGCAGGCCGGGCAGGTCGGCCAGGTCGCCGGCCTCGGGCCCCGCGCAGCCCGCCAGGGCCAGGGCCATCAGCAGGATCCAGGGGGCGAGTCGCGGCATGGGCTGTTTCCTTTCGTTTGCCTATCGAGTCTACGGGTATCGTGCGACAAGAGGGGGCGCCTGCCTCCTCCCCGGCCAGCCGATCCGCCAGAGCGCAGCCCCCAAGGGCGCGGGAGCGGAGCCCCGCAGGGGCGGCAGTCTCTGGCCGGCGGCGTAAGCCACGTACCTGTTTGGCGGGAATATTCTACACAAATGTCTGGCGCCAGCGCTCCAAGCCTGGTACACAATGGGCGATGGCCCCCAAGTGGACCCAGTTCGAGCAGGCCCTGCTGGCGCACCTGGAGCCGTGGGTCGATGCGCTGCTGGCCCAGCCGGTGAGCGGGACCGGCGATGCGCGGATCGAGAACCGCCTGGCCAGGCAGCGGCCGCACCTGCACACCCTACGGGCCCGTGCATTGCACCGGCCGGCGGGGGGCGTATGATGGGGGGCATTCCAGACCAAAGGAGACCCCCATGCCTCTGAAGCAGTTCATCCTGACGCCGGCGATGGGCAAGCGGCTCATCGGCCAGGCAATGGCGCAGCACCCGACGATCCAGGCCGTACTCGGCCAGGGCACGCTGGTGATCATCGCCGGCACGACCAACGGCTACGTGGCCGAGGAGGTGCTCCGCGCCACCGGCCAGCTCGAGGGGTTCAGCCGAAAGGGCTTCCGCCGCGGCCTGGTGCTGCCGCCGGGCGGCAAGGCCGAGGGCGCCCAGTTCGGCGGCGACGTGGTGCTCGTCGAAGGGCAGTGGCAGAAGGGCCTGACCATCTTCGACGCCGTCGACAGTCTCAAGGCCGGCGACGTGGTGCTCAAGGGCGCCAACATGCTCGACGTGCTGCGGGGCCAGTCGGCGGTGTACATCGGCGACGGCAAGTGCGGCACTATCGGGGCCGCCCTGCAGGCGGTGATCGGTCGGCGGGTGCAGCTGATCGTGCCGGTGGGGCTGGAAAAGCGGGTCGTCGACGACCTGGCCGACCTGGCCGAACTGGTCAACGCCCCCGACGCCGAGGGCCCGCGGATGCTCGTCATGCCCGGCGAGAGCTTCACGGAGCTCGACGCCCTCGAGCAGCTCACCGGTGCCACCGCGGTGCTGCTGGGCGGGGGCGGCATCGGCGGGGCCGAGGGCTGCGTCTGGATCGGCGTCCGCGGCACGCCGGGCCAGCTCGACCACGCAGCCGAGCTGATCAAGGCCCTCGCCGCCGAGCCGCCCTGCGTGGCGTAGCGGCTTGGCGCTCAAGCCCCACTGACTATGCGGAACGCCGCTTGACCACCGCGGCTGGCGCTGAACCCTCAACAGCCCCCTCTTGAGCAGGCAATGGGAGCGTCAGGGCCACTGAGGCAGACTGTTTCTCCACCAGCAGGTGGATCCAGTTGGGATGAGGCCGGTGGAAGGGCTGCTGGAGGCGACGGGCCATGAAGGCGGCCTTGGTCAGCACCTTCTGCCCGAACGTCCGCGGCGGCGGGGCCTGCAGCGGGTTGTCGCAGTGGATGCAGGGCTCCTGCTGGTGGTAGCTGCCGTAGGGGTTGCCTGCGCG
>JAWLCG010000425.1:0-3865 GCA_041687295.1 Phycisphaerae bacterium | reverse complement strand
AAGACGTGGCTACAAACGCCGTAGCCACGGCACCCGGCCGTGGGGACCGCAGGCCGGCCCGCCGGTTCAGACCCTCTTGGCCGACTCGGGGCCGACGGGGGCCAGGCGGAGGGTGGCGTAGTGGCTGTTGGAGAGCGACTTGTCGCCGATCTCGGCCATCTTCTTCCACATGCGGGCGGCCATCGCCTCGAGGATCTCGCGGCAGGCCGGGTCGACGGCGCGGTTGTTCGTCTCGTGGGGGTCCTCGGCGAGGTTGTACAGCTCGTCCAGGCCCGCGGGGCTGAAGACGTACTTCCAGTCGCCCTGCCACACCAGCCGCTGCGTGTAGACGAACCGCTGGCCGAAGAACTCCGCGTAGGCCCCCTGCCACTCGGCCGGGTCGGCCGTGCCCTCCAGCACGGGGCGCAGCGATCGGCCCTGACAGGGCTCCATGGGCGCCGCCCCGCACAGGTCCAGCAGCGTGGGGCCCACGTCGACCAGGCTGGTGCAGGTCGTCGCGTCCTCCCCGCCGCCCAGGCCCGGCACGCGGAGGATCAGCGGGATGTTGTACACTTCCTCGTAGGCCGTGCCGATGCCCTTGGTCACCAGCCCGTGCGAGCCGATCATGTCGCCGTGGTCGCTGGTGACGACGATGATGGTGTTGTCGAGCTGCCCCGTCTGGCGCAGGGCGTCGAGCACTCGGCCCATCTCGGCGTCGATGTAGCTGATCACCGCCCAGTAGGCCGCCCGCACCCGCCGCCAGTCCTCGTCGCTGAGCCCCTGCCACACCTGGCGCATCCGGCGGATCACCGGCGGGGTGTCGGCCGAGTCCTCCTCGTGCAGCGTCGCCGGCAGCGGGATGGCGGCGGTGTCGTAGAGGTCCAGGAACCGCTGCGGCGCCACGTATGGGTCGTGCGGCTCCAGGGCCGAGATGAAGCAGCACCAGGGCGCCTCGGCGTCGGCCTGGCGGCGGATGAAGTCGATGCCCTGGTTGAAGGCCGGGTGCGAGATATCCCCGTCGTCGCGCCCGGCGGCCGCCAGCAGGTGGTCGCGGTAGCCGGGCGTCTTGACGGAGACCTCGGTGCCGGGGACGCGCTCCAGGCGCTTCAGGCCGGTCTTGGCGTCGTACTCGTGCCAGCCGAACTGCTCGAGCTGCTCGGTCTGCTCGACGTGCCACTTGCCGAAGTAGCCGTTGCGGTAGCCCGCCTCGGCCAGCCGTTGGGAGAAGTAGGTCAGCCGCTCATCGACGTTGACCCACTGGGCCCGCTGGGTGTGGGTGCAGTCCCACATGCCGTGCGTGCTGGGGTAGGTGCCCGTCATCAGCGACGCCCGCGCCGGCGAGCAGATGGCGTTGGGCGTGTAGCACCGGGCGAACCGCCGCCCCAGCCGGGCGATCTCGTCGCAGACCGGCGTCAGGCAAGGCCCCCCGCCGCTCATGGCGGCCGCGTTGGTGTGATCGCTCATCAGGACCAGGACATTCGGGCGCGACGGCATGGGGTGACCTCCTCGGGGTTTGAGTCGCCCAGAGCATACCGCACCGGCCCGCCCCTGACCAGCACCGTAGGGCGAGCAACTCGTTGCTCGCGCAACCCCCACGGACCCCGTTACGCGTGCAACTCGTTGCACGCCCTACAGCTCTTACGTCGGCGCAAGTCCTTGGGGCGCGCACAGCGGCTTCCCGCTTTTCCGACGCAGTCGGATTTTCCGCAGAAAATCTGCGCAGCCGGTTTTCATGGGCCGTTTGACGTGTCACGCGACACTTTTGTCGCAGATCCGGAAGCGCCTGTGCGCACAGATGCGTCACTCGCCTGTAAGGGTAGAGAGGCGCAAGCCTCTCGGTAAGCGTAGTCCCGTAGGGCGTGCAACTCGTTGCACGCCCTACGAGGCTGGCCCTGGCCGACCCGTCCGCGGGGCCGGCTCGACGGAGGATTGCATATTGTATGGTGTATACAATCGGAGTATTCAGGGCTCGGGGGTCTGGGTACGGCGAAGGAGGGCCGTGGCGGGGGCGTCGGAGGGGCAATCTGACGGAACGAACCCAATTCGGCCCCGGCCGCGGGGGTGCAGATGACGGAACAAACCCAATTCCGGGCGTCCGGCGTTGACACCGGCCGTCGGCCCGGCCACCATGGGCGGCGGAACGAAGCCAATCGCGCGAGGACCCCTCGCCCCCCCCTTCACAAGGAGCCCCCCATGCAAGCCGGCCTGCACTCCTGGAGCTTCCGCAACCGGTTCAAGGAAGACCCCGACTTCACCGTGTTCCAGGCCCTGGACCTGACGGCGGAGATGGGCTACGCGAGCCTCGAGATCATGAGCGGCAAGGCTAACATGCCCCCCGGCGACTTCGCGTCGGACGACCTGCCCTACCTGAAGAAGGTGATGCGCCACGCCGAGCAGGTCGGCGTCCGCGTGCACTGCCTGGCGACGTACAACGACTTCGCCTACGTCACCGACGAGAGCTGGCGGCTGGCGAACATCGCCTACATCAAGCAGTGGCTGGGCATCGCGGCCGAGCTGGGCGTGCCGAACATCCGCATGCTCACGGGCTACTCCATTGCCGATGAGCCCCGCGAGAAGCTCGAGCGGCTCACGCTGGAGGGCATCCGCGAGTGCGTGCCGGTGGCCGAGAAGCACGGGGTGAACATGGCCATCGAGAACCACAACTCGATCTACTTCTCGGCCGACGAGATCCTCTGGCTGATCGACGAGCTGGGCTCGGACCGCCTGACGACCTGCCCGGACCCGAGCAACTGGTCGCGGGACTTTTTCAAGGGCGCCTCGGCCGAGCAGCGTGAGCAGGTCTTCGCCGACACGGCCAAGCTGGCCCCCAAGGCCACCGACGCGCACCTGAAGCTCAAGGGCGTCACCGACGACGGCCAGCTCATCGGCTGGGGCGACGATCTCGACCGCGTGCTGCGGATCCTCCGCGACGGCGGCTACGACGGGCCGGTGCACTTCGAGTGCATCGCCGACGGCGACCTGCTGGCCCCCCTGCCCGAGGCCCGCAAGATCCTCCAGGCCGCCATCGACCGGGTCAGCCGGGAGTAAAATCCTAAGAAGCAAATCTGGCCACAGAGGACACAGAGGGCACAGAGAGAAGATGCACAGAGGTTTTTTCTGTTTGTTTTAGAGACTTGCAGAACAGCTCCGCGCTCCCCAGGCCTTCCTGCGGCCAGTCCCGCTGTGAGGGAAACAACAAGAACCTCTGTGTCCTCTGTGTCCTCTGTGGCCGTTGTTTGTCTTCGTAGTTTGCAGGGCGCTACGTGGTGACGGGCGCCGAGGGGCTGGGGGCGGCGAAGGGTTGGCCGCCGAGCCAGTGGGTCAGCAGGTCGCCCAGGACGCCGGCGCGGTTTCGCAGGCCCCAGCTGCGGTAGGCGCTCATGGTGTAGTGCAGCAGGTAGGGCACGTGGCCGGTCATTGGGCGGTCCAGGACGACGCCGGCGGCCTGGCCTGGGGCCAGGGGCACGAGGTAGCCCAGGTCGCGCGGGGCAAAGGGCTGGAGGGGCTGGCCCTGGTGGGCCCGCAGGAGGTTGCGTGCGGCGTGGCGCCCGCCGTCGAGGGAGAACTGCACGCCCATCCGCAGCGGCTCGTCGGCGCCGCCGGGGCGGGGGCCGGCCAGGTCGCCGGCGGCGAAGACGCGTTCGTGGCCGGGCAGGCAGAGGTAGTCGTCGACGGCGAGTCGGCCCTGTTTGACGCGGGGCGTGTCCAGTGTGGCCAGCGCCGGTCCGGGCGTCACGCCGGGCGACCAGACGATGACGGCGTCTGGCCAGGCCGTGCCGTCGCTGAGGCGGGCGGTCCGGCCAGGCTCGACGGCCTGGAGGGTCGTCTCGGTGCGCATGGCGACGCCGAAGTCGGCGATGACGCCGCGGGCCCAGCGGCGGACGGG
>JAWLCG010000424.1:0-3887 GCA_041687295.1 Phycisphaerae bacterium | reverse complement strand
CTGCGCTACGCTCCGCGAACCTGCGTTCCCTACGGGCTACCGCTCCAGGATCGCTGGCCGGCGGTACGTCCGACCCTCGACGCTCACCTCGATCATCGGCCAGTCGCCCGGCTCGGCGAGGATCTCGGGGCCGGCGGCGCGGCAGAGGATGGTGTCCTCGCTCTTGGTGCCGGTGATCGAGGGGTTCCAGGCGAAGGCCTGGTCGGCCAGCACCGGCACGGCGCAGCCAGGGGTGGCGATGACCTCGCGGGGCAGGTAGCCGGCCGAGCCGCCCTGGTGGTGCAGCTCCCACTCGCCGGCGAAGCCCTGGGCCTTGTACGCGGCGATGCCGGCGGCCAGCACGTCGCCTAACGTCTTACCGGGACGGGTGGCGTCGATCATCGTCGCGTCGACGGTGGCGGAGGCCTCGGCCTTGCGCCGCAGGTCGGCCGGCACGGGGCCGAAGTGGTAGAACCGCGTGCACGAGGCCACCAGACCCGCCCGCTCGCCGCAGGCGACGAGCATGGCGTAGCGGTTGACCGGCGCGGCCGTCGGCAGCGGGTGGCGGTAGCGCATCACGCGGTCCTCGCCGGCCACCAGCGTCACCCACGGCAGGCAGTTGCGGGCGAACATCTCCGCCTGCATCCGCCCAGCGACCTCCACCTCCGTCGCGCCGGGCTCGATGGCGGCGGCGACGGCCTCCACGGCCCGGGCCACGTCGGTCGCCATGGAGCGGTAGCGCTCGATCTCGCTTTCCAGCAGCGTCCAGCGGAGCGGGGCGAACGAACCGGGCAGCGGGTTGGCCGGGACGCCGGTGATGGGCTCGTCGGCCGCCAGCGACAGGCCCCGGGCGGCCTGGAGAATCGCCGACGCCCGGCTCGCGTCGCTGTGCCACGGGTAGGGCACGACGTCCATCTGCCGGCCGGCGAGACCCTCGCCGATGAGTCGCTCGGCCTCGATGTTCGTGGTGAACACCGTCGCGCCCGAACGCGTCACCAGCAGTGTGGCGGCCCCGACCTCGGTGGCGGCGTTGACGTGGTTGTACGCCCCGGCCGAGAACCAACTGAAATTCGCCCGGCGGCTCAGCAGAACGCCGTCGAGGTTCTCGCGGTCCAGAAACTCCGCCACGCGGGCCTGCTTGACAGCCAACTCCTCACGCACGTTCATTCACCTGTCTCCTTTTTTGGACGCATTCCCGCCATCGCCGCCGGGCCTCGCTGCGCTCGACCCGGCCTACTGACTCCATGCGGCCCATGGACGTGTGACGTCTTCGGAAGACCCCGGGCAAGCCGCGGGCTATATATCACAGATACGAATCTCTGTGTCTTCCTCTGTGTTCTCTGTGTCCTCTGTGGCCCATCATCGTCTTCGGAAGACGCCGGGCCTCGCGGCGCTCGACCCGGCCTACGGAAGACCTACTTCCCGCAGTAGTCGATCAGCCGGGCGATCTCGTTGCGGAGGTCGTGTCGGCGGACGATGCGGTCGATGTAGCCGTGCTCGAGCAGGAACTCGGCCCGCTGGAAGCCCTCGGGCAGGTCAGCCTTGATGGTGTTGCGGATGACCCGCTGGCCGGCGAAGCCGATCAGGGCCTTGGGCTCGGCGAGGATGACGTCGCCGAGCATGGCGAAGCTGGCCGTCACGCCGCCGGTGGTCGGGTCGCTCAGGATCGACAGGAACAGCCCGCCGCGGTCGTCGTAGCGGGCCAGGGCGGCGCTGGTCTTGGCCATCTGCATCAGGCTCAGGGCGCCCTCGTGCATGCGGGCGCCGCCGGACATGCACAGGATGATCAGCGGCAGGGCGTGCTCGGCCGCATGCTCGATCAGGGCGGTGATCTTCTCGCCGACGACGCTGCCCATCGAGCCCATGAGGAAGTCGCCGTCCATTACGCCCAGGGCGACGCGCCGGCCCTTGACGTAGCCGACGCCGGTGATGACGGCCTCGGTGTTGCCGCTCTTGGCCTGCTCGCGCTTCACGCGGTCGGCGTAGACCTGGTCGAGCCAGCGGAACTCCAGCGGGTCGGCCGGCGCGACCTCGGCGAACATCTCCTCGAAGCTGCCCGGGTCGCACAGCTGCTCGATGCGCTGGCGGGCGGGCACGCGGAAGTGGTGCTCGCACTCCGGGCAGACCTGCTGATTGGCCACGACGGTCTTGGTGAAGAGCATGCCCTCGCAGGTCGGGCAGCGCATCCACAACCCCGGGGGCACGTCGGCCTTTTTGGCGCGGAACTGCGGGCCCTCCTCCGGAGGGTTGCTGACCGGCGGAAAGGGTACGTTGGAACTCATGGCGTCTCCCGTGCGGCTGGGGGATGATCGGGATCGTACTCGCTCACACTGCTCGGCTCGGCCAGCTGCTCCCACAGGGCCGAGAGGTCCTGCCCCAGCCAGCGGCAGCGCAGCAGCGCCGCCACGACCGGGTGCAGCACCAGCAGAACGTTCGCATTGCGGTGCTTGCGCCGAATGCGGTCGACCGCCTTACTCACGCGGTCGGCCGCCTGGTAGAGGGTCTCGCCCTCGGGCGGGCAGACGGCCGAGGGGTCGTCGATCCACTGCTTGTAGACCCGGGTGAACCGCTGGCGGACGTCCTCGGTCCGCAGGCCCTGCCACAGGCCGTAGTCCAACTCGCGCAGGTCGTTCACCACGTGAGGCCGAAGACGCAGCACCTCGCCGGCGATCTCGGCGGTCTGGCGGTCGGCCTCGTTGGCCGAGCTGTACAGGGCCTGCAGCCCCCGCCCGGCCAGCGACTGTACGGCCTGGCGGACGGCCTCGGCGCCCTCGGCCGTCAGGGGCACGCCGGGGGCGCTGTCCAGGCGATCCTGAACGCTCCACTCCGTCGGGCCAACCTGGACGACCACCAGCAGCGCCATCGCTCACCCGCCCCGTGCGGCATCGGCGGCGCGGGCCATCGTGCCAAAGGCCTTGCCCGGGTCCGACGCCCGGAAGATGTTCGAGCCGATCACCAGCGTATCGGCCCCGGCCTGCACGCAGAGCGGGCCGGTCCGTTCATCGATGCCGCCGTCGACCTCCACCCGCACGTCGGGGCCCACCATGTCCCGCACGGCCCGGATCTTGTCGAGCTGCTCGGCCATGAAGCTCTGCCCGCCGAAGCCCGGCTCGACCGTCATGATCAACACCAGGTCGACCTCGCCGGCGTAGGGCGCCAGGGCCTCGCCCGCGGTGCCCGGCTTGACCACCACGCCGACGCCCAGGCCCCGCTCGCGAAGCCGGTCGATGACCGCCCGCGGGTCGTCCTCGGCCTCGATGTGGAAGGTGATGCTGTCGGCCCCGGCCTTGGCGAAGGGCTCGACGAACCGCAGCGGGTTGGTCAGCATCAGGTGCACGTCCAGCAGCCGATCGCTGCCGGCCCGGACGCTCTCGACGATGCCCGGGCTCAGGGCCAGGTTCGGCACGAAGTGCCCGTCCATCACGTCCACGTGCAGCACGGCCGTGCCGGCGTCGGTGACGGCCTGCACCTGCTCGCCGAGGCGCATGAAGTCGCACGCCAGCAGCGACGGGGCCACCAGCACCTGCCCGGCGAAGGGCGTCCACGGATTTCGGTTCTTCGGGGTCACTGCCACGGCCTTTCACGGTCAGTTCAAGACGTACACTGTAGCGCACAGGGGGCCCAAATGCAATGCCACACCCCCCCGCCCGGCCCGGCCGACCGGCGGATCGCGGCGTGTGGCCAGGGCGTCTGGGGCCACGCCTAGACCGTTTGCCGATTGCGTCTGCGGGTCCCAAGGCACCTCCGGCCCAAGCCCACGGATTGCCGGGCCTGTTGCTCAATTGGTCACGTCAGCAGGCGGCAACGAGCACCGGGCGGCGGGGGTGCGGATGGGGCGCGAGGGGCTGGGGATGCCCGGCGGTGGCCGCTCGGCCGGCCGCAGACGCGCAGAGGAGGGCGGCAAGCCC
>JAWLCG010000423.1:0-3900 GCA_041687295.1 Phycisphaerae bacterium | reverse complement strand
CGCCGCGAGGGCGGGGTGCGGCCCGGTGGGGCCTGGCGCCATCGTCGGCGGGCCGTGCCCGCCCTACTGCCGGCGGCGTCTGGCGCCATCGACGGCGGGCCAGGGCCCGCCCTACGTCTTACCCGCCCAGCTCGACGGCCCGCTGGCGGTAGTGGAGGTAGTTGGCCAGGGTGACTTCCTCGGGCACGCCGTGGTCGCAGGTGGGGATGTAGCCGCCGCGCTGCCGCATGACTGGCAGGATGCGCTCGAGCTCGCGGTCGATGGCCTCGGGCCCGGCCGCCAGGATCCGCTTGTCGATGCCGCCGGTCATCACCAGGTTCGGATACTCCCGGCCGGTGCGGACGACGTCGCAGCCGGCGGCGACCTCGAAGGGGCTCATCACGTCCATGCCGATGGCCTCGGCGTAGAGGGGGATCACCGGGTCGGCGAAGCCGTCCGTGTCGATCTGCACGTAGAGGTGCCGGCGGCGGTCGATCTGCCGCGCCCGCACGTTGGCGATGAGCTGCTGGTAGTAGGGCAGGATGAACTGCCGCATCATCTCCGGCGAGATCAGGCAGCCGTGGTTGTAGCAGATGTCCTCGCCGAAGAAGATCTCATCGAACGTCACGTGCTGCTGATGGCGGGCGGTGACGGCGTCGGCCAGGGCCAGCCAGGCGGCCATGCAGTCGTGGACGACCTCGGGCATGTCGTAGAAGGCGTACAGCAGGTCGGCTGGGCCGATGAGGCTGCGGAGGTACATGTACGCCCCGATGACCTGCTGGCGCATCCAGAAGCCCTCGCCCGCGCGCTGCCGGGCGGCGGCCATCCGCTCGTCGAAGGTCGTCCAGCGGGCCGGCGAAGCGGGGTCGAGCCGCCACTTCACGTCGCGCTGCCAGGTGGCGGCATCCTTGACGGGGTGGTCGACGTACTCGGGCATGAAGCCGCTGCGTCGGCCCTTGAAGAACAGCACGTGCCGGCCGGCGAAGTCCTGCACCAGCTCGTGGTCGCCGCGGTCCTCGAGCACTCGCGTCTCAAAGGCGGGGCAGAAAGCGGCCTCGCACCAGCCCAACTCGCCCAGGCCGTGGACGGCCGGCCCGTCATAGGCGAACAGCTCGGCGAGGTCCGCATCGCGGGCCAGGCCCTGCTCGTACCAGCGGTCGAGGCAGTAGTAGCCGAACTCGCGCCGGTAGAGCGGCGCGCCGGGGACCCTCGCGTACGTGTCGCGGTACTTGCGGATGGCCGGGGACATCGTCTCGCGCGGCACCATGGCGCCGATGCCGTCGGGCGGGGCCTGCGTGGTCATGGCTGCTCCTGCGTGTCGGGGTCTCTGTGCACCTGCCCCAGGATACCCGCGGGCCCCGCCGACGCAACGGCCAACCTGTCAACCCGCCGACAGGCCGTTGCATCCGCCGGCGGGGCTGCGCAGAATGGCGGCAGAACCTCAACACCCCTGCGATGGCGAGATGCACATGACCCCACGCGAGAACATGAAGCGGGCCCTGGAGTTCCGTGGCCCCGAGCGGCTGCCGGTCAACGGCTACGGCGAGACCAGCGACACGGCCTGGATCGGCGCGGCCCAGATCAAGCCGCCCCAGGCCCAGGACGACCCCACGCTGGACCAGTGGCTCTGCCAGTGGCACAAGACCGACCAGCCCAACATGGGCCAGGTCCGCGGCCATCCGCTGGAGGACCTGGCCAGGCTCGAGGACTACCCCTGGCCCGACGGCACCGACGCGCGCCGCTTCGAGCACATCCCCGCCGCCCTGGACGCCCTGGACGCCGACCCGGCCAGCGCGGGCAAGTACCGCATCACCAGCATCTTCATGCTGCTGTGGGAGCGGATGCACACGCTGCACGGCTTCGAGAACTGCATGATCGACCTGATGGACGACACGCCGGCCATCCACGAGTTGGCCGACCGGCTGGTGCAGTACGACATCGACATCATCCAGGGCGTGTACAACGTGGCGGGCAACCGCATCGACGCGTTCAACTTCAGCGAGGACTGGGGCACGCAGATCGACCTGCACATCAGCCCGCAGCTGTGGACGCGGTTCTTCCTGCCACGCTACAAGAAAATCTTCGGGGCCGCCCGCGATTGCGGCTGGCACGTGTGGATGCACTCGTGCGGCAAGGTCAACCGGATCATTCCCGGGCTCATCGAGGCGGGCCTGACGCTGATCAACCTGCAGCAGCCGACGGCCCTGGGCATCGAGGAGATCGGCCGGCAGTTCGCCGGGCGGATCACCTTCGAGACCCTCTGCGACATCCAGAAGACCCTGCCCCGCGGCGACCGCGCCGAAATCACTGCCCAGGCCCGTCAGCTGATGACCACCTGGGGCACGCCGGCGGGCGGCTTCGTCCTGGGCGACTACGGCGACCACAAGGCCATCGGCGCTCAGCCGCAGACCAAGCAGTTCATGCTGGACACCTTCCTGCGCCTGGACCCGTGGAAGCACGGCTGGCCCCAGGCGGCGACAGTGTAGTCAGTAGGGCGGGCACGGCCCGCCGTCGATGGCGCCAGGCGCCGCCGCGGCGGGCCGTGCCCGCCCTACGGGGCCGGCGCCGATGGGCGCGGCCCGAGGGTCGGCGACATACAAGGGGACCGACACGATGGTAGAGATCGACCGCGGCCCGCAGGGGGCCATTGACGCGTTGCGGACGGGCACGTTGCACATTCGCACGGCCCCCGGGGCGACGGTAACGGTGACGCAGCAGGCGCACGAGTTCTGGTTCGGCACGGCCATCACCAACTGGGCGGCCGGCGAGGGCGGCGACAGCGAGGCCCGGCGGCGCTACTGGGAGCTGCTGGCGGCGAACTTCAACTCGGCTGTGCACGAGAACGCCCTGAAGTGGTACTGCACCGAGCGCGAGCCGGGGCAGGTCGATTACGGCCCGGCCGACCGCATCCTGGAGCGGTGCGAGGCGCTGGGCATCCCGATGCGGGGCCATTGCCTGTTCTGGGAGAAGCAGGAGTTCATCCAGAAGTGGGTGCAGGCGCTGGACGACGCGGCGCTGCTGGCGGCGATGGAGCGCCGCTGCCGTGAGGTCGTTCGGCGGTACCGCGGGCGGATCGACGAGTTCGACCTCAACAACGAGATGGTCGAGGGCCATTACTTCGTCGACCGCTTCGGCCCGGGCATCGTCGGCGACATCTGCCGCTGGGCCCGCGAGGAGAACCCGGCCGTCCGGCTGTACGTCAACGACTACTGGATTCTGACCCACGAGTTGCTGGAGCGATACGAGCGGCAGATCGAGGGCCTGCTGGAGGCGGCCGTGCCGCTGGCCGGCATCGGCTGCCAGGGGCACTTCCTCGATGGCCGGCGGCCTGACCCTGGCCGAATGGTCGAGGCCCTGGACCGGCTGGGGCGCTTCGGCCTGCCCATCCGCATCACCGAGTACGACTGCGACACCCGCCGCCCGGACGACCGGGCCGAGGCCCTGCGCACCGCCTACGAGACCTGCTTCGCCCACCCGTCGGTCGAGGGCATCCTGATGTGGGGCTTCTGGGAGGGCGCCCACTGGAAGCCCGCCGCCGCCCCGTGGGCCAAGGACTTCGCCCCCACGCCCGTGGCCGAGGCCTATCGCGAACTGGTCTTCGGCCAATGGTGGACCCGTTGGCAGGGCACCGCCGACGCCCAGGGCCGATGCACCGTCCGGGCCTACTTCGGCCGACACCGCGTCGAGGCCGACCACCGCAGCACCACCGTCACCCTCGCCCGCCAGGCCGGCTCGGCCGAGCTGAGCCTGTAGCAACCGCTACGCCGTGCAGGTGCCGTGGCTACGGCGTTTGTAGCCACGTCCTTGGGGCGCCGACTCGTCAGTCGCACCACCAATGGACGGCCCAGGGCGCGAGCGCAGTATGGAGTGCGGCGGCCTTGACGCCGCTTTGGCTGGCTCTGTCACATGCGATCCAAAGCG
>JAWLCG010000422.1:0-3930 GCA_041687295.1 Phycisphaerae bacterium | reverse complement strand
CAACGCTGGCGCTGAAAAGCGACCCGAGCGCCGCCAAGGTGCCCTTACGGCACGGGCGGCTCCTCCTGGCCGAGTCGCCTGTTATGTCTTGCCGGGGGGCCCCATGCGATAAATCCCGGGGGTGTGGGGGCAGAGCCCCCACGGCTCGGACACCAGCTGGATGGACGACAGGGGGCCTGTCCGCCTCCCCCGCCGATCGGCGAAGAACCAAAAAAACGCCCACGGATCGCAATCCGTGGGCGTGGAGTGTCGCATCGCCATCGGCGTCTGGGGGCGGTGGCGGCCGAACTGCGGCCCGCCGGCCTAGCGGGCCTGCTCGGGGTTGCCCAGCTGCAGCGTGGCCAGGGCGGTGGCGGTGTCGTCGGTGTACTCGAAGATCTTGTCCAGGCCCGTCACCAGGAACACGCCCCAGACCTGCGTATTGACCCCACAGAGCACCAGCCGTCGGCCGGCGGCGTGGACCATCTTGCGCAGCTTGAGCAGCCGGGCGATGTTGGAGCTGTTCAGGAAGTCGACCGCACTGAAGCTGAGCACGACGTCGCGGGGGGCGCCCTCGAGCCGATCCATCAGCGTGTTCATCTCTTCGGTGAAGACCGGCTCGTCAGCCAGCTCAGCCAACACAATATCGTCGGACCAGTTCTGAATGGTCATAGGGCTTCCTTTCCTCTGGACTCTAGCATACGGAACGTCCCGAGGTGCGTCAAGCACGGGAAAAGCCCCCCGGCGCAATTGCGTCCCTTTTCTTCTTCCCCATATGGCCCCGGGCTGGCCCGGGGGTAAGGGCGGCAGTCTTCATCGCCTCTCCGAAAAGCAAAGACCGTGCGGGTGCCGTAGCTACGGCGTTCGTAGCCACGTCTTTGGGCTCTCCCGCCGGGCTCCCACTCGATGCACAGGGGAGCGACCCCGGCCAGGCCGCTATAGGTGTCCCTGCGCGATCGGCGGACCGCCGTTTTGGAGTGCGGCGAGTCATCGCCGCTTTGGCTCGATGGCGACCCAAGCCAAAGCGGCGATTGCATCGCCGCACTCCATACGGCGCTCGCGCCCGGGGCCTCCATGGGCCGGCATGACTGACGATCAGGCGCCCCTGGACGGGGCCGGGGGGTCTAGCGCAGCTGGCCCTGGAGGGTCTGGAACAGGGCGACGGCCGGGGCCGAGCGGGGGCCGGTGGGCGTCATCCAGGTGACGGTGCCGTCCTGGGCCAGGAGCTGTTCGGTCCGCTTGACGGCCAGCAGGACGCTGGAGTGGTTCTTGCCCATGGCCCGGGCGATTTCGGGGTAGCTCATCGGCGTGTGGCGGCGGGCGAGGGTCATCGCGACGGCCCGGGCCAGGCTGACGGTCCGCGTGCGGCGGGAGCTGTGCAGGTCGGCCACGGTCAGGCCGAAGTAGGTGGCCACCATCGTCTCGATGTCGCCCAGGGTCAGGGCGCTGTCGGTCTGGGCGAGGTGGTCGGCCAGGGCCTCGGTCGCCAGGGCCAGCGAGACCGGCTCATTGGCCAGGCCGGCCAGGGCGGTCAGCTTCAGCAGCGTGCCCTCGAGCTCGCGGACGCTGCCGCGGATGTGCAGGGCGATGTACTCCAGGACCTCGGCGGGGATGGCCGCGCCCATGGCGGCCGCCCGGCGGCGGAGGATCTTCACGCGGGTGAGCGGGTCGGGCGAGTCGACCTTGACGACCATGCCGCTGACGAATCGGCTGATGAGCTGCTCGGTGAACTGCCCCACCAGCTTGGGGTGGGCGTCGCTGGCCATCACGATCTGCTTGCCGGCGCCGTCGATGGTGTTGAAGGTGTGCAGGAACTCCTCCTGCGTGGCCCGCTTGGCGGCCAGGAAGTGCACGTCGTCGATCACCAGCACGTCGAGCTTGCGGTAGGTGGCGCGGAAGGCCTCGAGATGCTTGCTCTTGATGGCGGCGATGAACTCGTTGGTGAACTGCTCACCGGTGACGTAGCGCCAGCGGACGGGCTTGCCGGGCCGATCGCTCAGGGCGTTGCACAGGCCCTGGAGCAGGTGGGTCTTGCCCAGGCCACAGCCGCCGTGGATGAACAGGGGGTTAAAGGCGGTCGCCTCGCCGCCGATGACGGCCTGGGCGGCCGAGTGGGCCAACTGGTTGCTCGGGCCGACCACGAAGTCGCTCAGGCGGTGGCGCAGGGGCTGGGGCTCAGGCCGGCCCCCCCGGCCCGGGGTGCCGGTGGTGACCCGCTCGACCTGGGCGGCCTGGGTGTCGAGCTGGCGCCGGCCGAGTTGGCCGGCCAGGCTGGGGTCCACGCAGACGACCACGGGGCGCGACCCGCCCAGGGCCGCGCTGACCGCGTGGTCCAGGTCGGCCAGGAAGTGGCTCTCGATCCAGCTGGCCACGAAGGGGCTGGCCACGCTGAGCGTGACGTGCCCGCTATCCAGGCCGACCCGCGTGGTGTTCTTGAACCACGCGTTGAACTTCTGGGGTCCGACCCGCCGGGCCAACGTGGCCAGGATCGTGTCGGCCTCGCTCTCTGCGCGCACACCGGGCGCCTGTTTGCTGCTGGTCATGGTTCCCCGATCCTCTAACGGTCTAACAGGCGAACGCTACGCTCGCTCCGCGATGAAAGGTACTGGGCGTGCGGTCGAATCAGGTGCTGCTGGCCGCCACGGCATAGGAATCTAAATCCGCGGGCCTCGGGGGTCAATCGCAAACCATTCGAATACTTATCCACACCGCCCAAGGGTCGGGGGGCAAACCGTTTGGCCCGCAAAAAATTCTTCCATCCACAGTCTGTCCACAAGCCCGCACAGGACGGGCCTTCGCCCGATCATCGACTCGGGCGATACACCCGCACCCAGGCCAGGCGGCGCGTCGTGGCCACGAAGCCCATCGAGGCGTACAACTGCCGGGCGGGGCGGTTGTTCGAGTCGACGGCGAGGCTCAGCCCGGCCCGGCCGGCCTCGGCGGCCTGCCGCACCGCCCGCTCCAGCAGGGCCCGACCGAGCCCCCGCCGGCGGCACTGGGCGGACACGCCCATGTACACCACCTCCAGGCTGTTCTGGGCCGGGTTGTCGCTCAGCAGGATCACGCCGGCCGGCTGACCGGCCCGCAGCGCCACCGTCCACAGCTCGGGGCGATAGACGCCCGAGGCCTTGTGCCCGGCGATGATCTCCTCCACGTCCCGCAGCCCCTCCAGGCCCGGGCAGTCGAGGCTCTGGACGTAGCTGCCCCGAATCGCCTCGGCGAACCGGGCGTGCATCTCGGGGGTGTAGGGGCAAAACTCGATCCCCGGCGGGGCCGGCGGGAGCGGTCGGCTCCGCACGGACAGGCGGAGGAAGATCAGCTCGGCCAGCTGCTCGTAGCCCGCCTGGGCGAACGCGCGGATGTCCTGCCGCGACTCGGGCAGCAGCAGCGCCTGCAGCAGCACCATCTCGGGCCCGACGACCTGCTCGGCCAGGCCCGCCAGCAGGGCCGCCAGCGGCGCCACCTCCACCAGGCCGTAGTCGGTCGTGCTGTGAACCACCAGGCCCGTCCGCCCCGGCGAGCGCAGCAGCAGCACGGCCGCGACGGGCGTGTCGTCCGTCCGCGTCCACCACAGCGTGGGTCGGCCCGGCGACTGCTCGCGCAGAAACTCCTGCAGCGAGCGGCTGGCCTCGCGCACGCCCCAGCCCCGCCGCCCGCCGCCGGCGACCAGCTCCAGGGCCTCCCCCTGCCGGGCCAGGGGCACTCGTTCGACGATGGTCATGGCCGTATGGTACTGCCCCCCGTCGGCCAGGCAAGCCCCTAGCCGCCCGTTGGCAAACGGGCGGCTGGAACAGGGGATCAGGGGAGCAGGAGAACAGGAGAATAGGAGGACCCCCGAACCGCCCGCAGCCCCCGAAGGAGCGCGGTAGTCTTTGGAGGATCTCATCCCAAGGAGTTGACGGAAAGGAATGGGGGCCAGCCCCAAAACCCCCGGGATTTATCGCTTTAGGC
>JAWLCG010000421.1:0-3952 GCA_041687295.1 Phycisphaerae bacterium | reverse complement strand
CGGCGTCGAGGGTCTCGATGGCCGCCGGGGTCCAGGAGTCGGTCGTCCGCGCCGTCCGCGCCGCCGCCGCTCGCAGCCGAGAGCTGGGGCGGTGAGCCCCTACCGACGGACCTGTGGGTGCGTTGTGCCCCGCCAGGCACAGCCCGACCCCAAAGCCCACGGATGGCAATCCGTGGGCGTGGAGGGAAGACGCCCGGAGCACCCGAACGGCACACCTGCCCGCGCATTACCGCGTTGACGCATTGACGCATTGACGTCTTACGAGTTAACCAATTAACCAATCAACCAATTATCCCCCCGGAGCCCACCATGACCGACCGACCCAACATCCTGTTCTTCTTCAGCGACCAACAGCGGTGGGACACCATCGGCGCCTACGGCCAGCGGCTACCGCTGACGCCCAACCTCGACCGCCTCTCGGCCGAGGGGACCCGCTTTGAGCGGGCCTTCACCTGTCAGCCCGTCTGCGGGCCCGCCCGCGCGTGCATCCAGACCGGCAAGTGGGCCACGCAGACCGGCTGCTTCAAGAACAACATCGCCCTGCCGCCCGACGAGCGGACCATCGCCCACCAGCTCGGCGACGCCGGCTACGAGACCGCCTATGTGGGCAAGTGGCACCTCGCCAGCGACTCTGAGCACAACTTCCGCGAAAAGACCGTGCCGCCCGAGCGCCGCGGCGGCTACCGCGACTACTGGGTCGCCAGCGACGTGCTGGAGTTCACCAGCCACGGCTACGACGGGCACATGTTCGACGCCGACGGCAACCGCCGCGAGTTCCCCGAAGGACGCTACCGCGCCGACGCCGTCACCGACTTCGCCCTGGACTTCCTGCGCAACCGCAAGGGCGACCGCCCCTTCTTCCTGATGATCAGCTACATCGAGCCCCACCACCAGAACGACCGCAACCGCTACGAGGGCCCCCACGGCTCCAAGGAGAAGTGGGCCGACTACGACGTGCCCGGCGACCTCGCCGACACCGGCGGTGACTGGCGCGAGAACTACCCCGACTACCTTGGCTGCATCAACAGCCTCGACCAGAACCTCGGACGCCTCCGCGAGCAGCTCGAGCGGCAGGGCCTGGCCGAGGACACCGTGATCCTCTACACCAGCGACCACGGCTCGCACTTCCGCACCCGCAACAGGGAGTACAAGCGCTCCTGCCACGACGGCTGCATCCGCATCCCGATGCTGGCGGCCGGGCCGGGGTTTGAGGGCGGCAAGGTCATCGACGACCTCGTCAGCCTCATCGACGTGCCGCCGACGATCCTGGACGCCGGCGGCGTGCCCGTGCCCGACACGATGGCCGGCCGGCCCCTGCAGAACCTGACCCGCGGGCAGGCCGCCGACTGGCCCGACGACGTCTTCCTGCAGATCAGCGAGGCCCAGGTCGGCCGGGCCGTGCGGACCGACCGCTGGAAGTACTCCGTCTACGCCCCCGACAAGGACGGCATCGCCGACCCGGCCAGCGAGGTCTACGTCGAGCAGTTCCTCTACGACCTGCACGCCGACCCCCACGAGCGCAACAACCTCGTCGCCGACCCCGCCCACGCCGAGGTCCGCAAAGAGATGCGCGACCGCCTCATCGCCCGCATGCGCGCCGCCGGCGAGCCCGAGCCCGTGATCAAGCCCGCGCCGTAGGCCGGGTCGATCGCCAGCGACGCCCGGCGGCACAGGCCGAAACGGGCTTTGCCGTAGGGCGGGCACGGCCCGGCGTCGCGGGCGCGGGGCGCCGCCCGGGGGGCCGGGGCCCGCCCTACTTGGGGTGGTGCCACGCCTGCTGGGCCTCATCGAGGCGTTGGCGCCACTGCTGGTGGTCCTCGGTCAGGGCGGGGTCCTGCAGCCCGGCGGAGAGGGCGTCGAGGAAGGCGACGACGTCCGTCAGCTTGCCCTCGATGAGGTTCACGCCGGCTGCCCGGGTCGGCAGGGTCGGCCGGTCGCGGAGGGAGTAGTGGAACTCGTGGATCAGCCGATCCACCAGCAGCATCTTCTGCCGCCCCTCGCGCGCCCGCGGCCAGCCCTCGATAAAGGCCTCGAACGCCGCCCGCGCCCCACCGATGTGCAGTTGCTTGCGTTGAAACGTCCGGCGGTAGTCGCCCCAGGTCATCCGCCAGTCGCACGCCGGGCAGACCATGAGCGTCTCGGGCTTGCCGCTGTCGCGGTGGATGATCGTCGGCCGCCCATGGGCTGCGCAGCGCGGGCACCGCACGTGCCCGGCGACGGCCCGGGCGACGGTGAGGATGTCCTCGCAACGGCACAAGAGCATCATGCCCACTTCGTCCAGCAGGCCCTCATCGAGATGCCCCGCCGCCTCGGACTGGTATAGCCGATGCAGCTGCGCCTTGCGGACGCGGGGGGACCATTTGATCGGCTCGTCCATGGTCGGTCTCCGCACTGCGCGTTGGGCACGTGGGCAGACGGCGCAGCCACGGTACCCGAACCCTCTGACGTCATCGACGGCGGGCCTGGACCCGCCCTACGGGTAACTCTGAAACCCTCTACGTCTTGCTCTGCGTTCCCTGTGTGCTCTGTGGCCCATTCTCGCCCCCGAAGACCCCCGGCATGCCGGGGGCTATATGAGGGCGGAAGATCCCGGGCAAGCCCGGGGCTATATAGGTGACACGAGAAACCTCTGTGGTTCTTTCTCTGAGTCCTCTGTGTCCTCTGTGGCCCATTTTCGCCGTTCGCCGCCGGGCCTCGCTGCGCTCGACCCGGCCTACGTGTCAGTTGGTGACCAACTGCTGGTCGGTGCGGCGGACGACCTGGTGGTGGCGCCAGGCGGGGTCGGGATGGGGGAAGTCCTCGCGGTAGTGCACGCCGCGGCTCTCGGTGCGATGCAGGGCGCACTGGGCGATGACGCGGCTGGCGGTGAGCAGGTTCTGCACCTCCCAGCCGCCGGGCTCGAAGAACTCCTTGTCCAGGACGTAGCGGCACCAGAAGTCGATGATCTCGCAGGTCTCCTCGAGCCGCTCGGCGCGACGGGCCAGGCCGACGTTGCGCCACATGACGGCCCGCAGGCTGTTGCGGATGTCGGCCAGGTCCAGCGTGGTGCGGCGGGAGGGCTCCTGGGCGTGGCTGATATCGCGGGCGCTGAGCCGTCCGTTGGCCTGCGCCAGCGACTCGCCGGCGTGCAGGCCGCAACGCTCGCCGTAGACCAGCGCCTCGATGAGGCTGTTGGACGCCAGGCGGTTCGCCCCGTGCAGGCCGGTGCAGCTAGCCTCGCCGCAGGCGTAGAGGTTGGCCAGGCTGGTGAGCCCGTCGCGGTCGACGCGGGCGCCGCCGATCATGTAATGGGCGGCCGGGCGGACGGGGATCAGGTCGGTGCCGGGGTCGATGTCGAACTTCTGGCACTGCTCGAAGATCTGGGGGAACCGGCTGGCGAAGCCCTCCGAGCCCATGTGTCGGGCGTCGAGGTAGACGGCCGTGGTGCCCGTACGGCCCATCTGGGCGACGATGGCGCGGGCGACGATGTCGCGCGGGGCCAACTCGGCCTGGGGGCTGTACTCGGGCATGAAGCGATGGCCGGTCTTGTCCACCAGCAGGGCGCCCTCGCCGCGGACGGCCTCGCTGACGAGGCTACGACTGGCGCCGGCGATGTAGAGGGTCGTCGGGTGGAACTGCATCATCTCCAGGTCGGCCAGGTCCACGCCGGCGCGGAAGGCCATCGCGTGCCCGTCGGCGGTGGCGACGGGGGGGTTGGTCGTCTCGCGCCACGCGATGCCCGCCCCGCCCGTGGCAAGGATCGTCTGGCGGGCCCAGAGCATCTGGATGCCGTACCGCGGGTGCCAGCTGATCGCCCCGAGGCACTGGGCGCCGGGCCCGCCGTCGGGCGGGTCGGTCAGCAGATCCAGGATGAAGCACTCGTCGAAGAGCTTGACGTTGGGCTCGGTACGGGCCTTGCGAATCAGGGTGTCGACGAGCTCGCGCCCGGTCGCGTCGCCGTGAGCGTGGACGA
>JAWLCG010000420.1:0-3968 GCA_041687295.1 Phycisphaerae bacterium | reverse complement strand
CCGCTTTGGATCGGCCGAGACCAGACCAGCCAAAGCGGCGTCAAGCCGCCGCAGTCCATACGGCCCAGGCTCGGTGGGGCGCCTTCGTTGCCGGGCCTCGCTGACGCTCGACCCGGCCTACGGGGAACCCGGCCTACGAGAGACCCGGCCTACGAGAGATCCGGGCTACGTCAGCGTCAGGCCCAGGGGAACTCTTCGCCGGTGAGCAGGCGGTAGGCCTCGATGTACTTTTCGCGGGTGGCCTGGACGATCTCGCGTGGCAGGACGGGGGCGGGGGGCTTCTTGTTGAACTGGATCTCTTCGAGGTAGTCGCGGACGAACTGCTTGTCGAAGCTCTCCTGGTCACGCCCGGGCTTGTACTTGTCGGCCGGCCAGAAGCGGGAGCTGTCGGGCGTGAGGGCCTCGTCGATCAGCATGAGCTGGCCGGTCTCGTCGAGGCCGAACTCGAATTTCGTGTCGGCGATGATGACGCCGCGGTCGCGGGCGTAGTCGCGCCCGGCCTGGTAGAGGGCGAGGCTGGCGTCGCGGAGGCGGTTGGCCAGGTCGGCCCCGACGATCTCGCCGGCCCGCTGGAGGGAGATGTTCTCGTCGTGCTCGCCGAGTTCGGCCTTGGTGGAGGGGGTGAAGATCGGCTCGGGCAGCTCGCTCGAGAGCTCCAGGCCCTTGGGCAGCTCGATACCGCAGACGGTGCCGCTGGCCTGGTACTCCTTCCAGCCCGAGCCGGCGAGGTAGCCGCGGACGATGCACTCGATGGGCACGACCTTGGCCTGGCGGCAGAGCATGAAGCGCCCGTCGAACTCCTCCTTGCGGAAGGGGGCCGGCAGGTCGGCCAGTTGGGCGTTGAGCAGGTGGTTGGGCACGATATCGCCGAGCTTGTGGAACCAGAACTGGCTGATCTGGGTGAGCACCCGGCCCTTGTCGGGGATGCCGTTGGGCATGACCACGTCGAAGGCGCTGATGCGGTCGGTGGCGATGATGAGCAGCTCTTCAGGCAGCTCGTAGATGTCGCGGACCTTGCCGCTTCGCTTGGGGAAGCCCGGCACGTTCGTCGTCAGCAGTGCAGTCGTCCTCATGGTGCTCATCACTGTAAGAGGTTAGTCGTCCAAGGTCGTCGCTGGCGCCCTCGCGGGCCCCACGGGTATACCGGTTCAGTGCCAGATATTCAAGAGTCCCTTGCCGGCCAGGTAGCCCAGCAGCAGCGCCAGGGCCCCGGCGAGGTGTCCGGCCAGCAGGGCGGCGCGGTCCAGGCCGCCCCCGCGCCGCGCGAGCCAGACCGACCCGCCGGCCGAGCCCAGCAGCGCCGAGGCCGCCGGCACGAAGGCCCATCGGCCGAAGAAATCGAAGTACCACAGCGTCGCCGCCAGCGCCACGGCCAGCCACAGGGCCGTCGCGGCCACCGGCTGGCTCCGGGCGAAGGCGCGGTCCAGGGCGCCGGCCCGGTCGCTGGGCCGGCAGAAGTGCGTCTGGACCATCATGGCCCAGGCGCCCCAGAGCGGCATCAGCAGCAGGGCGCGGTACTCCGGCTCGGGCCGGGTCCAGCGGAGCCAGGCGGCCATCCAGTCCGAGTAGTTCGGCGTATGCGGCCTAAGGCCCAGCAGGCCCAGCGCCAGGGCCGCCACCAGCACGGCGCCGGCCGTCGGCGAGCCGCCCGCGCCGCCCAGCCGGGCCGCCAGGCTCGGCAGGCCGCCGCGGAAGGGCCCGACCCCCATCGCCACCAGCACCAGGGCGGCCGGCATCAGCGGCAGGATGTACCAGGCGAAGACCAGCGTCGAGCCGCCCCAGACCAGCCCCAGGGCTGCGCCCCAGGCGAGCCCCAGCACGCCCAGCCACAGCCACAGCCAGCCGACGGTCGCGTCGGCGGGCCAGGCGCCCGCGCCCATCGCCAGTGCAGCCGCCGCCCGCAGGCCGGCCAGGGCGGGATGGGCCCCGGAGGGCGCATCCATCGGATTGTTGCCTTGTCGGGCCACGGGGGCAACCTGGGAGCTATTTCTTTCGGGCCTCGGCCACGACGGCGGCGAACTGCTCCGCCACGCGCCGTAGCGTCGCGTAGTCGCGGTCGGCCAGGGCCTGCTTGCTCACCAGGGCCGAGCCGACGCCCAGCGTGACGGCCCCGGCGCGGATGAACTCGCCGGCCGTCTCCAGCGTCACGCCGCCGGTGGGGGTGAGCTTCAGGTGGGGCATGGGGCCCAGGACGTCCTTGAAGAAGGCCGGGCCGAGCTTGGTGGCGGGGAAAACCTTGACCAGGTCGGCCCCGGCGGCGGTGGCGGCGAGGATCTCGGTGGGGGTGAACGCCCCCGGCACGCACGCCAGCCCGTAGCGGTGGGCCGTGTCGATCACCTCGCGGTCGAGCACGGGCGAGACGACGTACTGCGCCCCGGCCAGGATCGCCAGCCGGGCCGTCGTCGCGTCCAGCACGCTGCCGACGCCGACGAGCACGCCCTCGCCCAGCTCACGCCGGCAGGCCTCGATGACCGCCAGGGCGTTCGGCGTGGTCATCGTGATCTCGATGCAGTCCACCCCGCCGTCGGCGATGGCCTTGGCGGCGTCGATCAGGGCGTCGCTGGAGGGCGCCCGCACCACGGCCACCACTCCGGTGCGACAGAGCCTCTCTACGGTTTGCGTCCGGTCCGGCATGCTGGGATCTCCTTTTTGGCAGAGGCCCCAGCATACCGGCCCGGACGGTGTTGGGCAAGCGGTACGCCCGGAGGCTACCGAACGCGCATCAGCCGCTGGATCTCATCGAGGCGGGCCTGGGCCTTGGCGGCCGAGTCGGTGCCGGGGTAGCTCTTGATGACGTCCTTGTAGAAGACGCTCGCCTTGTCATACATGCGGGCGTTGAAGTAGAGCTCCGCCTTGCCGAGCATGCCCTCGATGATGATGGCGGCCTGGCGGTCCTGGATCGTCTGCCACAGGGCCGAGTCGGCCTGAATGGTCGCCAGCGTCATCGAGGCCTGTTCGCCGCTGGGCGTGTCGGGGTAGGTCTGGACGACCTTGCCGAGCAGGTCGACGAGGACCTCGGGGTCGTCGCTGTCGCGGCCGTCGGCGACCAGCCACGGCAGCCACGACTCCATGCCGTCGAAGGTCTGGCCCTCGGCCAGGCGCTCCCACTGCTCACGCTCCGTGGACAACGGATTGTGTCAGGGATTTGTTAACTGCTCTCTGAATGTGGCCGCAGCGCCACAAACGATTCGCGCGTCCATTTCGGGACCTGGGTCCGGGCTCTCCGCGCTGACTTGCTGCGGCCGGGATGACGAGAAGCGAACAATATGCACACGATGAGTTATCTTTGCGTCTTCGCGCCTGCCTCTGCGTTGGAAATAGCCGTCAGGAAAGAAACCGTCGCAGCCGCTCAACCCCCTCCTCCAGCGCCTCCAGCGAGGTGGTGTAGGCAAAGCGCACATGCTCGCCGGCACGGTAATCGCCGAAGTCGATGCCGGGGGTGACGGCCACGCCGGCCTCTTCCAGCAGGCGATGGGAGAGGTCGAAGCTGTCGTCGGTCAGGCGGCGGCAGTTGGCATACAGGTAGAAGGCGCCCTGCGGCGTGACCGGGATATCGAAACCCAACCCGCGCAGCGCCGGCAGCAGAAAGTCCCGCCGCTGCTGAAACGCCTCCCGCCGCTGCTCCAGGAGGATCCGGGTGTCCTCCCCGAAGGCCGCCAGCGCTGCCCACTGGGAGACGGTCGGCGCGGCCAGAAACAGGTTCTGCGCCAGCACATCCAGCTCGGCGGCATAATCGGGCGGCGCCACCAGCCAGCCCAGGCGCCAGCCGGTCATGCCGAAGTACTTGGAGAAGCTGTTGATGACGAGGATGTCCTCACCGAGGGCCAGGGCCGTGACATCTTCGGTGTCATAGGTCAGGCCCTGGTAGATCTCGTCGACGATCAGGGCCGCGCCGCGTTCCCGGCTCAATGCGGCCAGGCCGGCCAGTTCTGCGCCCGAGAGCAGGGTGCCGGAGGGGTTGGCCGGGG
>JAWLCG010000419.1:0-3968 GCA_041687295.1 Phycisphaerae bacterium | reverse complement strand
GGTCCTCATATAGCCCCGGGCTTGCCCGGGGTCTTCGTAGGCGACCGGCGGTCCCCTCGTTCGCCACCGGGCCGGGCCGACATGCGGCGTCGTGGCCCGCCGGCCCGGCCCGCCGCGATGCCCACGGATCGCAATCCGTGGGCTTGGGGGCCGGGCACGGTGCCCTGCGCGTTACACCAGGTTGTGCTCCTGGCACCATTGGACGGAGCGGCGGATGCCTTCATCGTAGCCGACGGTGGGCTGCCAGCCCAGTTGGCGGCGGGCCTTTTCGGAGCTGAAGAAGCACCGCCGCCCGATCAGCCAGGCCGAGTACCGCGTCACCAGCGGGGGCTTTTTCCGTCCGGTGGCGTGGCCGAACAGCTCCATCAGGAAGGCGACCCTCTTGACCACCGGGTAGGGCACCTGGCGTTTGACGGGCGGGGCGCCGATGACGGCGGCGATCTTGTCGAAGTACTCGCGCTGGGTGATCTCGCCGTCGCTGGCGAGGTTGTAGATCTCGCCGACGGCCTGGGGGTGTTGGGCGGCGAGGATGCAGCCCTCGGCCTCGTTGCCGGCGTAGGTGAGGTTCAGGCGGTTGGAGCCGTCGCCGATGATCTTGGCCTTGCCGTCGCGGACGGCGCGGATGAGTCGGGGCAGGCTCTGGCGGTCGCGCTCGCCGTAGAGCCAACTGGGCTTGCAGACCGTCGCGGGCACCTCGCCGCGCCGGTGGGCAGCCCAGACGAGCTTCTCGGCCTCGACCTTGGCGCGGCTGTAGTAGCTCCAGTGGTGCAGGTTGGCCCCCATCGGGGCGGTTTCGTCCAGGACCCGGCCCGCCCCGTCCGGGTGGCCGTAGGTGCTGATCGAGCTGATGTGCAGGAACCGCTGGACGCCGGCCCGGCCCGCCGCCGCCAGCACGTTGGCCGTGCCGTCGATCGTGACGGCCACGAACTCCGGCCAGGGGCCCCAGTCGCCCACCCGGGCGGCGGCGTGGTAGACGGTGGCGACGCCGGGCATGGCCCGGTCGAGGCTGGGCGGATCGGTCACGTCGCCGGTGGCCAGCTCCACGCCGATCGACTCGAGAAAGCCCGTGTCGCTGCCGGGCCGAACCAGCGCCCGCACGGGCAGCTCGCGGCGGCGCAGCTGCTCGCAGAGGTGCGAGCCCAGCAGCCCGGTCGCTCCGGTGACGAGATTCATGCAGATTTCCTCAAAAGACTTCGTGATTGCCCGGCCGGCCCGAGCGCAGTGCGAGTCTACGCCAGCCTCCCGACCGCGTCAAGCCGGCCGAGGGTGCGTCTGTGCGGTCTGGAGGAATGGGGCGAGCGGCTTCGGCTTGCGTGGTTTGCCAAAATCGGAATTCTCTCCCGGGAGGTTTGTTCGGGCGGATCGAGAAGCGTACAATGCAGATGCCTCGTGGGCTCCAGGCGGGCTCGGTGAAATCACCGGGCCAGGCCGCTGGAGCCGCGGGCAGTCTACTGTCGATAAGTGCTCGGGGCGTCGCGACGCCCCTCGATCGCGATGGCCGGTTCGGCCTGCCCCTGGCCAGGCCGTCGCGTCGTACCGCTGATCGGGCCCGCCCGCCGTCCGGGGCCTGCCCGACCCAAAGCGAGGTAGCTGTATGATGCCCCTCCGACGTTTCGTGCGCGTCACGAACACGCGGGTCCGCCTGCTGGTGGGTCTGGGCCTGCTGACGTTGGTGTGCCTGCAGTGCACCCAGTCCAGCGAGGCGACCAAGGAGACCCCCTTCGTCACGGCCATCAACGGCCAGGCCGTCGGCACGATGGCCCCGGACACCACCGCCCGCCTCGAGACGCTCGCCCGGACCGACCCGCTGGGTCTGCTTCGGCTGTGCCTGGACCACTACGACAAGAACTACAGTGACGTCCAGTGCACCTTCGTCAAGCGCGAGCGGATCCAGGGCCGACTCGGCCAGGAGCAGTGGATCGACGTCAAGCACACTGACGCGCCCTTCAGCGTCGCGATGCAGTGGACCCGCAACGCCCCGCTGAGCGACCGGGCGCTCTACGTCGAGGGCAGCCATGGCGGCAACATGCTGGTCAAGCCCAAGGGCATGCTGGGCGGCCTGGTCGGCACGGTCCAGCGCCAGCCCGACAGCGACGACGTGATGGAGAACACCCTTCGGCCCATCACGATGTTCGGCTTCCGCAGGACCCTCGAGCAGCTCATCGCCGTCAGCGAGCAGGCCGACGCCGCCGGCGAGATGCAGACCGAGTTCCTGGGCTACCGCCAGGTCGATGGCCGGGCCGCCCTGGCCCTACAGCGCATCCTGCCGGCCGGCCAGGATTACCCCGCCCGCAAGACCCTCGTCTACATCGACGCCGAGTGGCTCGTGCCCATCCGCATCGAGGCCTGGGACTGGGACGACCAACTCACCAGCCAGTACACCTTCAAGGACATCCGCTTCAACACCGGCCTGACGCCCCAGGACTTCCTGCCGGCGGCCAACGGCCTGTAGACCGTCGGGCCGTTGAGCGTGCGGGTGCGTTGTGCCGCGCCAGGAACGGCCCGCCCCGATGCCCACGGAAGGCATTCCGTGGGCTTGGGCCGAGCGTGGTCCCCTCACTCTGGGTGCCCCGGGCAAGCCACGGGCTCGCCCGGCCGGGGCGGAACTGGGCCGCCTGAATCGACCGTTTCCGCCCTCGACCGGGCGAGCGGTGCTGACGCCCCGCTTGCCCGGGGCACCCAGCCGGACTGCGTCCGGCCTACCCGATGACTCTTGGGGTCTCCGAGCCGCGGCCATTCGCGGTTCCGAACTGCGGCGCGTCGGGGCCGCGCGAGATCCGCTCGCGGGCGGCCTGGACGAGGGCGTGGAAGAGGGCCTGCTGGCGGGGGATCTGCGGCAGGTACTCCGGGTGCCACTGGACGCCGAGGGTCAGCGGCTCGCCGGGCCGTTCGAGGGCCTGCACGACGCCGGTCTGCTCGCGGGCGGCGACGCGGAGCGGCCCGGCGATGGCATCGACGGCCTGGCGGTGCAGGGCGTTGACGCGGCAGGGGTCCGCGCCGAGGATCTCGGCCAGTCGGCTGGCGGGCGTCAGGCGGACGCTCTTGCGGGGCAGGAAGGTGCGGGCCGGCGGCGTCTCGACGTAGAAGCCCTCCAGGTCGCGGTGCAGCGTGCCGCCGTGGAAGACGTTGAGCAGCTGGGCCCCCCGGCAGATGCCCAGCACGGGCAGGCCCTCGCGGGTGGCGCGGGCGAGCAGGGCGAACTCCATCGCATCGCGTCGGCGGTCGGGGCCGGGCTGGGCCTTGAGGCTCAGCAGGTGGCGCAGCGCCCGCAGCAGCGGGTAGAGCGCCAGCTCCAGGCCGTAGCGCCACCACACGCCGATCCGCTGGGCCTGTCCGGGCCGGGCGGGCCGCAGCGACGGCTCCCCGGGGCCGTAGAGGCGCGGGTCCACGTCGGCGCCGCCGCCGAGGATCAGCCCGTCCAGTGGGCCCTGCCGGGCGTGGGGGTTGTGCGGCTGCAGGCGGCGCGGGCGTCCGCCGGCGCGCCAGACGGCCCAGGCGGTGAACCACCACGCCGTCGTGCCGGCGCGGTCGGGTCCGGTCACGCCGATCACGGGTCGAGCCTTCAGCCCAGCCATCGCTCGGACTCCTGGGCCCACGCGTCCGACCAGCTGCCCAGCGGGCGGTTCATCTGGGCGAACCAGGCCTCTGTCATGCCCGCCAGTCTCGGCCCGTCGGCCGCCAGACGCTCCACCTGCACCCAGCGGTTCCACTCGGCGGCGATGGTCCAGACCGGGTCGCCCACCAGCGAGTTGGGCAGCCGATAGTGGTACGCCGGCCGGGGCTTGACCAGGTCCGGCCGGCCCACGCGGGCCAGCACCCGCGCCGGGTCCGCATAGGCCATCGCCGGCAGCAGGTCCAGTGCGCGGTTGCGGGTGGGGTTCTGCGCGAGGTAGTCGTCGATGAGCCGCTCCATCCCCGGGCGGTAGAGCGGGTCGAGCACGAGCCGGGCGTACGTCTCGGGGAACTAG
>JAWLCG010000418.1:0-3968 GCA_041687295.1 Phycisphaerae bacterium | reverse complement strand
GCCACGGCAGGATCCGGCGCCATCGGCGGCGGGCCGTGCCCGCCCTACGAATGCGGCGGGCCGATCCGAATTACGAACCGGCCCGCCGAGGGTGTCTTGCGATCGAAAATCGAAACTCAAAGACCAAAAATCACGTCGGGATGATGTCGATCTCCGACAGTTCGCGGGTGCGCTCCAGGGCGGGCAGGAGGAACTCGCGGACGACGCTGTCCCAGCCCATCTGCCCGGCCAACTCGCCGCCGGTCCGCAGGAGGGTCTCCATCTCCTCGTCGCTGCGGGGCAGGCGCTCGACGAGCTCGCCGGCGATGCGGCGGCACTCGGCGGTCTCGACCGGGTCGCGCTGGAACGCGCCGATCCGCAGGGCCTCGTCGATCGTCACCGGGCGGTGCAGGTCGGTGAAGTCGGCCTCCAGGACGTTGGCGACCGGCTGGCCCGCCGTCATCCGCCGCACGAAGCCCATGCAGCCACAGATGTTCGTCGGCACGCAGATGGCGCCGAAGCACAGCGGCTCGAGCTGGCTGATGCCGTAGGGCTCGTAGATGCTCATGCCGAACTCCACGTCGACGCCCTGGCGGATGTCGGCGAAGGTCATGGCCTCGGGCATCCGCCGCCCGCACAGCGAGCGGGCCCAGCCGAACTGGTTGACCAGCACGACGCGGGCGTGCTCGTGGTCGCGGTTGAAGCTCTCGAACAGGTCCGCCAGCAGCTCCTCCCCGCCGCACAGGTCCGGGTAGCCCACCTCGTGGTGCACCGGCCAGCCGTAGACCCGCTCCATCTGCAGGATGTCCTGCTGGCGGCGCTGTCCGCCCAGTGAGCCGAGCATGAAGTACACCGCCCGCTCGTGGCGGTCCTTCAGCAGCGGCTCGAGCTCGTGCAGCACCCGCAGGTCGCGCCAGATGGCCTTGCTCAGCACAGGGCGGGCGACGTGGCTGAAGATCCAGTCGGGCCGGTCGCCGAAGAGGTTCTGGCCGTACTGGGCCATTCGGCCCTTGCTTTCGCGCTTGGTCTTGAGGTCGATCTGCCGGCTGGGGATGCCGTTGTAGACCAGGTCGATGGGCTGGTGGCGGAAGTGCGGGTCGATCACCCGCAGCTCGTGCTCGACGTAGTCGCCCACGGCGAAGATGTGGTCGAGGTACCGCGCCGCCCGCACCAGCGGGTGTTTGTAGTTGCTCCGCACCTCGGGGAAGATGTCCTCGAGCACCATGCCGCGGTCGCGCATCCGCGCCAGGACGTTGTAGAACATCACGTCGTGGCCCTCGTGGTCCTCCACCAGCGGGCGGACCGAGGCGACCTCGTGCGCGTAGAAAACCGTCCGGGCGTTGGGCGAGCCGTTGAGCACCACCTTCAGCGCCAGGGGCATGCCCATGTACTCGTGGCTGAGGTAGATCACCGGCTCGCCCGAGCCGTTGCAGCCGATCGCGTGCAGCGCCTCGAACGCCGGTTCGGCCAGGCGGACGTACTCCTCGTACTCCCAGATGCCCTCGAAGGGCTGGCTGGGCACCTGGAACTTCTTGAACAGCTCGGCTTTGAAGAGGTTCAGCCGGTCCTTGTTGAAGTGGAACACGTCCACCAGCAGCACCTCGACCTCGGCTTTGTGGCCGAAGGAGTCGTCGATGGTCCGCTTGCCGTAGATGATGCCCACGTCGTAGGTCGTCTCGATGGCGCGAAACTTGCGGTGGTAGTTGTCCGTATCGATGCCGTCCAGGCTCGAGTAGAGCACCTGGCCCTCGGGGCCGAGGCTGTCCTCGCCGGCGCGGTCGGTGCTGAGCACCGGGCCGACGAGGATCGTTCGGCTGACGGTCTCGGCGTAGGGTTCGGTCGTCACCAGGCCCGCAATGACGGCGCCTATGCCGCCGATCTTCTCCACGGCCTCATGGGTCACGTGCACAACGATCATGCGTGTCCTTTCACGTCCAGGCTGGAGTCCCTCACTCCCCCGGCGCACAGCACCGCCGGGCGGCGAGAACCGCTATTCTACTATCGGCATACGCCGCGACCTACTGGAACGGTTCTGCCGAACCCGACAAACCCGAAGACGATGGGCCACAGAGGCGCAGAGGACACAGAGAAAGACGCAGAGCGTTCGCAAGATTGGTCGGTATATAGCCCCGGGCTTGCCCGGGGTCTTCCGTCTTCATATAGCCCCCGGCATGCCGGGGGTCTTCGGGGGCGGTTCACCCATCGAACCGGGGCCGCCCGCGCGGGGCCCGGACGAGATGCCCATGGATTGCATCCATGGGCTTGGAGAAAGGTGTGCAGCGATGGACGGTGTGACTATAATGGGTGGTTTGTTCGAGAAAAATCCCTTTCGCCCCCGCACGGGGCTAGAAAGCGCGCATTGTGAGCCTGATCAAAATCCTCTGCATTGGCGACGTGGTCGGCAAGCCGGGTCGGGGCATGCTGGCTGAGCACGTGCCGGCCCTGATTCGCGAGCATGGCCTGGACCTGGTGGTCTGCAACGCCGAGAACGCCGCCGGCGGCTCGGGCCTGACCCCGCAGATCTTCACCAAACTCATGCACTACGGCATCGACGCGGTGACCCTCGGCGACCACGTCTACCGCAAGCGCGAGATCGTCACGATCCTCGAGAGCAGCGACCGGATCGTCCGCCCGGCCAATCTCTCGCCCAAGGCCATCGGGCGCCGCTGGACGCTCGTGCCGACCAAGGACGGACGCCACCGCGTGGCCGTCTGCTGCCTGCTGGGGCAGATGGGCATGGGCTCGAACGACTCGCCCTGGACGGCCGTCGACGCCATCTGGCCGGAGATCCCCATCGACGTCAAGGTCCGCGTGATCGACTTCCACGCCGAGGCCACCAGCGAGAAGATCGCCATGGGCTGGCACATGGAGGGCCGGGCCAGCATCGTCTTCGGCACGCACACCCACGTGCCCACCGCCGACGCCCGCGTCCTGCCGGGCGGCACGGCCTTCATCAGCGACGTGGGCATGACGGGCCCCTACGACAGCGTCCTGGGCCGACGCAAGGACCGCGTGCTGGCCGCCATGACCAGCAACATGCCCTTCCCCTTCGACGTCGCCCTGGCCGACCCGCGCCTCTCGGGCCTGCTCGCCCACGTCGACGCCCAGACGGGCCGGGCCGTCCACGCCGAACGCATCGAGGTCGCCGGACGAAGCGACGGGCCCGCCTACACCGACAACGAAGGGCCCTGAGTGCCCCGCCCGGAGAGACCATGAGGACCGACCTGCGAACGCCCCACCGCTTCGAGCAGCTCCGGCCCCGCCAGCTCGAGCAGCTCCGCGCAGCCTGCCCGGTCGCGCTGTTCCCCTTCGGCACCCTCGAGCACCATGGCCGGCACCTGCCCGTCGGGCTCGACGCGATCAAGGCCCACGAGATCCTGCTGGCCCTGTCCGCCCGCATCGGCGCGGTTGTCATGCCGCCGCTGTTCTACGGCACCGGCGGCGGGCACGCCGACTACGACTGGACGATCCTGGCACCGGCGGAGCACCTCGGGCCCATCATCGAGCACGCCTTCGTCAAGATGTACGAGTTCGGCTTCACCGTCCAGGTCGCCCTGACGGGCCACTACCCGCCCGAGCAGAAGACCCTCGTCGCCGAGGCGGGCCAGGGCGCGGTCGAAAAGTGCCCGGGCCTGCAGATCTGGACGGGCCCGGAGTACGCGGCTGTGCCGGACATGAAGCCCACCCCCGGCGACCACGCCGGCAAGTGGGAGACCAGCATCCTGCAGGCCCTGCGCCCCGAGCTGGTGAACATGACCGAGCTGCACATCGACGGCCGAGGCCGCCCGGTGCCCTACCCCGCCTACGCCGACGAGTCGCAGGGCCGACACGCCATGAGCGACGACCGCGACGACCCGCTCTACGGCATCGCCGGCCTGGACCCCCGCGCCTTCGCCAGCGCCCAGACCGGCGCCGTCGTCGTCACCGCCATCCTCGACGGCCTGGAAACTTGGGCCCGCCAGGCCCTCCAGCAGGCCCACCGCCCGTAG
>JAWLCG010000417.1:0-3977 GCA_041687295.1 Phycisphaerae bacterium | reverse complement strand
CCGCGCGCCCCGCCAACGCACTGTCGCCGGCCGCGCGTGGGGCCATTCTGTCTTCGAGCCAAAGCGGCGTCGTTGCCGCCGCACTCCATACGGCCCAGGCTCGCCTGCCCGCCATCGATTGCCAGGCCTCGCTACCGCTCGACCCGGCCTACGGGTCAGTGTCGGGGCGTGCGGTTGGCCAGGGCCAGCTCGCCGACGACCAGCAGCGTCACCGCCGCCAGCAGGTACCACCAGGGGCCGTCGGGGTCCTCGGGCGTCGCGTCGGCGGCCAGGGGGGCGGCGCCGGCCAGCGGGTCGTCGGCACGGGGCGCGACGGCGGCGACGATTTCCTCGGCCGCGATGGCGGCGGGGTCGGCCTCGGCGCCCTCGGCGTTGACGGCCCATTGCGTCGTCTGCCCGTCGGGGCCCGTCAGCGTGTACAGGCCGGGGGTCTCGGCGAGGACGACGTCGCCGCTGAGCGGCTCGCCGTCGGGGCCCGTCAGCGTCGCGCCGTCCGGCAGGGTTAGCGGCTCGCCGACGGTGTAGGCCGTCCGCCCCTCGGTCCGCACGGCCAGGTGGTGGGCGAGCTGGTGGGCCAGCGAGACGAACAGGGCCCCGTGGTCGATGGGCAGGTCGTTCCAGTCGCCGCCCAGCGGGTTGGCCAGCAGCATGGCCGAGCCGGCCCCGCGAGGCCGATCCAGCAGCGCCGGGCGACCGTCGGCGAACCGCGCCGCCACGCGGGCCAGCTGCGAGTCGGTGACCTCCCAGTACCGCGTGAACCGCGGCGCCGACAGGTTGCCCGCGTGAGGCCTCTGGAACACGCCGAAGACCGGGTGCTCGTAATCGACCTCGCCGAGCGTCACCGCCGCCGGCTGACCGGGCTTGGCCTCGGGCGCGACTGCCCGCCGAAGCCGGCAGGGGGCCAGCTCGCCGAAGGCCTCGTTGAACGCCTCTGCGTCCGTCCGCGGCCCGGGCAGCCAGAGCACGCCGCCGCCGCGAGCCAGCAGGGCCTCCAACTCGACCCGCACGTCGGCGGGCAGTGTGTCCACATCGCTGAGCACCACCGCCCGGACGGCCCGCACGTCGTCGGCGGTGACCGCGTCGGCCCGCACCGCCGTCGGGGCGAAGGGCGACTCGGGCCCCGGAGCCAACGCCAGGCGCAGCAGCCAGGCCCCGTCCTGCCGCACGTCGTCGCTGGGTCGGCCGTTGACGATCAGCACGCCGATCCGCGGGATCACGCGGACGTTGAAGTAGTGCACGTCGTCGGCGCCGGGGGCCTCGCCGAGCTCGATCGTGCCCACGTTGTCGCCGGGCTGGTCGAAACCGTGGCGGAACCGCACCGGCACCGTCGCGCCGGCCGGCAGCGTGACGCGCTGCGTGGCGACGACCTCGCCCCCGACGCGGAGCGCCACGGGGATGTCCGCGTGGTCGGCCCGGCCAAAGTTCGCCAGGCGCACGCCCAGCACGGCCGGTTGGCCGTCGCGAATCAGGCCGTTGGGCACGTCGGCCTCGAGGATGGCCAGGTCGTCGGCGAGCGACGCGCCGGCCTCGGCCTGCACGGCCCGGACGGCCAGCTCGGCGCCGCTTCGCAGCCGCCAGCCGCCGGGGCCCTCGCCCCAGCCGCGGCGGGCACAGTCGCTGATCAGCACGATGCTCTTGCGCTGGGCCTGCACCTCGGCCAGCATCGCATCGGCCTGCCGCAGGGCGGCCAGCAGGTCGGTCCCGCCGGCGGCAGGCTCCAGCAGCGCCAGGCGGGCCTGTGCGTCGGCCGGGTCGGTCGCCAGGGCCGCCCGGATGCGGGCCGAGCGGTCGAACGTCACCAGGGCCACGCCGTCCGTGCCGGCCTGCAACTCGTCGATCGCCTCGCCCGCCAGGGCCCGCGCCGTCGCGAACCGCTCGCCCCGCCGCATCGACGCCGACGTGTCCAGCAGCACCACCCGGGCGTGGCGGACCGACTGGCCCGGCTCCAGGGCCGGCGCCTTGCCGAACATCGGCCGCGCGAACGCCAGCGCCAGCAGCGCCAGCATCGCCATCCGCGTCGCCAGCAGCAGCCGCTCGCGGAACTTCTTGCGCCGCAGCACCCGCTGGCTGGCCTCGGCGAAAAACCGCAGTGTCGAGAAGCTCACCTGCCGCACGCGGTCGCGCGTCAGCAGGTGGATCAGCACCGGCAGGGCTGCGCCCGCCAGCGCCAGCAGGAACAGGGGCTGGCCGAACCTCATGCCCGCCCCCTCGCCGATAGGAGTTTGCCGCGGCGGAACAGGTACTCGCTCAGCGCCAGCTCCAGCGGCTGGCTGGTGTCGAACAGGCGGTAGTCCGCCCGGATATCCGCACAGCCCTTCTCGATGGCGTCCAGGAAGGCCCCGAGCTTCTTCATGTACAGCGGGCGCAGGCCTTCGGGGGCCACCGTCGCCCGCTCGCCGGTCTCGAGGTCGGCGAACTCGGTCGTCGCGTCGAACGGGAAGCTCAGCTCCGCCGGGTCCATCACGTGCAGCACCAGCACGTCATGGCCCTGGTAGCGGAAGTGCTGCAGGGCCGAGAGGATCGCCTCGACGTCGTCGAGCAGGTCCGAGATGAGGATCACCATGCCCCGTCGCCGCAGCCCCTCGGCCAGCTCGTGCAGGGGCTTGGCGACCTGCGTCTGCCCGCCGGGCTCGCAGCGGTCGAGGATGGCCATCAGGTGGCGCAAGTGGGCCTGGCCCAGGCGGGGGGGCAGCATCTCGCCCAGGGCGATGTCGAAGGTTACCAGGCCGGCCGCGTCGCGCTGGCGGAGCATGAAGTAGCTCAGGCAGGCCGCCAGGTAGCAGGCGTACTGGAGCTTGGTCGGCCCTTCGGGAGCCGAGCTGTAGCCCATCGACGCCGAGCGGTCCAGCAGCAGCGTGCAGGCGAGGTTGGTCTCCTCCTCGAACTGCTTGATGTAGTAGCGGTCGGTCTTGCCGTAGACCTTCCAGTCGATGTGGCGGATCTCGTCGCCGGGCGAGTAGGTGCGGTACTCGGCGAACTCGACCGAAAAGCCGCGGTAGGGGCTGCGGTGCAGGCCCAGCAGGAAGCCCTCGACCACGCCGCGCGCGAGCAGCTGCATGCTGTCGATGCGCTGGATCACGTCGTAGTCGAGGTAGCGGCTCAGGGCCATCGCGCAAACTCCTAGAGTCCCGAGGCGGGCGGGGGCACTTCCTCCAGCAGCCGCGCGACCAGGTCGTCGGGGCGGACGCCCTCGCTCTCGGCGCGGAAGTTGGTCAGGATGCGGTGGCGCAGCACCGGCGGGGCGACCGCGCGGATGTCGGCGAGGCTCACGTGGGGCCTGCCGGCCAGCACGGCCCGGGCCTTGGCGCCCAGCACGAGGTAGTGCGATGCGCGGATCGACGCGCCCCACGAGACGTACTGCCCGACGAAGGCCGGCGCGTCGGCGTGGCCCGGCCGGCTGCGACTGGCCAGGGCGACGGCGTACTGCACCACCGGCTCGGCTACGGGCACCTGCCGGACGATCCGCTGACAGGCCAGCAGCTCCGGCCCGTCCATCACCGGCTCGATGGCGGCCACGTCCGACCCCGTCGTCGCCAGCACGACCTCCAGCTCCTGGGCGGGCGGCAGGTAGTCGATCTGCAGGCTGAACATAAAGCGGTCCTGCTGGATCTCCGGCAGCGGGTAGGTGCCCTCCTGCTCGATGGGGTTCTGCGTGGCCAGTACGAAGAACGGCGGCTCGAGCCGGTAGGTCTGCCCGCTGACGGTGACCTGCCCCTCCTGCATCGCCTCGAGCAGGGCGGCCTGGGTCTTGGGCGGCGTGCGGTTGATCTCGTCGGCCAGCAGGATGCTGGTGAACAACGGCCCCGGGCGGAAGCTCATCGACCGTTGGCCGGTGGTGCGGTCCTCCTCGAGGATCTCCGTGCCGGTCAGGTCCGCGGGCATCAGGTCGGGCGTGAACTGCACCCGCCGGAACGGCAGGCGCAGCGCCCGGCCCAGGCTGCTGATCAGCAGGGTCTTGGCCAGGCCCGGCACGCCGG
>JAWLCG010000416.1:0-4010 GCA_041687295.1 Phycisphaerae bacterium | reverse complement strand
CCTCGCCCCCAGGCGTCGCCTCCGCCGAGGCCCATGCCGTCGGCGTCGGCCCGCCGGGCGGAGATCGAGGAAGACGCAGCCGAGCTGCGCGAACGGCTACGGGTGCTCGAACAGCGCCGCGCCCGCCAGCCGCGGCCACAGAACCCCCGCCGCACCGGCACAGCCAGCCAGGCCGTCGTCCCCACCTCTGACCAGCCCGCCCCCCGCTACAGCCGCGTGCCCCTGCAAACCGACTTCCACCTCGACGCGGAGGCCCTCCGCCAGGGCATCATCCTCAGTGAGATCCTCCGCCCGCCCCTGGCCCTCCGCCCGCCCACCAGCGGCATGTGGGACGAGTAGCGGAGACGGGGCGGGATTCGCTGACCGGGTGATTGGCTAATCGTTTAATTGGTTAGTCCGTCAACCCGTCACCTATCAACGCGCTATTTGCGCCGGCTCGTCAGTCGTACCAACCAACAAAGGCCCAGGGCGCGAGCGCCGTATGGAGTGCGGCGGCCTTGACGCCGCTTTGGATCGCCTACGGCCGAGCCAGCCAAAGCGGCGTCAAGCCGCCGCACTCCAGAGAGGCGGTCCGCCTGTCACGCAGGGACCCCCAGGGCGGCCCCGCCGGGGTCGGCAGGGCGATGGACACGAATGGCACGGATAACGGCCGATGGCACGAATGGAAGGAAAGACAGAGTCACAACAAATCCTCGATCCGTGAAATCCTCCTCCATTCGTGCCATTCGTGCTGATCCCCTGTGCGTGGAGTGGGAGTCCAGCAAGAGGAGCCGGTGCCGTGGCTACAAACGGCGTAGCCACGGCACCGGCTGGGCTCTCGGGGGCGTCGGGATGGGGTCGGAGGTCTGGCTCGCAGAGCGCCTACTTCACGAAGGGTCCCTGCTTGCTGTCGGGCGTGTACTGGTGCAGCTCGATGCGGTTGCCGTCGGGGTCGGTGATCCAGGCCTGCCAGCTGTGGTCGCTGCCGAGCTTGGGGTCGCTGGACTCGATGCCGCGCCCCCGCAGCGTCGCGACGGCCGAGGTCAGGTCGTCCACCTCCAGGCAGAGGTGCCTATAGCTGGCCCGGTCGCCGGGGGCCTCCGGCTGGCCGACGAACAGCTCAATGAAGTTCCGCCCGCCGACGTGCAGGTACAGGCCGAACCGCTCGCCCTTGTCGTTGAGGAAGTCGAAGGCGGGCTCCAGGCCCAGGCCGTCACGGTAGAAGGCCAGCGACCGCTCGAGGTCGCGGACGGTGTAGCACAGGTGGGCGATGCCCCGGATCATGGGCGGCTCCTTTTGAGAATAGTTGGCAAATTGTAACGACGGGCCGGGGCATTGCCTAGCGACGGCCCCGCATTCCGCCGGGCCTCGCTGGACCCTCTGCCCTTTGCGCGTGCGGGTCCAGGGCTCTGGGTGCCCCGGGCAAGCCGCAGGCTCGCCCGGCCGGGGCGAGGTGGGGCCGCTTGGCTCAACCGCCTCCGCCCTCGACCGGGCGAGCGGCGCTGACGCCCCGCTTGCCCGGGGCACCCCGCCACACGGTCGATCGGCACAGGGCCTAGAATCCCGGCAGGACGTTGCCCTGGGCGGCCAGGATGGTCAGCGTCACGCTGATCGGCGAGAGCAGCGTGGAGTAGAAGACCGCCTGGGCGGCGAAGTCGGGGTGGTTTTTGAACTGCATGCACAGCAGCATGCAGTTGACGGCCGTCGGGGTGCAGGTGGAGATGAGGAACACCTGGGCCTCGAAGGGGGTGATGGCCATCCCCAGCGCCCGCAGGGCGTAGATCAGCATCAGGCCCAGCGCCGGGCCGCCCAGCAGGCGCAGCAGCACGCCGGTCCGCACGGGGTAGTGGTCATGGCCGGCCCGCACGGTCGCCAGCTGGGCGCCCAGGGTCACCAGCGCCACCGCCACCAGAGCGGCGCTGGCATAGTTCAGGGCCTCCCAGAACGGCGCGAACGCCCGCGCGACGGCCGGGGCCGCCTCGGGGTCCAGGTTCGAGCGGATCGCCACCGTGATCAGCGCCGCCGGCAGGGCGTACAGCGGCGGGAATTTCAGCACCTGCAGCAGCGTGTGCCCCAGGGGCCGATCGCGGTGCCCGCTGGCGGCCAGCACCACGCCCAGCGTAAAGCCGGTGATGTTCTGCACCACCATCAGGATCACCTGCAGCGTCAGGGCCTCGGCGCTGAGCCCGACCCCGCGGAAGGCCAGCTCCTGCAGCGGCAGACCGTAGTTGCCGCTGTTATAGAAGCTCGTCACCATCGTCAGGGCGTTGCGCTGGTGGTGCGGCACGCGCCGCAGCCAGGCCACCACCCGCGACAGGGCCATCAGTCCCGCCAGTGTCGCCAGGCCAAACACCACCGCCCGGGAGGCCTGGCCCAGCTCGATCCGCCGGCCGACCAGCGAGACGTACACCACCGCCGGCACGACGAAGTAGAAGTTCAGCCGCGTCAGCGTCGTCATGTCCAGGCCGAGCTTGCGCTGCAGCACGTAGCCCAGCGCCGCCAGCAGCAGCACCGGCAGGACGATGAAGTAGAAAATCTCCCCCAGCCGCCCGGCCAGGTCGATCAGCAAGCTTGCGAGCAGTACGGCTTCCATAGGCCCGACAGGGTATCGGCCCGGCCCGCCCCAGGCCAGACTTTTTGCCGCAGCCGTAGGCGCGATCAGTAAACGGTCCATCTATCTCTGAATCTCAAGGACCTCTGTGCTTCTTCCTCTGTGTCCTCTGTGTCTCTGTGGCCCATCTACGCAGTTTCTTCTTCGCGGAGACTGCGGCAAGCCAGGGGTCGTGTGAGATCAAACGGCGAAATACTTGGCCTGGGGGTGGTGGGCGACCAGGGCGCTGGTGGACTGCTCGGGGACCATCTCGAGGCTCTCGGTCAGCTCGACGCCGATGGTTTCGGGTCTCAGCAGCTGCCACAGGACGCGGTGGGCCTCCATGTCCGGGCAGGCCGGGTAGCCGAAGCCGTACCGGCTGCCGCGGTAGTCCTGGCGGACGTAGCTCTCCATGCCGGCCAGCGTGGCCTCGTCGAGGCCCAACTCGCGGCGGATGACCTCGTGGAAGTACTCGGCCAGGGCGTCGGTCACCTCGACGCTGAAGGCGTGCAGCAGCAGGTAGTCGTGGTAGTGGTCGGCCTCGAAGAGTTTCTGGGTCTCCTGGCTGATCCGCTCGCCGATGGTGGCCACGAAGAAGCTCACCACGTCGCCGCCCTGGCTCTCGGGGCGGAAGTAGTCGGCGATGCACAGATGCGGCGGCTCGGACTGGCGGGGGAAGCTCAGCTCGTAGCGGCCGCCCTCGTGCTCGACGATGACGCTCTCGCCCTCGCCGAACGCGCGGAAGTAGCCGTACGCGACGGCCGGCTGGATGAGGCGTTCCTCGACCGCCCGGCCCTGCAGGGCCTGGTACTGCGGCCGAACCGTCTCGTCGATGAGCCGGTCGTACTCCTCGGCGCTGAGCTTGCCCCGCCGGTAGCCCCATCGGCCCCGGAACAGGGCCTGCTCGTTGACGTAGGGCCAGAGCTCGGCCGGGCTGATGTCGGTGACGTGGCGGGCGCCCCAGAAGGGCGGCTGCGGGATGGACACGTTGCGGTCGATGGCGGCCTCGCGGACGCCGGGCTTGTTGGCGCGGACGGCGCGGCTCTCGTCGAAGGTGGTGGCCTGGAGCGTGCCGGCCTCGAAGTCGCGCATCGCCCGCAGGCCCGAGAAGGCGTCGCGGCAGTACACCACCGCCGCCGAGTGCTTGGGCACGCACGACTGGGCCACGAACTTCTCAGTCAGCGCCGCCCCGCCCAGCAGAACCGGCACGTCCAGGCCCGCCTCGGCGAACTGGGCCATGTTCTGCTCCATCACCAGGGCGCTCTTGACCAGCAGGCCGCTCAGGCCGATCACGTCGACGTTGAGCGCCCGGGCTTGTTCGATGATGGTCTCGGCCGACACCTTGATGCCCAGGTTGTGCACGGTGTAGCCGTTGTTGCTCAGGATGATGTCGACGAGGTTCTTGCCGATGTCGTGCACGTCGCCGGCCACCGTCGCCAGC
>JAWLCG010000415.1:0-4034 GCA_041687295.1 Phycisphaerae bacterium | reverse complement strand
GTCGGCCATCGCCTGGCAGGGGTGGCTGTAGTCGGTCAGGGCGTTGACCACCGGCACCGGGGCGAACTGGCCGAGCTTGCAGACCATCTCGTGGCTGAAGGTGCGGGCCATGATGCCGTCGCACATCCGCCCGAGCACCCGGGCGATGTCCTCGATGGCCTCGCGGCTGCCGATGCCGATATCCGCCTGTGTCAGATAGATCGCATGGCCGCCGAGGTGCGTCATGGCCGTCTCGAAGCTCACGCGCGTACGCAGGCTGGGCTTCTCGAAGATCATCGCCAGCGTCTTGCCCGCCAGGCCGCGCGGCAGCTGGCCCGCGCGGAACAGCGTCTTGTCCGCCACCGCCCGCTGCAGCAGGCTTCGGATCTGCTCGGCTGAAAAGTCCGCGATGCTGATGAAGTTCTTGTTGGCCATGGCAAAGACGGCTATCGGTTAATGGGTTAACTGGTTAATGGGTTAACTGGGTAAGAGTTACACCCTCGTCGACGGCGGCGGGCTCGCCATGCTCTCCCGACGAACCGGCAGATCCGCAGGCCTACTTATGGATCAGGGTCCCGACGCCGCGCTCGGTGAAGATCTCCAGCAGCAGGGCGTGGGGGTAGTTGCCGTCGATGATGTGCGTCAGCCGCACGCCGCCGTCCAGGGCCCGCAGGCAGGCCTCGACCTTGGGCAGCATGCCCCCGGCGATGACGCCTGTGTCGATCATCTCGCGGATCTCGGTCTCGCTGGCCGAGCTGATCAGCGACTGGGGGTCCTTCGGGTCGTGGCGGATGCCGTGGGTGTCGCTGACGACGACGAGCTTCTCGGCCCGCAGGGCGGCGGCGACCTCGCCGGCGGCCGTGTCGGCGTTGCAGTTGAGCTTGCCGCCGGCGGCGTCGCGGGCGATCGGGGCGATCACGGGGATCGTGTCGGCCTGGCAGAGCAGGTCGATCAGCTTGGCGTTGACCGTGGTGACCTTGCCGACCATGCCCAGGTCGATCCGCCGGCCCTCCTGCTCCAGGAAGAGCTTCTCGCCGAACAGCACGCCGCTGGAGAGGCTGTGCAGGCCCATGGCGCTGGCGCCGAGGGCCTCGAGGGTCTGGCAGATGCGGTCGTTGATCTCGCGGACCAGGACGTTCTCGACGATCGCCAGCGACCGTTGGTCGGTGTAGCGTCGGCCCTGGACGAACTGCACCTCCAGGCCCGCCTGCTCCATCGCGGCGTTGATCGCCTTGCCGCCCCCGTGCACCACCACCGGGCGGACGCCGACGGCGTTGAGGAACACCAGGTCGCTGAGCATGTCGGCCATCGCCCGCTCATTGTCCATGACCGAGCCGCCGAACTTCACGACGACGATGCGGTCGCCGAACCGCTGGATGTACTCCAGGGCCTCGATGAGCACCTGGGCCTTGGCAATCGCCTGTTCCACGGTGAGGGCCTCCTGCGAGAGAAACCGTCAACGCTACCACGCCGACGGCGGGCTGTCAACGGCGGGTGACGGCAAAACGGCGGTCCGTGTCCCCGGCGATGGCGATGGCGACGTGCCAGCTGCCCGGCGGCAGGAGCCCCTCGGCCCGCTCGGCCCACTCCAGCAGGACCACGCCGGTGGCGAGCATCTCCTCGAAGCCCAGGTCGACCAGCTCGGCCTCGGGGGCCCCCAGGCGGTAGGCGTCCAGGTGGTAGACCGGCACGTCGGCGGGGTACTCATTGACCAGCACGAACGTGGGGCTGGTCACCAGCCGACCGTCGGCCAGGCCCAGCCCCAGCGCCACGCCCCGGGCGAACTGCGTCTTGCCCGCCCCCAACGGCCCGTCCAGCGCGACGCAGTCGCCCACGCCGAGCCGCTCGGCGAACCGCCGGCCCAACGCGACCGTCTCGTCCAGGCTGTGGGTCTCATGCGTCTCGTGGATCATGGTCGGTAGAGCTTACCTATCTGCGCCCTGCGAAAAAAGCCCCCGCCGGCCATGAGGCATAAATGACGCTTTCAGTCGATTCAAGCGTTGACGTAAACGGTTTTGGAGGTAGTATGGACGTAGCATTTCCTGTTGGGGTCGTTTCTCGCCGTTCAGTGCCGTACCGTTTTGCGCGGATGGGTTCAGGGTCCATTTCACCATTTCTGGCAGAGGAGGCACAGATGATCAGGCATGGTTGCTGCGCGCGGGGAACGGGCTGGAGGCTGGTCGGGCTCCTGGGGGTTGTGCTGGGGCTGGCCCTGCCGGCCGGGGCGGCCGAGGTGCTCTTCGTGATCAATCCGGGCACCTTTGACGACGCCGACCTGGCCATCACTACCCGGCTCCAGGACGTCCTGGGCCACACCGTGACGACGGTGGACGACGACCTCTGCACCACCGCCGACGCGGCCGGAATGGACCTGGTGCTGATCTCCTCCAGCGTCCTGTCGGGCAACGTGGCCGAGAAGTACCGCGACGTGTCCATCGGCGTGATCGTGTGGGAGAACGGCGTCTACCGGAGCGACCGCATGGCGATGGCGACCGGGGGCAGCCACCTCAGCCCGTACGACACGATCTCCATCGTCAACCCGGCCCACCCGCTGGCGGCGGGCCTGCCGGCGGGCGATGTCGTGGTCTACACCCAGGGCGACCGGGTGTGCACCGTGACGGCCCCGCTGGCGCCGGGGGCGGTCGTGATCGCCAACGCCCCCGATGGCAGCCCGAGCCTCTTTGCCCTGGAGGCCGGCGCGGAACTGCTGGACGGCACCACAGCGGCCGGGCGACGCGTGGGCAGCTTCATCTTCGATACCTCGCCGGCCTACCTCAATGAACAGGGCTGGCAGCTCGTCGACGCCCAGATCGCCTGGGCGCTCGTGCCCGAGCCGACCAGTCTGGCCCTGCTGGGCCTGGGCGGGCTCGCCCTGATCCGCCGGCGGCGGTAGAAGTCCGCGTGGGCGGCCAGCCGTAGGCCGGGTCGAGCACCAGCGAGGCCCGGCAGGAGGGTGGGCATGGCCGCCACGGTGGCGCTGGACGCCATCGATGGCGGGCGATGCCCGCCCTACTGGACTACGTCCGGTGGCGCCAGCCCAGCGCGCCCAATGGGCGGGCCTGGCCGGCGGGGTCAACCAGCGTAATGCCGGAGCCCTCGACGGCCGTGCCGATGCGCGCGATGGGCGTGGCGAAGGGGGGCTCGGCCAGCAGGCGGTCGGCCTGATCGGGGGCGAGGGTGAACAGCAGTTCGTAGTCCTCGCCGTCGGTCAGGGCCGCCCGCAGGGGCTCGGCGGCGGCACGGGCGGCGGCGGTGAGGGGGATGGCGGCCCCGATGAGCCGGGCGCCCACGCCGCTCTCGCGACAGATGTGGCCCAGGTCGCTGGCCAGGCCGTCGGACAGGTCGATCATGGCGTGCAGGTCGCACCTTTCAACCAGCTTGGCCGACTCGGCCAGGCGGGGGGTGAAGCTCAGGTGTCGGCCGCTGGCCAGGCTGCCGCCCAGGGCGCCGGTCACGCAGATCGCGTCGCCGACCCGGGCCGTGCTGCGGAGAACGGGCTCGCGGATCGGCTCGCCGAGCATCGTCACCGTCAGCAGCAGCGGGGCGTCCCAGGCCATCACGTCGCCGCCGACGACCGGACAGTCGAACGGGTCGCCCGCCCGCCGCAGGCCGCGGTAGAGGCCCTGGGCGAGCCCCTCGTCGGCCCCGCGGGGCAGGGCGACCGTCGCGACGGCGCCGGCCGGTCTACCGCCCATGGCGGCGATGTCCGACAGGCTCCGCGCCATCACCTTGTAGCCGGCGGCCTCGGGGCCACACTCGGCCAGGACGAAGTGCACGCCGTCACCGCACTGGTCCGTCGTCACCAGCACCCGCCGACCGCCAAACGCCACCACCGCGCAGTCGTCCCCCGGCCCCACGGGCACGCGCGGGTCCCGGGCCGTCTGCCGGCGAATCCAGTCGATGAACGAAAACTCTTCCATAGGCTTGTGGCCTGAGGCCTGAGGGAAGGCCGCCGCGGCATGGACACGCGACCCTTCTGCTTTCTCTGAACCTCAGGAAACTCCGTGTTCCTTCTCTGTGTCCTGCTCCGAGAAAGCCAGGGCGGCCTGCGGTAG
>JAWLCG010000414.1:0-4110 GCA_041687295.1 Phycisphaerae bacterium | reverse complement strand
CGGTAGGCCACGCGCCACGCCTCGGCCTGGTGGCGCAGGACGATCCGCTCGAAGGCGTCCAGATCGCCCTCGCGGACGCGCAGCATCAACTCCTCATCGGTGGGCATCAGGATGACGAGGCTCCTTGCCCAGCAGGAGGTAGTGGGCGACCCTCCCCGCCGCGAAGCCGACGGCCATGTTCGCCACCAGCGACCCGGCCAGCGTCACGGCGACGGGAACCAGATGAAGGTTGAAGCGGAGGTCGCGGGCGAACTTGACCATCTCCACCCCGACCAGCAGCATCATCGCCCCCACGATGGCCAGCGGGAAGGCCGCGAAGATCGACGCGATGCTGCCGGCCAGCAGCAGCCCCAGGGCGATCTCGATGGCCCCCTCGATGAGGTTGGTGCCGCCGGTCCTGGCACCGAAGTAGTACTGGCCGGCCAGCCCGCCGGCGCCATGGCACAGCGGCATGCCGCCTAAGAACGGCAGGACCACGTTCATGATGCCCATATTGGTCGCCAACTGGCGGTGCGTGACCCGGCGGCTCGGCCAGTACTCGGCGATGAGTACGGACGTGGCGATCACGGCGTTGGTGGCCGTCAGGGGAATCTGGGCCAGCCCCGCATCCCGCAGCACCGGCCAGATCTGGCGGGGGTCCACCATCGTCAGCGGCGGCAGGGCCAGCGAGGGGCCGCCCGTCCCGGCCAGCTGGCCGCGCAGGGCCATGATGGCGATCCCGCCGGCGACCAGGACGATCGAGGCCGGGGCGTAGCGGTTGCTTCGCAGCAGGAGCACGACGATGACGGCGGCCGCGCCCAACAACCACCACGTGCTGACCATCCGAACACCCTCGATGGCCAGCAGCGCCCCCAGCGAGAGCTGGATGCCACGAATCACGCTGCGGGGCGTCCATCGGGCGACGAAGTCCATCGCCCCGGTCGCCCCCATCACCAGCCACACCACGCCCATCACCAGACCGGAGGTGTAGACCTGCTCCGGCGACCAGGCCTGGGCGATGGCGACCACGGCCAGCACCTTCATCGGCTCGACGGGCATGGGCAGGCGATACACCAGCCCGGTGACGACGTTCACCAGGCCCATCATCACCAGCAGGCCCGCCGGGTCCAGCCCGCAGACGGTGATGTACCCGATGGCCAGCGGCAGCAGCGTGCCGAAGTCGCCCAGCGACCCGGCCAGCTCCCGCAGGTTGAACTCAAAGCTGCCGATCTTCATGCCAACCCGCCTCGGGTTATGCGATCCACTTCCGCCGGATGTTGCGCAGGCTGACGCCGAACAGCAACGCGCAGAACCCCGCCAGCAGGCCGAAGTCCAGCGCCAGCGGCATGTGCGGCGGGCGGTGGATCGAGCCGTGCAGCACGTCGGCCCCGTAGGTCAGCGGCAGGACGTAGCTGAGCGGCCGCAACCAGACGGGCAACTGCTCGAGGGGGAAAAACAGCCCGCACAGGAAGAGCATCGGGAAGCGAAAGAAGTTGGAAAAGGTCTGGGCCTCGAAGACCTCGCTGACGGATACGGCGATGAACAGGCCCAGGAACGTGGAACTGATGGCGATGAGCACGATGGCCGGGACGAGCGTCGCCCAGCTGACGGCCGAAAGGTCCATCAGGAACGCCGCAAAGACGACCGGCACGAAGGCGTTGGCGATGCCGAACAGGATCGCGCCACCGGTCTTGGCCACCATCAGCAGCTCCAAAGGAATCGGCGCGAGCAACAGCCGTTCGAAGGATCGGCCCTTCTTCTCGAACGTCACGGTGACCGACAGCAGGCTCGTCGTGCCGAACAGCACCGACACGGCGATCACGCCCGGCAGCAACGCGGGCACGCTATCCAGCCCCGCGCCGGAGCGGATGAAAAACATCCCCGTCCACGCCAGTGGAAAGATCAAGCCCCAACTGATGTTCGGCGGCTTGAGGTAGTAGGCCCGGAAGTCCTTGGCCAGGATGTTCCAGAATGCGATCCACGCCTTCACTGTCCGCCTCCCTTCCCGGCCTTCTCCTTCTCCTGCTTCATCGCGCCCGCCTCGATGCCGGTGATCTCGACGAAGACGTCTTCCAGGGATGGCCGAAGCTTGCGGGCCTCCGAGACCTCGACGCCACGATCCTCCAGCAGCCGCACCAGCGGCCCCACGCGGACCGGCTCGGGCGACTCCACGCGGATCTGGCCATCGGCGACAGCCTGACAGTGCAGGTTTGGCCACTCGCCCACGATCACCTCGCACAGGCCGGCCGCGCCGCTAGGGACGGCGAATTGCACCACATGCCGGCCGTCCGTCCGGTGCATCAGCTCCTCAACCGTGTCGATGCGGACGATGCGGCCCTGGACGATGAACGCGATGCGCTGGCAGAGCCGCTGGGCCTCCTCGATGTAGTGCGTGGTCAGGAAGATCGTCGTGCCGCCCGCGTTGAGGTCGGCCACGAGTTGGCGAATCTGACGGGCGCTGGCGACGTCGATGCCGGTGGTCGGCTCGTCCATGAACAGGATGGCCGGCGAGTGGATGATGCCGGCGGCGATGGTGAGCTTGCGCTTCATGCCCTTGGAGTAGCCGCCGAACTTGCGGCCCCCCGCCTGGGTTAGGCCGAAGCGGTCCAGCAACTCGTTGGCGCGGGCTTCACGGCCTGCCTTGCTCATGCCGTAAAGCGACCCGCAGAAGCTCAGATTGTCAAAGCCCGTCAGCTCAGGGTAGAGGTTGCTCTCATCCGGCACGACGCCCATCAGGTGCTGGGCGGCCTTGGGGTTCTTTGAGCAGTCGATGCCCGCGATGTGGATTGTCCCCGCGTCCGGCCGGGCCAGACCGATGAGCATGTTGATCGTCGTGCTCTTGCCCGCACCGTTGGGGCCCAGGAAGCCGAACAACTCGCCTTCCCGCAAGTCGAAATCGATGCCCGCGACGGCCTCCACGTCTCCGAAACGCTTGGCCAGGCCGCGAACCGCGATGGCCGGGACGGCCTCAACGTCTCTGAGCCGCTTGGGCAAGCCGCGATCTTCAGTGACCATCTTCTCGCCATCAGGCGTCATTCGCCCTCTCCTTCGTGAAACGCAGCCAGATGCCGATGCCCGTCTCCGGATCGTCGGCCGCAAGCCCGCCTTCGCCCACCACTTCGAACGAGGGCAGGCCCGCCTCGGTGGCAAGGCGACCGAACATTTCCGGACTCCGCGCCTCGGCGAACTCCTGCGCTTCCTCAGGGCTCTTCGCCGAGGCCCGACGGCGGCGGACAAACTCGTGCCGGGCCCACTGCGGGTACCCGCTGCCCAGCCCGCCCCCGATCATGGCCCGGCCGCCGGGCCGAAGGACGCGCCACACCTCCCGCAGGCCCTGGGCCCGGTCCCGCCAGAAGTAGAACGAGCCCCGGCTGACGACGACATCGACCGACTCGTCCGGCAGCGGGATCGCCTCGGCCGCACCCACCACCGCCACCGTCCGCCCCAGACAATCCCGCTGTAGGGCAGATCCGAGGGCCTGCCCCAGGGCGCCGGCGTTCGGGTCCATCAGCACCATCGTGCTCGCCGGCAGCTTCTCCAGCAGCGCCAGCCCCAAGCCGCCGGCGCCGCTGCCCACGTCCAGCCAGACCCGGTCACCGTGCACCCCACAGTAGGCGATAACGTCCTGGGCCACGGTCGGGTAGTAGTCCGGCAACCGCGTGGGGCCGGCCTTCTCATTGATTGAGGGCATGGAATCCTCCCCGGATATCCGGCCCGCTTTCTACTTCGCCTTGCCGCTGGTGCAGGGGTGGCTCTTGGCGTCGCCGTGGCACTTGCGGATCTGCTCGGGCGTACAGTCCTGGGCCTTGTCCTTCAACTCCGCGGGCTTCTGGCAGCCTTGCTTCTTGTCATTGCAGCCGCACATGGTTTCGCTCCTTTCGTGTCCGTGCCGGCCCCATGGGCGGGGTCCAGCAACTGGTCGATCTGCTCCCGCCACGCGGCGAGAGTCTGCTCATTGAGGCGGTAGTGGACGAAGTAGCCCCGTTTCTCGTCGATCACCAGGCCGGCGTCGCGCATGATACGCAGGTGCTGCGAGACCGCCCCCTGCGTCACGTCCAGCCGCGAAGCCAAGGCATTCACGCACAGCGCCCGGCCCTTGAGCAACTGGACGATCCGCACGCGGTTGTCCAC
>JAWLCG010000413.1:0-4130 GCA_041687295.1 Phycisphaerae bacterium | reverse complement strand
CCCAGCCGTATGATACTCCTGCCCGCACCCGGCCCTATGGAGTGCGGCGAAGCATTCGCCGCTTTGGCTCCATGCAGAGTAGGCCAGCCACAGCGGCGTCTCAGCCGCCGCACTCCATACCGCGCCGGCGGCCTTGGACCGCAGGCCGGGCGCCCGGCTGACAAGGCGACGCCGAAAGACGTGACTACGAACGCCGTAGCCACGGCATCCGATCACTGGCGAAGACAACCCCGAGGTCCCGACCATGCGCGAATCCGCCGTCCACAAGAGCTTCCACCCCCGCCGCGAGCTGGGGCGAACCGGCTTCGTCGCCACGCTGTTGGGCATCGGCGACCTGGCCGACCGCAGCGTGCCCATCGAGCAGTGCGTCGCCACCGCCCGCCGGGCGATGGACTATGGCCTCAACGTCATCGACACCGCCCCGGGCTACGAGGACGGCTACAGCGAGCAGATCGTGGGCCGAGCGGTCAAGGGCCGACGCGACGGCCTGTTCGTCATCGACAAGATCGACCACCACGACCGCCCCGTGGGCCCGCAGATCGACCAGAGCCTGGGCCGCCTGGGCCTGGACGCGGTGGACCTGTTCGTCTTCCACGGCCTGAGCAAGCTGGACAGCTTCCGCACCATGACGGCCGAGGGCGGGGCGTTCGACCAGCTCGACGCCGCCATCGCCGCCGGCAAGGCCCGCTTCGCCGGCATCAGCAGCCACGACCCCGACACGCTGCTGGCCGCCATCGACTCGGGGCGCTTCGCCGTGCTGATGTTCCCCGTGGGGCCCTACGTCGACGAGCGCTACGTCACGCAGGTGCTGCCGCAGGCGAAGTCGGCCGGCATCGGCACGGTGTGCTTCAAGAGCTTCGGCGCCGGCAAGCTGCTGGGCGACACCGCCGGCTACGGTCGGCCGCTGGCGGATCGGCCCCGCGGCAAGCTCTCCAGCGGCGGCCAGGACACCGCCACGCCCACCCTGCCGCACATGGGCGTCTCGGAGTGCCTCCAGTACACCCTCACCTGCGACCCGGACGTGGCCCTGCTGGGCATGAGCTTCGCCAACGAGGTCGACGCCGCCATCGCCGCCGCCCTGGACTTCCGCCCCCTCACCGACGAGCAGGCCGCCGCCACCCGCGCCCGCGCCCAGACCGCCATCCAGGACAAGGGCCCCTGCTGGTGGAACCCGTAGGCCGGGTCGAGCGTAGCGAGGCCCGGCAGCGAAGGCGTAACCACCGCCCGGGTGTCCTACGCCCTGCGTCCGGCGGTCCGCCCCGCACTCTATATAGCCCCGGGCTTGCCCGGGGTCTTCGAACTCGGCAGAGCTGCCCGCCTTGCGCCGAAGCCGCAGGCGAAGACGGGGCCCCGATCCCCAAGGCTTGCCTTGACCGCACGACGGCGGTATACCGTCGAGCGGTTCGCTGCGTTCCGACAGATTCCCCCGGAGACAGACCATGGCCAAGATGAGTGACGTACTGATCCCCGTCCAGCAGGCCCGCACCACGGGCGGACGGCTCAAGCTGCCCCGCACCGTCACGCTGGTCAGCCAGACGCCCGTGGACATGCTCGCCCTGGGCCGAACCGGCGAGACGCTCCAGGCCATCGGCCTCAAGGCCACCTGCCGCATCGGCGACGAGAGCGCCACCGTCCGCGTCGTCCGCGATGAGACGCTCGAGCACCCCGAGGGCTACCGCCTGGCCATCACGAAGGACGGCATCACCGTGTCGGCCCGCGACGACGCGGGCGCCTACTACGGCCTGGCCACGCTGCGCGCCCTGCTGCGGACCAACGGCCCCGAGCTGCCCTGCCAGCAGATCGACGACTGGCCCGCCTTCGCGCGGCGGGGCATCTACCACGACCTCGCCCGCGGCAAGGTGCCCACCATCGCCACGCTCAAGGCCCTGGTCGAACGCCTGGCCGACTGGAAGATCAACGAGCTGCAGCTCTACATCGAGAACGCCTTCACCTTCAAGAAGCACCCCGAGATCGGCGAGGGCTTCTCGCCCCTGACGCCCGACGAGATCGCCGAGCTGCAGCAGCACTGCAAGGCCCACCACGTTCGCCTGGTGCCCAGCCTGACCAGCTTCGGCCACTTCGAGAAGATCCTCCGCCTGCCCAGGTACGCCCCCCTCGGCGAGCTGCCCAACGGCGCCACCCTCTGCCCCACCGACCCGCGCAGCCTCAAGCTGCTCGACGACATGTACGGCGAGTTCCTGCCCTGCTTCGAGCAGCGCGACTTCAACGTCTGCTGCGACGAGACGTGGGACCTCGGCAAGGGCCGAAGCCGCGCCCTGGCCCAAAAGAAGGGCGTCGGGCGGGTCTACCTCGACTTCCTGCTGGAGATCCACCGCCTCTGCGACAAGCATGGCCGGCGGATGAACGCCTGGGGCGACATCGTCCTGGAGCACCCCGAACTGCTCGGCGAGGTGCCCAAGGACATCGTCATGCTCAACTGGGACTACCACCCTCAGGGCGGGCGGATCCCCCGCACCCACGAGATCGCCGACGCCGGCCTGCCGCTGATGGTCTGCCCCGGCACCGGGGCCTGGAACAGCCTCGGCAGCCGGTGGCCCATGGCCAGCGAGAACATCCGCCTGATGGCCGCCCAGGGCCAGCAGCACGCCGCCGAGGGCCTGCTCAATACCGACTGGGGCGATCACGGCCACCGGCAGTTCCTGGCGGTGAGCCTGCTGGCCTTCGCCTTCGGGGCGGCCGAGAGCTGGAACCCCGGCGCCGCCGCCATCGACCACTTTCCCCGCCTGTTCGCCTTCCACAGCTTCTCCGACGCGACGGGCGAGTTGGGCGACGCCATCGAGGCCCTGGGCCGAAGCTACCTCGCCCACGACCTGCGAAACGGCAACGCCGACCCCATGTACAGCAACCTCGACCAGCCGCTGACGCCCCGTGGGGCCGGGCACTACCACCCCGGCCGGCGGGATATCGACAACTACACCCCCGACGCCCTGCAACGCGTCCTGGACAACCTGCCCGAGCCGACCGCCTGGCAGGCCCCGACCGCCGACGAATTCGACCGCCTGGCCCTGGCCGAATACGCCACCGCCTGCGCCATGGTCGCCCTCTACTGCCAGCGCAGCGGCGTGGCCTGGGACCTCGGCCTGGCCCAACCCGTCACCGCCCGGCGCCTGACCGAGCTGGCCGATGACATCGAGGCCATCACCGACGACTTCCGCCGCCTCTGGCTGGCGCGGAACAAGCCCTCCCGCCTGGTCGACAACGAGACGCTCTTCCGCAGCCGGGCCAAGGAGGCCCGCGAGCTGGCCAAGGTTCGGGGGGGGCGCTAGGTCATGGACCAGCCCGTTTCGGTCGCCTTCGAGACCACCTGCCGCGCCGGCGGCGTCGCCCTGGGCGGCGGCGATGGGCTCGTCGAGGTGCTGCCCTTCGACGCCACCCGCCGCGCCGCCGGCCAACTGGTGACCCACCTGGACGCGCTGACCCGCCGCCACGGGCTCACGCCCGCCGACTTGGCCGAGCTGTACGTCTCGGTCGGGCCCGGCAGCTTCACCGGCACGCGCGTCGGCGTCACCGTCGCCCGCACGCTCGCCCAGGCCCTGCCCGCCCTGAAACTGCTGGCCGTGCCGACCGTCCAGGCCGTCGCCCGCAACGCCCTCAACCAGCCCGGCGTGGAGAACCTCGCCGTCGTCCTCGACGCCCGCCGCGGGCGGATCTACTGGGCCCTGTTCGCCCGCCGGGCCGGCCAGATGGCCCTGGTCCGCCCCGGCCAGCTGGCCACGCCCGACGACCTGCTCGCCCAGGCCCCCCGCCCGCTGCACCTCATCGGCGAGGGCCTGGGCTACCACAGCTTCCACGCCCCCGACGTGACCGCCCTGCCCGAGGACCTCTGGCTGCCCCGCGTCGAGGCCGTCTGGACCCTGGGCCGCCAACATGCCCGCACGGGCCCGTTCACCGACCCGGCCCACCTGCTGCCCATCTACGCCACCCGCCCCGCCGCCGAAGAGTAACCCCCGCCCGCAGCCGCCGGATTCCCCCACGCCCCATCTCCAACCCAAGCCCACGGAATGCCTTCCGTGGGCATCGCGGCGGGCTGTCGCCACCGCAACCCCACGCCCCCCCCCCCCCCCCCCGGCACGCCGCCCCCCTGGGGGCCCCCCCCCCTGGGAGTGCGG
>JAWLCG010000412.1:0-4131 GCA_041687295.1 Phycisphaerae bacterium | reverse complement strand
GCCGACCCGCGCCTGGACTGCCTCGAGAGCGGCTCGACCGAGTGCAAGCTGTGCGGCAGCGACGATTTCCTCCGCGGCTTCAGCACCAACCCGATCCCCGGCCACAACCCGGGCCCCGACGGCCATGGCCGCGGCCAGGGCATCGCCAGCCTGCCCAGCCAGGCCGGTGAGCCCCAGCCCGCACGCTCGACCCCGCCCCCCGCGCCGACCAGCGGCGCCCTGGGCAGCGCCTCCAGCACCGCCCGCCAGCGCCAGGCCCAGGACGAGCAGGAACGACTCGTCCAGATGATCACCGACCGCATCATCCAGGCCCTGCAGAACGGGTAGGAGTTAACATAGATCGCGCGGGTGCCGTGCATTGCGTAGGCCGGGTCGAGCGCCAGCGAGGCCCGGCAGCGAAGACGGACCGGGCGCGGATCGCCGCAACCGTCGGAGACGTCATGGAAAAGTCGCTGGATCGAAAACTAGCCGAGATCCACGCCGACCCGCACGGGTCCAAGGCCTTCATCCTCGCCGACGCCAAGGATGCAGACATGGCCTTCGGCCTGGCCTCGCCGGGCCGCAGCCCCGAGGCCCACAGCGGCGAGGCCCGCTTCCGCACGCTGGGCGAGTACCGCCAGATCATCCGCGACATGACCGCCAGCGAGCTGGTCGACATCATGCTGATGAGCGTTTCGACCAGCGACGCCCTAACGATCCGCGAGAGGCTGTTCGACGCCTCGCCCGTCACCCCGGCCATCCGCGCCAACGATACCACCGACATCCACGTCGCCCAGGGCGGCGTGTACCCCAAGCAGCCGGCCCGGCCCTTCCGCACGGCCCTGCTGGACCACGCCCAGTGCGGCCACCTCGACTGCACGAGCGACGAGCGAGTCCTCGGGGCGAACCTGGGCCTCTACAGCGTCACCTTCAACAACGACACCGCCCTGGACCACCGCACGCTGGAGGCCTACCGCGAGTTCCGCGTCGAGGCCGAGCGCAAGGGCTTCCGCCACTTCCTGGAGGTCTTCGACCCCAACGCCCCGGTCCACCCCATCGCCACCGAGCAACTCGGGCGGTTCATCAACGACATGATCGTCCGGGCCCTGGCCGGCGTCGCCCAGGCCGGTCGGCCCGCGTTCCTGAAGATGGTCTACCACGGACCGGCCGCCATGGAGGCCCTGGTCGCCTACGACCCGCACCTGGTGGTGGGCATCATGGGCGGCTCAGCCGGTACGACCTACGACGCCTTCAAGCTGCTCGGCGAGGCCCGTAAGTACGGCGCCCGCGTCGCCCTGTATGGCCGAAAGATCAACCAGGCCGAGCACCAGCTCGCCTTCACGCAGTTCCTGCGATACATCGCCGACGGCCAGATCGAGCCCGAAGAGGCCGTCCGCGCCTACCACGGCGTCCTGCAGGGCCTGGGCATCCAGCCCAGCCGCAAGCTCGAAGAGGACATGCAGGAGACCACCGGCATCACCAGCTACGGCGGCACGGGCCGAACCGTCAGCACCGGCTCCTCCGTCCGTCCGCAGAGCACGGTCCGTTCGACCGTCATCCCCAAGCCCGCCCCGACGCCCCGACCCCGGGTGACCATCTCCGAGTCCGCCGCCCCGGTCAGCAGCAACGGCTGGCCCACCAGGCCCGACGGCTCGGTCGACTTCGCCACGATGACACCCGACCAGCGCCTCGCCTACCACCGCCAGCGCCTCAGCCAGCTGTAGGGCGGGCACCGCCCGCCGTCGAGGGCGCCAGGCGTACCGCACTGTCCCCTGTATAGCCCCGGGCTTGCCCGGGGTCTTCGCAGGCGCTCCGAGGTCCGCGCGCGGGTCCTCCTCATACAGCCCCCGGCATGCCGGGGGTCTTGCGGGGGCGGCTTGGGTTCGCTGGGGGCAATACCGGGCAGGGCCGACATGGGGCGTTGTGCCCCGCCCGTACAGCCCGGACGAGATGCCCACGGATGGCAATCCGTGGGCGTGGGTTGCCCGTCCCGGATGCAGGTCGATCCAGGGCACAAGCCAAAGCGGCGTCGTTGCCGCCGCACTCCATACTGCCCAGGCAATCCCAAAACGTCCGTATGTCTCCGACTCTCAAGAACCCTCTGCGCTTCTTCTCTCTGTGTCCTCTGCGCCTCTGTGGCCCATCGTCGGTGTTCCGCCTTCGCTGCCGGGCCTCGCTGGCGCTCGACCCGGCCTACGGGGTCCGGCCTACAGGGCTTGACGGGGTTAGCGGTGGGGGGGCACAATGGGCGCACCAGCAGCGAGGAGAGCCATGGCCGACATCCGCGACGAGATCGAGCAGCTTCGCCAGGAGATCCGCCGGCACGACCGGCTGTACTACGTGGAGGCTGCGCCGCAGATTCCCGACGTCGAGTACGATCGGCTGATGGATCGGCTCAAGGCCCTCGAGGCCGAGCACCCCGAGTTCACCACGCCCGACTCGCCCACGCAGCGCGTCGGCGGCGAGCCGATCGAGGGGTTCACCTCCGTCCAGCACGCCCAGCCGATGCTGAGCATCGACAACACCTACAACGAGGCCGACCTCCGCGAGTTCGACGCCCGCGTGGCCCGGCTGTTGGAGGGGGAGCCGTACGCGTACGTCGCCGACCCCAAGATCGACGGCGTGGCGATCAATCTGCGGTACGAGGCGGGCCGGCTGGTCCTGGCGGCCACGCGGGGCGACGGGCGGACGGGCGACGACATCACGGTCAACGCCCGCACGATCGGGGCGATCCCGCTGGTGCTGGAGGGCGAGAACGTGCCGGCGGTGCTGGAGGTGCGCGGCGAGGTGTACTGGCCCCGCGACCGGTTCGCGGCCTGCAACGCCCGCCGCGTGGAGGCGGGGGCCGAGCCCTTCGCCAACCCCCGCAACGGGACGGCCGGCACGCTCAAGCAGCTCAACCCGGCGGTGGTGGCCGAGCGCGGGCTGGCGTTCATCGCCCACGGCCTGGGCGAGCTGAGCGAACCGCTGGCCGACACCGCCAGCGGGGCGTTCGAGCGCCTCAAGGCAATGGGCGTGCCGACCAACGGCCGATCGGCCCCGTGCGGGACCATCGACGAGGTGTGGGCGTACATCGAGAGGTTCCGCGAGGAGCGCTACGAGCTGGCCTACGAGACCGATGGGGTGGTGGTGAAGGTCGACTCGCTGGCCCAGCGCGACCGGCTGGGTTCGACCAGTCGGTATCCCCGCTGGTGCATCGCGTACAAGTACGGCGCCGAGCAGGCCCCCAGCCGGCTGGAGGCGGTGGATTTTCAGGTGGGCCGGCTGGGCACGATCACGCCGGTGGCGCGGCTGAGGCCGGTGCAGCTGGCGGGCACGACGGTGTCCAACGCCTCGCTGCACAACTTCGACCAGATCGAGCGGCTCGGCGTCCGCATCGGCGACACGGTCGTCGTCGAGAAGGCCGGCGAGATCATCCCGCAGGTCGTCCGCGTGGTGGCCGAGGCCAGGCCGGACGACGCGAAGCCCATCGAGCCGCCAACGCAGTGCCCGGCCTGCGGCGGCGAGACGCAGCGCGACGAGGGCGGGGTGTACCTGCGGTGCATCAACCCGGAGTGCCCGGCCCAGCTTCGCGAGCGGCTGCGGTTCTTCGCCGGGCGCGACCAGATGGACATCGGCAACCTCGGTCCGGCCCTGATCGACCAGCTGGTCGACCGCGGCTGGGTGAAGCACTTCGCCGACCTGTACGCCCTGGAGCCCGCCCCGCTGGCGGAGCTGGAGCGGATGGGCGCCAAGTCGGCCGAGAACGTCGTCACGGCCATCCAGGCCAGCAAGGACCGTGGCCTGGCCCGGGTGCTGGCCGGGCTGGGCATCCGCCACGTGGGCGGCCGGGCCGCCGAGGTGCTGGCCGGGCGGTTTGGCAGCATCGACGAGTTGGTGAAGGCGGACGAGCCGACCCTGACGGCCGTGCCGGACATCGGCCCGGTGATCGCCGAGAACGTCCACCAGTTCCTGCACAGCCAGGCCGGACAGGAGACGATCGAGCGCCTGCGGCAGGCGGGCGTGAACATGCAGGCCCCGCTGACGGCGCCGCAGGGCGGCCCGCTTCAGGGCCAGACGGTCGTCGTGACGGGCACGCTGGAGGGTTACTCCCGCAGCCAGGCCGAGCAGGCCATCAAGGCCGCCGGCGGGCGGGCGGCGTCGAGCGTGAGC
>JAWLCG010000411.1:0-4142 GCA_041687295.1 Phycisphaerae bacterium | reverse complement strand
GCGCCCCCCCGGGGGGGGGCCGGCCCCCCCCTACAGGCCCACCTTGCCGTGTTACGCCTTGGCCGTCTCGGGGTCCAGGGCCTCGAGGGCGCCGCCGTCGGCGGCGATCTGGCGGCGAAGGGTGGGCAGGTCAACCGCGCGGACGTCGCCGCCGGGCAGGCACATGGCGGCTGCGTAGCCGGCGGCCTCGCCGATGTTGATCACCACAGGCATGATCCGCAGGCTGGCATGGACGAAGCTGCTGGCCGAGATGCTGCGGGCGGCCACCAGCAGATTCGACCGGCCCCTGGGCGTCAGGCAGCGGTAGGGAATCTGGTAGTAGTCGCCTTCGGGCAGGTGGGCGAAGGTCGTAATGCCCTGCTGCTGGCCGTGGATGTCCACGGGGTAGCTGCAGCAGGCGATGCCGTCGTCGAACTTGGCGGCCGAGCCGAAGTCCTCGCGGTCGAGGTAGTAGTCGCCCACGACGCGGCGGCTCTCGCGAATGCCCATGTGCTGGCCGGTCTTGACGAGGTAGGCGTCCTTGAAGGCCGGCACCTTCGCCCGCAGCCACTGCAGGTAGTTCTCGACGCGGCGGCGTCCCTCGGCCTCGGCGGTGCTCAGGTCGCGCGTGTCGATCGTGCCGCCGGGGATGCGGACGGCATTGAAGTGCATCCACCCCTTGCGCGGGATGCTGGTGCAGCTGAGGTTGGTGTTGATCAGGGCGGGGGTGTCCTTGTCGCCCTCCTTGGCCAGGGCCTTGAGGTTGCCCGGCAGGTTGTCGGTGTCCACGCCGCCCAGGATGAAGTTGAGAGTCATGGGCATGACGTGGCCCTGGTCGTCGCCGACCTCGATCTCGCAGCCGGCGGCCTCGGCCAGCAGGCCGTCGCCGGTGGCGTCGATGAAGACCTTGCCGGTCACCTCGATGGGCCCGCCGTTGTGGGCGAAGCGGGCGGCCACCACGCGGTCGCCGTCGACGGTGGCGTCGAACAGGGCGGCGTGGAAGATCACGTCGACGCCGGCCTCGGCCACCAGCTCGTCCAGGACGATGCGGAGGATCTCGTCGTCGAACCTCACCACGTGGCCGTCCTGGCCGGCGTTACGGGCGATCAGGCGGTCGGTGATCTCGCGGAAGAGCCCGGCGTTGACGATGCGGGGCGGCTCGCCGTTGGGGCCCTTCTTGGTCCAGTGCGGCATGAAGGGGTGGACCAGCATGGTCGTCGCCCCGCCGCCGAGGCAGCCCTCACGCTCCAGCAGCAGCGTCTTGGCACCGCTGCGCCCGGCCTTGACGGCGGCGCCGACCCCGCCGGGCCCCCCGCCGACCACGATCACGTCATAGCTGTCGATCCGCTGCATGATTGCTCCTTTCACAGGCCCCTGGACGCCGGGGCTCTCTGCGTATATAGGATGACCTGGGGCCGGGCGTCGGCCCCACGGAAAGCCGTTTATAGACAATCGCCCCGGTCCTGGGAAGGAGCAACGCCCGTGAAGTTCGACATTCCCCCCGCCGCCCTGCGCGAGCTGCGCACGCGGGGCCGGGCCCTGACCGCCACCGTCCAGGTGGGCAAGGAGGGCCTGACGCCCTCGCTCCAGGGCCACCTCGACCGCCTGCTGGCCCAGCACGAGCTGGTCAAGGTCCGCATCCTCGACGCCGCCGGCGACGACCGCCACAGCCTGGCCGAGGGGCTGGCCGGGGCCCTGTCGGCCCACCTGGTCGCCGTCACCGGCCGAACCGCCCTGCTCTACCGGCCCAACCCCGACCTCAAGCCCGACCAGCGCGTCCTGTAGGGCGGTCATCGCCCCCCCCCGCCTCTTCATATAGCCCCGGGCATGCCCGGGGTCTTCGAAGAAGCAACAGCGAAGATGGGCCACAGAGGCACAGAGAACACAGAGAGAAGAAGCACAGAGGTTCCGAGAGATTCAGAGCAAGACAAAGCGTCCGGGTGCCGTGGCTACGGTGTCTGTAGCCACGTCTTCGGAGCGTTGAAGACAGGGCGCCGCTCGACCCGGCCCCACCGGAGATCCCATGACCGCTGACCTGACGCGGTACGTCGATCCGTTCCTGGGCAACTTCGAGACGTCCGTCGAGAAGCGCCCGCCCGGCACGCTGGCCGAGGCGTGGCAGTGGCTCAAGGCCTGGCCGGGCAACACGCTGCCGGCGGCCTGGCGGCCCTTTGGGTGGGTCTCAGCCTGCGCGTACACGGGGGGCTACCCCAGCGGCTACGGCGTGTACAAGGTCAACTGCGCCGACGAGCCCGGCCGGCTGCTGGATCGCCACGCGGCGGCCGGCTTCGCCCACTTCCACCATAGCGGCACCGGGGCGATCGGCGAGTACTACAACTTCATCCTGGTCAGCCCCTACCTGGGCGACTGGCCCGGCGGGACGCCCCTGTGGGACCTGCTCGACGAGCAGGCCGGCGCCGGCACCTACGCGGCGACCCTCGGACCCGGCTGCGTTCGGACGGAGGTCACCGTCACCCGCCGCTGCGCGGTGTACCGCTTCAGCTTCCCCGGCGACGCCCCAGCCGCCGTCCGGCTGGACCTGCAGTTCAGCTACCGCACCGACCCCCGCTTCCTCGGGCGAGAAGGCCAGCGCGGCCTGCGGTTCGTCGAGGAGCTGCGCAACGTCCTCCCCCACGCGCGGGCAGGCCTGGCCGACGGCGCCGTGCACGCCACCGCCGAGCAGGCCGGCACCCTGCCGCTGCACCTGCACGTCTCGGCGCCGGGCGCGGACGTTGCATGGCTCGACGCGGACGCACAGCCTCTCGGCCCCGCCCCCCGCGAGTCGGCCGTCGTCGAGTGTCGCCCCGCCCCCGGCCAGCGGACGCTGGAACTGCGGATCGGCTTCTCGCTGCGCAGCGCCGAGCAGGCGGCCCGGAACGTGGCCCAGGAGATCGGCCAGGCCGATTTCGACGCCCTCGCCCAGGCCGCCCGGGCCGACTGGCAGAGCCACCTGGAGCGCGTGCGGATCGACGGCGCCAGCGACGCCCAGCGGCAGGTGTTCTACACCGCCCTGTACCATAGCCTGGTCAAGCCCGCCGACGCGACGGGCGAGAGCCCCTTCTGGGCCGACGACGGGCCGCTGTACTTCGACTTCGCCACGCTGTGGGACCAGGTCAAGACCCAGCTGCCCCTGGTGGCCACGCTCTGGCCGGCGCGGGCGGCGGCGATGGTCGAGGCGATGCTCCGCACCTTCGAGCACTGCGGATCGGCCGTCAATTGCACCATGATGCTGCCGCCGCTGGGCTTCACCTTCGCCAACCAGGGCCACGCCCTGGGCTACCCCGCCATCGCCTTCGCCGCCGCCATCGGACTGGAGGGCGTCGACTGGCGACGGGCTCTGCGCGTGATGGAGGCCTCGCTGCCCACCGAGCCGCGTCCGCAGGGCAAGAACGGCCTGGACTTCGCCCTGGCCGCCTTCAGCGTCGCCCAGGTCGCCCGCGCCGCCGGCGACGCCGACGCCGCCGCCCGCTGGGACGCCCTGGCCGCCACGTGGCGCGACCACTTCAGCCCGGCCACCGGCAAGATCGCCCAGGGGCCCTTCTACGAGGGCGAGAGCTGGAACTACTCCTTCGGCGTCTGGCACGACATGGGCGCCCTGGCCGAGCTGTGCGGCGGGCGCGACAACCTGCGGGCGGACCTGGACTGCTTCTTCGGCTACCCCGCCGCGACCCTCCGCGAGGTACACCGGGCGGACTTCGGCGGCCAGACGCTGCCCGAGCTGCATCGCTTCGAGGGCCTGAACAACGAGTCGGACATGGAGGTGCCGACCGCCTACGCCTACCTGGGCCGGCACGATCGCCTCTGCGAGGTGGTGCGGACGGTGGTGCGCCACCGCTTCACGACGGGCCGGGGCGGCCTGCCGGGCAACGACGACTCCGGCGGGCTCAGCTCGTGGTACGTCTGGGCCGTGCTGGGGCTGATGCCCGCCCTCGGCCAGGGACTCTACCTCATCGCCAGCCCCGTGTACCCGCGAGCCGAGCTGGCGGTGAAGGGCGGCACGTTCACGATCGCCGCCCGCGACGCCTCCGACGCCAACATCTACGTCGCCTCGGCCCGGCTCAACGGGGCGCCCCTCGACCGCGCCTGGCTGCGGGCCGACGAGCTGCTCGCCGGCGGCGAGTTGGAGCTGCAGATGGCCCCCGCCCCCACCGCCTGGCCCACCC
>JAWLCG010000410.1:0-4159 GCA_041687295.1 Phycisphaerae bacterium | reverse complement strand
CCACGCGAGAGCCTTCTCCCCCCCGCACTGCGTCCGCCCTACGGCCCCGGGGCTGAGGCCGGCTGGACGGCCGGGGCGGGCGGCAGCTCGACGCGGGCCTCCCGGCCGCCCATGCCGTAGGCGCAGAACCACACCCGCCCCTCCTCGCGGAGGATCATGAAGTTGCCCGGGCTGCGCTCCTGGCGGATGGGCTGGCCGGTGAAGGGGTTCCGGTCGATGGGGCCCCACCACTCCCCTCCCTCTGCCAGCTGCGCCATCAGGGCCGAGGCGTCGCCCTCGGCCTGGCCGGCATGGAGCTGTCCCTCATCCACGAGCGAGCCGACTCGATAGGTCAGTTCCCTCTCGGCATGCCCCGGCAACTTCACCATCCATGCGTCACGCCCCTCCGCCAGCGGGCCTTCGTACACCTCGGCTGCAACGTAAGCCCGGATGGCACCGGCCACGGTCACGCCCGCGGCGAGAAGCACGAGCACCAGGGCGGCTTTCTGGTAGCGGGCGGGGCTGATCGTCAGCAGCGCCCCCACCAGCAGCATGACGGCCAGGCCCTTCACGCCGGCCGCTTGCACGTTGCCGGTTCGCACCCGCGGCGTGACCAGCTCCTGCCGGTACGGCTGCAGGGGCCCCAGGGCGATCCGCACGTCGCGGTCCATCGCCGCCGGGGCCAGGTCGGCCTGCAGACGGGTGAAGCCGACCCCGTTCCACAGCAGCGGGCAGATGGCTGGATGGGCCAGGCCCTGGCGCAGCTCTTCTCCTTTGAAGAGTTGCAGCGGCGGCGATTGGCTTGCACCCCAGTAGGGGTCGTAGGTGCCGGCCTGCAGGCGGTCGGCCAGGATGCACTCGAACCCCTCGGCCGAGGCCTGGCCGTCGGCAACGACGAACAGTTCGACGCGGGTCGTCGAGCCGCCGATGGCCGTCAGGCGCATCGGGTAGACGGGCTGCTCGGCGGGGAAGGTGACCTGCAGCGGGTGCGGCGTCAGCTCCTCGGCCCCTTCCGTCGCCAGGCGGGCGGCCAGGAAGCACCAGCCCTCGGCGATGTAGTCGGCGAGGATGGCCTGGGCGGCCTCGTCGGGTCGGGCCAGGCCGGCGTCGTCCAGCCACGCCGCCAGGTCGGCCGGGTCGGTCGCCTTCAGGACGCTCACGTCGTAGCTGCCCACCCGCTGCGTCGAGCGGACCTCAACGCCCGGGCCGCCACCGCCGATCGCGCCGATCCTCGCCAGGCTCCCGGAACTCAGCGTGGGCAGAAACACGACGGATGCCAGCACGATCAGGAAGACCAGGCCGGCCACGACCATCGCTCGGCCCCGCCAGCCGGACAGTCGGCCCGTCACCGCCAGCAGCAGCACCGCCCCGGCCAGGGCGAGCATCCGGAGGGCCCATGCCAGCGAGGGGCTCCGGTCGGAGACCTTCGGCAGCGTCGCCAGGTCGAGCGTCAGCAGCAGGCCCGGGTCGGCCTGGGCCAGGTCGGTCGGCTCGGCCGGCAGGGGCAGGACCCAGCCGACCTCGGGCGAGGCCGTGCGGGCGGTGGATTCGACGATGAGCGTCTCGACGCCGTCGCGGTGGACGATCAGCGCCCGCTGCAGCGGGATCTCCGGGTTGGGCAGGGCGACGGTCATGCCACCCTTGGCGAAGTAGCCACCGTTGGCCCCCGCCGGGCCGGCCAGCAGCAGCATGGCCATCAGCGCGATCAGAACCGTCGCGAGAATCCGCATGGCACGCCCCTTTCACACAAGCGTAGACAGGCAGCCCCTCTGCAGGGCCTGCGCAGAGCGTACCCGTCCGCAGACGCGCCCGCAAGGCGAAGGGTTAACCTACTTGTCCCCCCGGGGCCGATCGGGCCAGTCGTCGGGGTCTTTCCAATCTTTGGGCGGTTCGGTGGGGTCGAGGTCTTCGGGCACCTCGGCCCGCTGGCCGGCGAGCTTCCAGGCGTCGACGACCTCGGTGGGCTCCTGCCGGCGTCGCCGCAGCGTCGCCCGCAGGCTGATGTAGCGGATGATCAGCGCCGCCAGGGCCCCCAGCACCAGGATCAGCAGGACGCCGGCGACCGCGCCCATCCACAGCGTCAGTTGGCCGACCTCGCCGCCGGCCGCCCGCCCCACGGCTGCGTAGGCCGCCAGGGCCAGGCCCAGGGCCCCGGCCCCGCCGATGAGCACCATCGCCAGCAGCGCCAGGTTCGCCCGGTGCCAGTAGGAGTCGGGCACTTTCATCGCGTCTCCTTCCGCGGGTCGTAGGGGTCGCTGCGGGAGAGCTCGCCCACCAGCTCCTGCCCCTTCTCGCTGAGCTTGCGGGGCACGACGATCTTGACCACCGCGTACAGGTCGCCCTGTCGGCTGCCCCGGCTGATGCCACCGCCCTTGAGCCTCAGCCGCGTGCCGCTGCTGGTGCCGGCCGGCACGGTGACGACGGCCTGGCCCTCGAGGCTGGGCACCTCGACGCGGGCCCCGAGCATCGCCTCGGCGACCGTCACCGGCAGGTCGACGTACACGTCGAGCCCATCCCGCCGGAAGAGCGGGTGCTCCTGCACTCGCGTGACGATGTACAGGTCGCCCGGCGGCCCGCCCTGGGCACCTGGGGAGCCCTTGCCGCGGACGCGGACCCGCGAGCCGTCGTCGACGCCGGGCGGGATCTTCACGTCGATCCGCTCGGGGCGAAAGCCCCCCTCGCCCGTGGGCCGTTGCACCTGGATGCTCGTGGTGACGCCGCGGGCGGCCTGGAGGAAGTCCAGCGTGAGCTGGTACTCGATGTCGGGGCCCTTGCGGGGCCCGCGGCGGCGCCCGAAGCCGCCGAAGAGGTCCTCCGCGTCGACATCCCCCCCGCCGCCGAAGCCGCGGAGGAAGTCCTCGATGTTGACCGCCTGGCCGGGCCCGCCGGTCGACCAGCGGACGCGCGGGCCGCCGTAGGGACCCGCCCCGCCCGGCCCGGCCGGCTCGCCGGGGCCGCCGGCCTGGACGCCGGCATGGCCGAACTGGTCGTAGAGCTTGCGCTTCTGCGGGTCGGTCAGCACGTCGTAGGCCTCGGTGGCCTCGCGGAACTTCTCGGCCGCGTCGGTCTCCTTGCTCACGTCGGGGTGGTACTGCCGGGCCAGGCGGCGGTAGGCCTTCTTGATCTCGGCCTCGCTGGCCGACCGTTCCACGCCCAGCACGCTGTAGTAGTCGCGTTTCGCCATGGACTGCCCTTGCCTCGCTGCGTCAGGCCCTGCCCCCCACGGGCGGGCCGACACTCGATTCTACCGCATCGGGCCGTCATCGCAACGCCCGCATCGGCGCATAGAAAAAGCGGGAGTGAGCCGCCGTACGGGCCGTCCCGCCCCCGCCCCGCGGACGGAGCGCGCGGGTCGAGCCCGGGGCCCCTGCCGGCCCCGAAGGGTCGGCGGCACGCCTCAGCCCGCAATCACCTTACTCATGCTGAAGACCGGCAGCAGCAGCGCCAGCGCGATCGCGCCGACCACGATGCCCATCACGACGATCATGATCGGCTCGATCATCACGGTCATGGCCTTGATGCCCATCTTCAGATCCGAATCACAGAAATCGGCCACGCGATTCATCACGCGGGGCAGGTTGCCGCTTTTCTCGCCGCTGGCGAGCATCTGCACGACACTGTGCGGCACGCGGTCGGCCTTGTAGAGCTCCTCAGTGAGCGTTCGGCCCTCGCGCAGGCCGTTGCCCACAGCCATCCACATCTCGCGGTAGAGCTGGTTGCCCACGACGGCGGCGGTGTTCTCGATGGCCTCGAGCATCGTCACGCCCGAGCCCAGCAGCGTCGCCAGCGTCCGCAGCGATCGGCTGATGTAAGACTTCTCGTAGAGCCTCCCCAGCACCGGCACGCTGAGACGCACCCGGTCGAGCATCCGCAGGCCCGCCGGGCTGCGCAGGTAGTACAGCCCGCCCACGACGATGCCGGCCAGGCCTGCCACCAGCACCACCCAATGGCCCACCAGAAAGTCGCTCATGCCCATCAGCACCTTGGTGGGCAGGGGCAGGGCGGCGGCCTTGCCCTCGTAGATGCCCGCGAAGCGGGGCATGATGAAGGTCATCATGCTGATGACGACCACGACGCAGAAGATCAGCATGCCGGCGGGATAGATCATCGCCCCACGGATCTGCTTGCGGGTCTCCTGCTGGTCGCGGAGGTACTCGGCGAGGCGCTCGAGCATCTCGCC
>JAWLCG010000409.1:0-4174 GCA_041687295.1 Phycisphaerae bacterium | reverse complement strand
CAATCGATACATGGTGTCATGGCCGACGACACCACACTGCAGAAGGCAAGGCATGGCAGATGTCGGGCCACGACGGTTAAGAGGGACACCCGAAACTAGATTTGTACCAGATATGGAACAATTTGCAGGGGTATTTTAGAAAACCGGTTGCAATTTGTTAAATTTTCGGCCCCTCAATCGTTACATGATGTCATAGGTTGGCGAACGTCACCCCTTTGGACAGGAGAACGCCTTGACGAGAAAGAACCTTACCTTGCTGCTGGGCTCGCTCAATGAGCGGATGCTGCGCGTGTGGTCGGCGATGACGGACCAGACGCGCCCCGAGGCGCTGGACAGCGCCTTGCGGTGCGGCCTGGCCGACGCCGCGAGGGCTCGCGGGCGGGACTTCGAGCGGGCCTTCCGGGCGGCCTGCGGCGTGGCCGACGTGGACCTGCCCGGCTGCGATGGTGTCGAGATCGGGTGCGAGCCGCACCTGAACAGCCCGGACGGCGAGCCGGTGCGGTGCGGCTTCGTGATGCCCGCCGGCACGGTCAAGGCGCTTCACGCCTACGCCACGCTGGCCGGCTGCACCATCAGTGACGCGGCCAACAAGGCCCTGCGGGCCCGCCTGCTTCGCCTGGCCACCCTGCGGGGCGAGCGGTTCCGCGAGGCGTTCCTGCAGGCTTCCAGTCACGCCCTGGAGGCCCTTTGATGGTCGCCACCGTGCGGACGATCCACGTTGACGCGGTGGCCGACGTGGCCATCAAGGCGACCGCCGGCGGGGCGCGGGTCCATGGCGTAGCCTACAACGGTGGGGCCATGCGAGTAGCGGCCTTCGCCGCCCCGGTGGTGGTGGACCTGGAAGGCGTCGAGGGGGGGGACCGGGACATTCCCCTGCTGATCGACCATCAGACCGACGTGGACGCCAGCGTCGGCACCGGCCGCATGGAGAAGCGAGCCGGGCGGCTTCACCTGGCGGGCACCCTCAACCGGACGCCCGAGGCCCTGGCCCTGATCGAAGCCCACAAGGCCGGGCGCCGCTACCAGCTCTCCATCGGCCTGGCCGTCACCGAGAGCCACGACCTGGAGCCGGGCGGCTCGGAGATCGTCAACGGCCAGGAAGTGCGGGCCATCGACGGGCCCGTCATCATCGTTACCCGGTCCATCAGCCGGGAATGCTCGTTCGTCGCCCTGGGGGCCGACAACGGGGACACGCAGGCGACCATTGAAGCGCGACACGCGCAGGGAGGAATCGTGACTCAGACCGCAACGCAGACCGCGACCCAGAATGACCCCGTGGCCATCGAGCGCGAGCGGGTCAAGCAGATCAACGCCAGGGTGCTGGAGCACCAGACGACTTTGACCGCCAAGGGCGCCGCCGACCTGGCCGCCCAGGCCATCGAAGAGGGCTGGGGGCCGGAGCAGGTGGACGCCCGCATCCTGAACGCCTACCGGACTCGAGCGGAGTATCCGCCCCTTACCCACTGGCACCAGCCGGCACAGGACCGCCCGCAGGGCCTGCGCGTCCAGGCCGCCGCCGCCCTGATGATGGGCGGGCAGACCGAGGTCGCCGAGAAGCACTACAACGAGCGCGAGCTGCAGGCGGCGGCTGACCTGGGCATCACCAACGGCGTGGATCTGGCCCGCGAGGCCGTCCGCCTGGCCCGCGGCGCGGCGCCCACCGGGCAGGAGCAGGTGATTCAGGCGGCCTTCTCCACGGCCACGTTCGGCCAGGTCATGCAGAACGCCACCGAGGCCCTGCTGATCCATGGCTACCGCCAGGCCCCGCAGGACTGGCGCCAGGTGGCCCGGACGGTGCCGGTGAAGGACTTCGCCAAGAAGAAGGCCGTCCGCCCCTACACGGCCGACAGCCTGCTTGAGCAGGTCGGCCCGGACGGCGAGCTGAAGCACACCAGCCTGGGCGAAGCGGCCTGGGACGTGCAGGCCGACACCTACGGGCGGATCGTGGGCATCACCCGCCAGGACATCATCAACGATGGCGGCCTGGGCGGCGTGTTCGAGATCGAGCGGAGTATCGGCCTGGCGGCCGGGCGGACGCTGAACAAGGCCGTCTGGAAGACCCTGCGGGATTCGTCGGGCTTCTTCGCCACCGGGAACAAGAACCTGCTGACCGGGTCCGACTCGGCCCTGGCCGTGGTCGCCCTGTCCCTGGCGGTGGCCAAGCTGCGGGAGCAGAAGGACGACGGCGGCGAGCCGATCGACCTGCAGCCGGCCTGCCTGGCCGTCCCGCCGGCCCTGGAGGCGACCGCCCGCCAGCTGCTGAACTCCATGGAAGTGGAGATCGACGGCCTGACGGCGGCCAACCCCTGGCGGAACCTGGCGACCCTGGCCGTCGTGCCCTACCTGGCCGCCAGCGCCGGCGGTGGCGATGGCGTCTGGTACCTGGGCACCCGCCCGAGCGATTCGCCGGCCCTGCTGGTGGCCCTGCTGAACGGGCAGGACCGCCCGGTCGTCGAGCAGGTCGAGACGGCCGCGAACATGCTGGGCATCCAGCTGCGGGCCTACTTCGACTTCGGCGTCAGCCTGGCCGACCCCAAGGCGATGGTCCGTAGCAACGGCCAGTAACGAGCGCGCCATGCGCGGCGGGCCTCGTCCCCCCGTCGCGTTTCCTGTGCCCGGGGGCGGGCGGACAGCCACGCCCGCCCCCCGGGTTTGTTTGCCCTGACCGCGAGAACACCCATGAACCCTTCCGCCCTGACATGGACCGGCCCGGTTCGAGCCTTCGCCGAGGGCCTGCACTACGACGGCCTTCTGGCTGGCGTGCGGGTCGCCCGCGTGGTGGCCTGCCGCACACTGGACGGCCTGCCCGTCCTGCCCTATCCTAGCGGACGCCGCCGGCGGCTCTACCTGGCCCTGGTGGACGTGGGCGGGGCCCGCGGCATCGTGGGCGTGTTCAAGAGCCTGCAGGCCGCCAGGCGGGCCTGTGCGGAGCGGATACGACGGACGCAAGACATAACCGCCGAGGCCCCCGCGTAGCGGGCCCGGCTTCCCCTTTTCGGTCGGCTGGGGGGGAGTGAGACGGATTGGCCCCCGTCTCGCCCCCCTGGTTATTCCCGCCGGCCACTGTGAGATTCGACGATGACGACCGAGAAGCCATCCGAGTTTCTGACCCCGGACGGGGCGACCGAGTGCAACACGCCCGCCGAGCGCGAGGCCGAACGGGCATTCCGCGAGGCGTTCGCCGAGGCCGCGTCGCAGGCGGTGGCCATGCTCAATGACGAGCCCTTCGTCCTGCTGGCCGCCCACGCCGTGGATTTGAGCCGCCGGCGGGCCAAGGCCGGGCCCGATCCGGTGGCCATGGCGAGGGCGAAAGGTGAGCATCTGGCCTTCGCCTGCGTCGAGAAGGCCGAAGAGGCCGGCGCTGAACTCGATACCGACGCCTGGCTGTCCCTGGTGCGCCAATGGGCCAAGCGGAAGCCCGAGCCCGGCCAGGACCCGCCCCCGCTGGGCCTGATGGACCCCAACGCCCTCGCCGTCCGCCACAAGCCGGCGCCGCCGGTGGTCAAGCTCGCCAACCATAAGCTGCCGGCCCACATCGACGCCGCCGACTTCCTGGCCACGCCGCTGACCCTGGCCGATCCAGTGATTGAGGGCCTGTTGCGGCGCGGCGAAACCGGAACCCTGGTTTCATCGTCCAAGGCCCGCAAGAGCTGGACCGCCCAAGAGCTTTGCGCCGCCGTGGCCAGCGGGGGGCGATGGTTCGGCCTGGACTGCCGCCCCGGCCGGGCGCTGCTGATCGACTGCGAATTGCAGGCCGCCACCCTGCAACATCGGCTCGCGGCCGTGGTGGACGCCATGGGCCTGGACCTGGAGCGCATCCGGGGCCGAATGTCCCTGACAAGCTGGCGCGGGCGGACCATCACCCTTGAGAGCCTGGCCGTCTGGCTGAGCGAGATCAAGCCGGGCGAGTTTGACCTGATCGTCGCGGACCCCATTTACAAGCTCTACCCCAAGGGGTTTGACGAGAACGACAACGCCGCCATGGGTGAGCTTTTCGGGAGCTTCCAGGGCCTGGCCGAACGGGTCGGGGCCGCGCTGCTGCTGGTCGCCCATTCGCCCAAGGGCGACACGTCAGCCCGCGCCACCATCGACCTGGTGAGCGGGGCCGGAAGCGCCGGCCGGGCCGTGGACGTGGCCATCGCCCTGCGGGCGCATGAGGCGTCCGAGCCCGACC
>JAWLCG010000408.1:0-4196 GCA_041687295.1 Phycisphaerae bacterium | reverse complement strand
AGTGCGGCGGCCTTGACGCCGCTTTGGATCGCATACGACCGAGCCAGCCAAAGCGGCGTCGTTGCCGCCGCACTCCAAAAGCGCGGTCCGCCTGCCGTGCAGGGACACCCAGGCCGGCCCGGCGGGAGCCGGCAGGGCGGCGAGACTCAGATGGGCAGGTCGGGGGCGGCCTCGACGGGGGCGGTGGCGGGTGTGGGCGGGGCGGGCCCGGCCGGCAGCGTGGCCGGCCCGGCCGGCGCGGGGGCCTGGGGCGGCAGGGTCAGCAGATGCGTGTCGACGTAGATGGCCCCCAGCATCGCCAGCAGCAGCACGATCGCCAGCGGGCGGATGCGACGGCGGAGGCTGAGCGTGACGGCCAGCGACGCCGCCAGCAGGCCCAGGGCGATCAGGCCGCCTGCGACCCAGCCATCGTATCGACCCAGCGGATCGGGGCGGTAGAGGGCGGCCAGATTTTCGTGCAAAGCTGGCCGAACCAGCCCGCCGGCCGCCGCCAGGGCCACGGCCAGGCCCGTGGCGATGGTCCCAGCCGCCAGGGCGTGGCGGAGCAGCTGCGGCGAGGGCGCCCCGTCCTCCTGCCGCCGGCTGAGCTCCTCGATGGCCCCGCCGGCCAGTAGCGCCAACGCAGCCAGGGCGTTGAGCCGGGCGGCCAGGCTGGGCCCCTCGGCCAGCAGCGCCAGCACCCCCGAGCCCGCCAGCCACGCCAGCGGCCGAAGCAGCCGACCCCGCCGGCCCACCCATCGGCCCAGCGGCGTCAGCCATAGGGCCATCAGGCCCGTCGTGAACACCGGCCAGCTCAGGTAGAGCAGCCAGAGCGCCCCGGGGCGGGCCTGGCCCTCGACCAACGGCCCCAGGCCCAGCAGCATGCCCCGCAGCTGCAGCTCTGGCGGCAGCGAGTCCGGCGGCCCCGCCCGCAGCCAGGCCGCCACCGCCGTCGGCACCAGCGCCAGCAGCATCGCCAGTAGACCCCAGGCGAAATAGGTCCCCCGCATCGCCCGCCGCGACCTCCTGGCGACCATTCGGCCCACGACGGCCAACTGCTCGCAGAAGTCGCGTCGGCCCGCCAGACCCCGCAGCCCCGGCCACAGGGCCGTGGAAATCGACACCGTCACCCCCACCAGCACCAATCCCGGCACGCCCCAACCGCGCGTGAGCCCGCCCAGCCCCAGGGCCGCCCACAGCCCCAGCGCCCAGGCCAGGCGCCATCGGCCCGGCATGGGATGGAACAGCAGCTGGTCCGCGCACCATAGGGCCAGGGCCGTCCACATCGTCAGCAGCATGTCGGCGCCGGCCAGCCAGCTCAGCCGGCCCAGGTAGAGCGTCAGGGCCCAGAACCCCCCCGCTAGCAGGGCCGCGGGGCGATCCAGCCACCGCCGGCCCAGGCCGTAGATCAGCCAGGCCGTCAGCAGCGTCGCCAGGGCCGACGGCGCCCCCGCCGCCACCGCCGGCGCCCCAGGCCACAGCCGAAGCGCAAACCCCTCCAGCCACCCGTGCAGCGGCGGGACCGGAAAGGCCGGCCTGACGCCGTTGGGCACCACGCCAGCCGCGTCCATCGCGTGCAGGGAGACCACCGCCACCGCCGCCACCGGCAGGGCCACCACCAGCAGATCGCCCACCACGCGCCCCACCGGGGGCCGACGCACCCCCAGCCGGGCCGGGTCGGTCAGCAGCAGCGAGTCCTTCATGCCGGGGCACTCCCCGCGTGTGGTTCGGTCGTCAGTGCCCTCCTGGCCCGTGCGTCCCCTGCTGAACCCTAGCGCTGCCAATGGGGACAGTCAACCCGCCCCTACCGCCGGGCCCGCCGGTTGGCTATGATGGGACCGGGCCGATCCCCCGCCCCCCGGCCCGCGTAAAGCGACTATGGACTCGCGTGTTACACGACTGGCCCCCTCGCCCACCGGGGCGCTGCACCTGGGCAACGCCCGGACCTTCCTGGCCAACTGGCTGCTCGCCCGCCAGAACGGCTGGCAGGTGCTGCTGCGCATCGAGGACCTCGACGGGCCCCGCGTCAAGGCGGGCGCCGCCGCCTCGGCCCTGGCCGACCTGGCCTGGCTGGGCCTCGACTGGGACCGCCAGGCCCCCGACCAGTCCACCCGCACCGCCGCCTACCAGGCCGCCCTCGACCTGTTGGCCGGAAAGGGCTTGGCTTACGCGTGCATCTGCACCCGCTCCGACGTCGCCCGCGCCGCCAGCGCCCCCCACCGCGAGGACGCCGGGGCAGTCTACCCCGGCACCTGTCGAGGCCGGTACGCCTCCGCCCAGGCCGCCCAGGCCGCCACCGGCCGGGCCGCCTGCTGGCGCTTCGCCACCGACGGCCAAGCCATCGCCTTCGACGACCAGTTGGCCGGGCCGCAACGGTTCCGGATGGAGGAGATCGGCGGGGACTTCGTGATCGTAAAGTCCGACGGGCAGGCGGCCTACCAGCTGGCGGTGGTGGTCGACGATGCCGCCGGCGGCGTCACCGACGTCGTCCGCGGCGACGACCTGCTCGACTCCACGCCCCGCCAGATCCTCCTGCGCCGGGCCCTGGGCCTGGGCGATGGCGTCCACTACTGGCACCTGCCGCTGGTCGTCGGGCCCGACGGCCGACGCCTCGCCAAACGCCACGGCGACACCCGCCTGGCCCACTACCGCGACGGCGGCCTCGGCCCCGAACGGATGCTGGGCCTGCTGGGCTACTGGCTCGGCGCCCTCGACCGCCGCCGCCCCGCCCCCCTGGCCGAGCTGCTCGAAACCTTCCGCCCCGACCGCATCCCGCCCCGGCCCATCACCTTCAGCCCCGACGACGAGGCCTACCTCACCGCCCAACCGTAGGGAAGAATTGGGTTCGTTTCGTTCTGCGGTCCATGCCGTAACTATATGATGATGTGAATCTTGTAGGAACGGCAATTGGGTTCGTTTCGTCACTTTCGTCGGCCGGGCTGATCACCTGGTCCGATCTGCCTGGTCCTGTCGGCAGGCCCCGCATAGCAGGGAATAGTTACGATTCCCATTCCTACCGGAAATACCGCGAGCGGGTCTTCTGCTGTTGGGCGAGTTGGCGGTCGACGTAGCTGAGGTGGGCCAGTGTGTTGCGGTGGACGGGGTTCTGGGGGTCGTCGACGATGGTCAGCACCTGGCGGAAGGCCTGTTGGGCGGGGGTCCAGCGGGCGGTCTGGGCGCTGATATAGCCCTGGTCGTACAGGTCGGCGACGCGCTGGTGCAACTCGCGCAGGGCGGTCTGGTAGCGGACGAGGTCGTCGGCTGAGGGTAGCGCGTCGGCCCCGGCGAAGGCCTTGTAGCGGTTGTACTCCTGGACGGCGCGGAAGAGGTAGTGCGGGCGTTCCTTTCGGCGGTCGAAGTAGTCGCGGGCGTCGGTCAGGGCCCGCTGGGCCGTCACCGGGTTGGGGTAGTGCTCGCCGGGCACGCTCTGGAGCCGCTCGAGGATCGCCTCCCGCGTCAGCCTCGCCGGTGGCCGATCGTCCTGAGGCCGGGCCGGGTCGCGCAGCAGGGCCGCCGCCACGATGGCACCCATCACGACCACAAAGTAGATCCCCAGGCCGATCATCAGCCGGCGCTTCCGCCGGGCCTTCTCCTGCTCGGGCGACAGCGGGGCCGATTGCGCCGCGGGCCGGGCCGGCACGGGCGCGTCGTCGGCCAGCTCGGCCTCGATGGCCACGGGCTCGGGCGCCGGCTCGGCGGGGGCGTGCTCGCGCCGCCAGTCGGCCAGGAGCGCTTCAGCGTCCTCGCCGGGCCCGACGAACAGCAACTGGGTCTCGGCCCCAAGGCTCACCACGTCGCCGCTGCCCAGCAGGACCCGCTTGCCGGGGCGGTAGCGCTTGCGCCCCACCTTCGTGCCGCGGTCGGAGAGGCTCTGGAGGATGACGCCCTCAGCCGTCGGTGCCAGCTCCACCTGGCGGCGCGAGACGTAGGGCTCGTCGATCACCACGTCGCACTGCGCGGATCGGCCCAGGACGACCGGGCCGGCGACGGTGACGCGCTGGCCCGCCTGTGGCCCGGCCACGAAGATCAGTTGTGCCTGCGAATCAGCCATTGCTTACTCCCGCTCGGGCGCCACCCGTTGACCATTCACCACACGGGTGCCGTGGCTACGGCGTTTGTAGCCACGTCTTCGGTACGCCGCTGCCGGGCCTCGCTGCGCTCGACCCGGCCTACGAAGACCCCGGGCATGCCCGGGGCTATATGGGGCCCCACGGGCG
>JAWLCG010000407.1:0-4208 GCA_041687295.1 Phycisphaerae bacterium | reverse complement strand
ACGCCATCGAACGCTCCCCCCGAGACCCCCACGGAGTCCGCTGCGCTCCATCCGTGGGCTTGGAGAGAAAGCCCCCCAACACCCCCCCGTGCCCCCTCCGGGGACACGCATTGACGCAGCGACGCAGTGACGTCCTCCCCCCGTCCCCCAATTAACCAATCAACCAATTAACCAATTGACCCTCCCCTCCCCCTCCCCTCCTCACCCGAAGATCGCGGCCAGGACGGGCACGCAGATCACCAGGTAACTCAGGGTGTTGACGACGAACAGGGCGCTGGCCTCGCCGGGGCGGAGGTGGAAGAGGTTGGCGATGGCGACCATGGTGACGGCCGTCGGGATGCAGGTTTCGACGTGGAAGACGTTGAGCGGCACCTCGCTGAGGCTCCAGGGGCTCAGCGCCAGCAGGCCAGCGATGCCCAGGCCCAGCAGAGGGCCGATGAGGAACCGCACCACGCCCAGGCCCACAATCAGCCGCATCGTGCCCAGCACGTGCGAGACGTGCAGCCTCAGGCCAATGCTGAAGAACGCCAGGCTGGCCGTGAGGAACATCATGATCGTCATGGCCGAGACGATGCCCCCCTCGGGCAGCCACTGCTGCGGCGGGCCGATCAGGGCGTTGAGGCCCAGGCCCGTCAGCGTGGTCAGCAGCGTCATGCTGCGGACGTCCCAGATGCTCCGCCAGACCAGCCCCAGCACGCCCAACCGCTCCAGCGGCTGGACCTCCGAATAGTGCCGCGCCATCGGGTAGATCAGCAGGACGATGACCACCGACCACGCCAGGTCGTGCACGGCCGCCAGGCCCAGGCCGTCGGGCCCGAAGAACAGAAAGCACAGGAACGCCCCCATCGTGAAGCCCGTATTGCCCAGGCCCCCGGCGATGGTGAACAGCCCCACCAGGGGCCGATCGCGCGTCAGCAGCTTGGCCACGCCCAGCGAGATGAAGGTCAGGCTCGTGATGAACACCAGCGCCAGCACCGGCAGCCAGACCAGCTCGGCCCGCAGTTCGATCCGCCAGACCGCCAGCAGGCCCACGCTGGGATAGCCCGCCACCACGACGAACCACATCAGCCGGTTCGCCAGGGCCTCGCCCACGCCCAGCCACCGCCGGGCCGCGAAGCCCGCCCCCATCGCCCCGGCCACCAGCACACTGATGACAACAAATTTCATCTCGGTCGACATCGGGGCAATTGTGGCAGCGCGCCGCCTCTGCGTCAATCGCCGCGGCGAACCCGCCGGCCCGCCCGGCCGTAGCAGTTCGCGCCAGGCGCGGTTCGCCCCTTGTCTGGAACGCCAGATGCTGTATGATGGGTAGTTGCTCGCGGGGGTTCCCGCGTCGACGCGTGGTGTGCCCCCGTCACGGAACGGAATTGGGGGCGTCCTTGTTGGAGTCAATGCAGACGGTGACCATTTCCCTTTGGGTTGTGCTGGCCTGTACGATCCTGACACTGTTCTTCTCCGTCGCTCACTACACCCTTCGCAGCCCCAGCCGTGTGCGCATGGAGCAGGCCTTCTCCGGCGCCCGGCGAAGCCGGTGGCTCGACTTCCTCGACCGCAAGACCGACCTGCTGCTGCTGGCCACCGGCGTGCTGCGCCTCATGTGCCACCTGGGCCTGCTGCTGGCGATGCTCTACATCTTCGAGCGGGGCGACGCGCCGAACTTCTGGCCCAACGACATCGGCGCCCTGGCCCTCACCTGTGCGATCGTGGCGGTCTTCGGCATCGGCATCCCCCACGCCTGGGCCAAGTACGCCGGCGAGTCGGCCCTGGCGGCCATGTACCCGGTGCTGGTCGGCTCGGCGTACGTGTTCTACCCCGTCACGCGGGGCTTGGCCCTGATGGATGGCCTGGTGCGGCGGCTCAGCGGACACCGCCAGGAGGACGGCAACGGCCGAACCAACGACGTCGAGCAGGAGATCCTCCAACTCGCCAACGAGGGCCAGGCCGACGGCACCGTCGACCCCGACGAGAAGGAGATGATCGAGTCGGTCATCGAGTTCGGCGAGATCCGCGTCGGCGAGATCATGACCCCCCGCACCGACATGGTCGCCATCGCCGTCACCAGCACCCGCACCCAGTGCCAGCAGATCATCCGCGAGCACGGCCATAGCCGAATCCCCGTCTACGAGGAGACCCTCGACCAGGTCGTCGGCGTGCTGTACGCCAAGGACCTGCTGACGGCTGAGGGGGCCTGCGAGGAGGACGGCTTCGACCTGCGGCGGGTGATGCGCCGGCCCTTCTTCGTGCCCGAGACCAAGAGCCTCCGCGACCTGCTGCGGGAGTTCAAGGCCCAGAAGGTGCACATGGCGATCCTGCTGGACGAGTACGGCGGCACGGCCGGCCTGGTGACGATCGAGGACCTGCTGGAGGAGATCGTCGGCGAGCTGGCCGATGAGTACGAGCCGGCCGAGCCGGCGATGCTGCGGCGGCTGGACGGCCAGACCGTCGAGGTCGACGCCCGCATGTACATCGACGACCTCAACGACGCGCTGGACATCGAGCTGCCCGAGGACGAGGACTACGACACCGTCGGCGGCTTCGTCTTCACGACGCTGGGCTACATCCCCAAGAGCGGCGAGGCCCTGGACTACGACGGCGCCCACATCACCGTCATCGAGGCCGAGGAACGAAAGATCAACCGCCTCCGCATCCAGGTCCGCCCCGGCGAGCAAGAGGACGAGGACTAGCCCCCGTAGATCGGGTCGAGCGCGTAGGCCGGGTCGAGCGCAGCGAGGCCCGGCGTCTCCATATAGCCCCGGGCATGCCCGGGGTCTTCTCCGTATATAGCCCCCGGCTTGCCGGGGGTCTTGCGGTGGAGTCCAAGCCCCCAGCAGAAGCCTGCACCCTCCCCGCACGGCCCGGACGAGAAGCCCACGGATCGCAATCCGTGGGCGTGGGCAGGAAGGGCCCCGCTTCCCGCGATTCTCGTCATCCCCCTGTCACCGCTTTTCTTACGCGCGACCCCCTTCCCCCACGCCCCCGCCGGCAGTACCATCCGGCCATGTCCATCGGCCAAACCATCCGCAAGTATTGGCCCGCCCCGCCGCCCCAACCCGGCCTGCCACGCATCGCCGCCAAGGTCCTGCTGAGCCTGGCCTGGTGGCCGGTAGGCCCGCTGGTGCTCCAGATCTTCTTCAACTCCCTACAGGCGTGGGCTCCGACGCTGATCGCGGCACAATGGCTCATGTGGGCCCTCGTCGGCCTGGGCCACGCCGTCGGCCCCATCGGGTGGGTGGTCATCTGGCGACGCGAGGTGCGGTGGACGCCCCGGCGGATCGCCCTGACAGTGGCCGCGAGCCTGGTGCCGGCGGCCTTCCTGGCGGGCCTCTACGGCGTGAATACGCTGCTGCGGCCAGGCTCCGGGGCCTGGCTGAACCTGCTCAGTTCCCTGTTCAGCCTGTCCGAGCCGCTGACGGGGATCCTGCTGCCGCTGATCTGGTGGGGTTTGCCCCGTTGGGCGGGCACGAGGCTGACCGCCCCCGCAAGCTCTGGAGAGACCCTCATGCGACCCATCCTGACCCGGATGCTGCTTTCGATCGTGTGGTTCAGTGCGGCCTCGGCCCTGGCCCGCGTGCTCGCCGGGCTTGTCGGGTTCGCCGGGCTTGTCAGCGTTATCTCCGGCCAGAACCAACTGCATATGTGGGTCGTGACGATTCTGCACCCGCTCCTGGCCTGCATCGGCTGGCTGGGGATCTGGCGGTCGGCGGTCCTGTGGACGCCCCGCCGCACGCGGGCGACCTGGGCCGTGACAGGCATCGCCCTGGCCGCCGGCGTGGGCTACGGCGTGCTGACGTACCTGGCGGTCGTGTCGATGGCCTGGCCGGCCTCGATGGGTATCCCGCTCCAGACGGCGGGCGCCTTCGCCCTGGCCCTGTGGGCCCTGGGGGCAGCGCTGGTCTGGGCGGAGTCGCCCGCCGAGCGGGCCGAGCGGCTGAGCCGGCCGATGGACAACACCACCGCCATCCGCGCCCCCCACTGCCCGGCCTGCGGGTACGACCTGACGGGCCTGCGCTCCACGCGCTGCCCCGAGTGCGGCCAGGAGTACACCCTCGACGACCTGCTGGTCCGCTGCCTCGACCAGGCCAACCCCGAACGCACGCTGCTGGGCTGACCGGCCGAGGGGGCCGATTGGGTTCGTTTCAACAGAACCGCGTCCCGGGCCCGAGGGGCGCCTGTGGAGTGCGGCGAAGGATTCGCCGCTTTGGCTCGCT
>JAWLCG010000406.1:0-4241 GCA_041687295.1 Phycisphaerae bacterium | reverse complement strand
AAAGCGACCCGAGCGCCGCCAAGGCGCCCTTACGGCACGGGCGGCTCCTCCTGGCCGAGAAGCCTGTTATGTCTTGCCGGGGGGCCCCATGCGATAAATCCCGGGGTCTGGGGCAGAGCCCCAGGAGGGTTTCCTTTCGCCAACGAACTGGGATGAGAGCCGAAAATAGTTTCCTTCCGGGCCGGCGCAGGGGTTGCAAATTGTTGAACATTCCGCTAAGGTAAATCGTGCAGTTGCATTCCGGGCCTGCTACAGGCTCTCGGAACGATCGCATCGGCGGGGCCGGTCTCTCTGGGGCTCGCCGGTGCGGAAGACTCCCTTGGGGCTGGGCTTCGACCCAGAACCCGTCGCCTCCGTCGCCGGCCCGCTTGCGGGTCTGCGCGGTCGGCGGGCTCCGAAACGACCCCACGAGCTCAGGAACGCGCTCCCTCGTGGTTGCCAGCCCCTGGAATCGATGGGTAAAGGCTGGGGGGTCTGTCTCGCAAGCGTCCCGTTCGGGTCTGCACCGCCCGTGCGTGTGTGCTCTGGACGTTCGTCCGGTCACACGGTACTAACCCTGGTTAAGAAGAGTCTTTGAAGTCATGGAAGAGAAAGAACCTACCGGTTCGGGCTACCTCGAGGTCACCGACAAGGGCTACGGATTCCTGCGGCAGAAGACCAACGACTTCCGCCCGACCCCCAACGATGTATTCGTGGGCAAGGACTTCGTCGGCGGCGAGCGCCTGCGGAACGGCCTGTTCATTGAGGGGCGGATCGCCCCCCCGGCCAAGCGCAAGGGCGGCCCGCGGCTGGAAGAGATCTACCGCATCAACGAAAGGCCCGCCGACGACTACACCGAGGTCCACCCCTATACGGAGCTGACGGTCGTCGACCCGCACCCGCGGCTGAAGCTCGAGACGCCCGGGGGCCCGCTGGAGATGCGGATCCTGGACCTGGTCTGCCCGATCGGCAAGGGCCAGCGCGGCCTGATCGTCGCCCCGCCCCGCTCGGGCAAGACCGTCCTGCTGCAGCAGATGGCCGACGCCATCGCCCAGAACCACCCCGAGGTCAAGCTCATCGTCCTGCTGGTCGACGAGCGGCCTGAGGAGCTCACCGACTTCCGCCGCAAGGTCAAGGGCGAGGTCTGCGCCTCGACCAACGACGAGGACGTCTCCAACCACATCCGCGTGGCCGAGTTCACCATCGAGCGGGCCAAGCGGATGGTCGAGTTCGGCGAGGACGTGGTGATCCTCATGGACAGCCTGACCCGCATGGGCCGGGCCTACAACCGCGCCGTCGAGGGCAGCGGGCGAACCATGACCGGCGGCGTGGACATCCGCGCCCTGGAGATCCCCAAGCGGCTCTTCGGCGCCGCCCGGAAGATCGAGCACGGCGGCTCGCTGACGATGCTGGCGACCAGCCTCGTCGAAACCGGCAGCCGCATGGACGACCTGATCTTCGAGGAGTTCAAGGGCACCGGCAACATGGAGCTGGTCCTCGACCGGCAGTTCGCCGAGAAGCGGATCTACCCGGCCATCGACATCAGCCGCTCGGGCACCCGCAAGGAAGAGCTGCTCATGGAGAAGTGGGAGATCGACAAGATGCACACGCTGCGGCGCTACCTCAGTTCGCTGAGCGTGGACCAGGAGCTGCCCACCCTCCTGCGGGCCGTCGCCAAGTTCAAGAGCAACGAGGAGTTCCTGCGGCACCTCGATGTGAGCGACCGCAGCTACTAACCGGGCCGGAAAGGGCGCCGGCACCGGATTTTCCGCTTGCCAAGGCCCCGCCCAGTCGGTAGATTTGCTGGACTCCAGCAACAAAGCGACAGACTTTGCCCCGAAGGTGAGGTGAGCATATGCATTACCCGCATCGCATCAGCAAGAGGAAGCGTGCCCGCAAGATTGGCTTCCGCGCCCGTATGCGGACCCACAGCGGTCGCAAGCTGATCAACCGCAAGCGCCGCGCGGGCCGCAAGGCCCAGGCCGTCTAGGCCGCGACGCAGCCATAGTTTTCCAGGCAGGCGAGCCGGTCCCCACCGGCTCGCCTGCTTTTGCGCGCCGCCCCGGCCCACGGAGAAGCTCCGCCACACCGGCCCAGGGCGGGCGAAGCCCTTTGGAGTGCGGCGGGACGTCGCGCGCCTTCGCCGCCGGGCCTCGCTGCGCTCGACCCGGCCTACGAGGCTCGACCCGGCCTACGAGGCTCGATCCGGCCTACGGGGGAAGACCCCGGGCATGCCCGGGGCTCTAGGAGAAACCAGCGGCCGGCGTCCCTCGGGTGAGGGGCGCCGGCCGCGGGTGTGTGCGGGTTGGGCGTAGGGTCTAGTTGGCCGCGCTGGCGGCGACGCCGCAGGCCTTGCGGAGGGCGTCGGACTTGTCGGTCTGCTCCCAGGGGAACTCGCCCCGGCCGAAGTGGCCGTTGGCGGCCGTGCTGCGGTAGATCGGCCGCAGCAGGTCCAGGTGCTTGATGATGGCGGCCGGGCGAAGCGGGAAGATGTCGCGGACGGCGGCCTCGATGGTCTCCTCGGGGCAGACGCTCGTGCCGAAGGTGTCGACCAGGACACTGACGGGGTCGGCGACGCCGATGGCGTAGCCCAGCTGGACCTCGGCGGTGCGGGCCAGGCCGGCGGCGACGATGTTCTTGGCGATGTAGCGGGCCATGTAGCTGGCCGAGCGGTCGACCTTCGAGGGGTCCTTGCCGCTGAAGGCGCCGCCGCCGTGGCAGCCCCGCCCGCCGTAGGTGTCGACGATGATCTTGCGTCCGGTCAGGCCGCTGTCGCCGTGGGGCCCGCCGATGACGAACCGCCCGGTCGGGTTGATGTGGAAGATGATGTCATCGTGCCACATGCCCGGGCCCTGGGCCTCGATGACGGGGCGGATGACCGTGTCGATCAGGGCCTGGCGGGCGTCGAGGCTCATCGTGTCGGTATTGGGGTCGATAGCCTCTTCGCTGTGCTGGGTGCTCAGCACGACGGTGTGCACCCGCACGGGTCGGCCGTTGGCGTACTCGACGGTGACCTGGCTCTTGCCGTCGGGGCGCAGCCAGGGCAGCTCGCCCGTCTGGCGGGCCTCGGTGAGCCGCTCGGTGAGGCGGTGGGCCAGGAAGATGGGCATGGGCATCATCTGGTCGGTCTCGTCGCAGGCGAAGCCGAACATGATGCCCTGGTCGCCGGCGCCCTGCTCGGCCTGGTTGGCCCGGTCGACGCCGCGGTTGATGTCGTCCGACTGGCCGTGCAGCGTCCGCATGACGGCGCAGCTGCGGTAGTCGAAGCCGGCCGTCGGATCGTCGTAGCCGATCTCGCGGACCGTCTGGCGAGCCGTCTCCTCGACGCCGGCCAGGGCCTTGAGGGCCTCGGGCGTGTGGACGGTCACCTCGCCGGCCAGGACGATCAGTCCGGTGGTCACGAGGGTCTCGCAGGCGCAGCGGACGTGGGGGTCATGGGCGATCAGGCTGTCCAGCACAGCGTCGCTGATGGCGTCGGCGACCTTATCGGGATGGCCGGCCGTCACGGACTCGCTGGTGAACAGGTGGGCCGCTCGGTTATTCTGCCGCATCAACTGGGTATTCCTTTCCTGCTAGTGCGTCCCTTTCCGGGGTGGGACTGCGTATGGTACGCGATCCAGAACCCAAAAACAACGCCTTAGGGGGCTCAAGTCAGCGTGCCGAGGTAGGTGCCGAACCGCCGCAGGGCCGAGCCGCGGAGGGTCGGGGTCAGCCGGCGGTACGGGCGGTCGGGGATGCGTCCGGCGTAGCCGAAGCGGTAGCTCGGCTCGGTCAGGTCGGCCCGTAGCGAGAGGGGCCCGTAGTTGCCCTCCAGCATGACCGGCCGGGGGGCGACGGCCAGCAGCATCCGCTGGGCCAGTGAGAGGATCCCGCTCTCGCCGACCATGCAGCCCAGGACGTAGGGCACGCCGTCGCGCCGGGCCAGCTGGGCCAGGCGGAGCGAGGGCAGCAGGCCGCCGTTCTTGGCCAGGCGGACGTTGAGCCAGACCCGCCCCTCGGCCCCGAGCAGGACCTCGGCGTCGGCCTCGGTCAGACACGACTCGTCGGCGATCAGCGGCAGGCGGCACTGCAGGGCCAGCTCGACCAGCTCGGGCGCGCGGGCCCGGCAGGGCTGTTCGACGGCCACCACGCCGTAGCGCTCCAGATCGGCGACGCGGTCGGGGACCTCCTCGGCCGGCCAGGCACCGTTGACGTCCACCCGCAGGCTGTATCGGCCCGCCTGCAGCCCGGCGGCCAGCTGGCGGTTCACCGCCTGGCGATTC
>JAWLCG010000405.1:0-4250 GCA_041687295.1 Phycisphaerae bacterium | reverse complement strand
GGTGACCGTGTCGGGCTCGACGCCCTCGGGCAGGCGCACGTAGAGCCGACCGGCGTTGGGGCCGGCCTCGACGTAGTAGTACTCGTAGGGGCTGTCGAGGAACTCGGGCACGTTCTCGATGAAGTACCGGATGCGGTTCTGCAGGTCGTGCGGCTCATCGGGCTGGCCGCCGCGGCGGTAGGTGGCGCCGCCGGGCGAGGCGATCTTGAACGCGCCGCGCTGCGGGTCGAACTCCTGGATTGGGATCTGGTGGACGGTGCCCATCAGGTTGCGGTGCTGAGTCCAGATGACGCCGGTGTCGAAGAAATCCGCCGGCTTGCCCTGCCAGCGGTCGTCGGCGAGCCAGCCCTGGTTGCTCGGGCCGGTGAAGGTGTCCCAGAGGTGCCACTCGCTGGTGGGGTCGTCGGGGTTGGTGATCGTCCAGTTGGGGTCGCGGGCGATGTGGACGCGGGTGACCGTGTCGCCGTCGACCACCCACAGGGCCGAGAGCTTCGCCCCGCGCGGGTCGGTGTCGAAGTCGGTGCCCAGGTCGGTGTACCAGACCTTTTCGGGCTCGGGGATGCCCGGCGCCTCGTCCGCCGAGCCGCGCCGCCACGGGCCCGGCACGACGGTCGAGCCGTAGAGGGCGGCCTCGCCGGTTCCCCAGTCGGGGTCGCGCGTCAGGCGGATGGGCTGCTCGGGCGTGCCGGACTCGTTGGCCATGAGCTTGCCGCGGTAGACCACCCCGCCCTTGAAGACGTAGGTGATGGGCCCGCGGGCCTGGGCGGCCTGGCCGGTGGCGGCCTGGTCCCAGGGGTGGTGCTGCCAGGGCTGGTCCTTCGTGCCGGGGTTGGCGTCGTCGCCGCTGTCGAAGTCGATGTAGCGCACCTCGGGCCCGGCCTGAAAGGCGAAGGGCTCCGGGGCCCACTCCAGGTCGCCCTGGGGCGAGACCTTTGCGTGGGGCTGCTGCCAGGAGTAGGGCTGAGCCAGGGCCGGTGAGGCCAGCAGGGCGATCAGCAGAAAAGCGGTTGCGGCGGCGAGGGCGAGGCGAGTCGGCATGGTCGGTCCCTTTCGGTAGCACGCGGGAGGTCGCGCGGGTTGCGCGGGTCTCTAGGGGGTAATCCTACTGTGGCGGAGCGGGGGCGGCAAGGGCCTGGGCCCCGGGGGCCGTCCAGACGCCCTGGCACAGGATGGTCTGGGGGTCGCTGGACTGGCCCCGGCGGTCGAGCCGCAGCAGGTCGTGCAGCAGGTCGATGGCGATCCGCAGGCGGTGGCCCCGGCGGATGTCGATGCCCGGCCGGCCCGGCGGGGGGGGCGCGTCGGGCTGGATCAGGGCGATCAGCGTGGCCTGGCCCGGCGGGGTCCACTGCCACAGCTCGCTGAAGGAGGCAATGACGGCGTCGGGGCGGCAGCGGTCGAGCCAGCGGAGGTAGTCGTCGCGGCGGTCGGCCGAGTCGGGGGCGAAGACCGCCTCCAGGGCCTCGGGGCCCGGCTGGGCCCGCCAGGCGGCGCTGAGCATCTCGCCCAGCAGGCTTTCGTAGAGCCCCCGGCCCACCAGCGGGCCCAGGCAGAAGCCCATCCGCCGGGCGCCGGACAGCTGGGCGTGCCGGACGGCCAGCCGCATCGCCTGCCGCCAGTCGGTGCCCACGCGGTGGAAGGGCAGGCCCGCCAGTTCCTCGCCCAGCACGACCACGCAGAACCGCGACCAGTCGAACGGCGGCAGCCAACGGGTGTCGTGCAGGTCGATCAGCAGCCCGCGTACCCCCCGGGCGATGAGGTTCTCCTGCAGACCGGCCGGGTCGTCCAGGCGGTCCAGGCGGAGTTCCTCGAGGCGGTAGCCCAGCTCGGCGGCGCGGGCGGCGCCCTCGGCGAGCTTGCGCCGGCTGGCGGCGGTGTAGGCGTCCAAGCCGCAGGCGAGGACGGCCTGGTCGGTCCGCCGCCCGCCCGGCCAGCGCCGCCCCACCAGCGCCGCCAGGCGCGGGTCAGGCCGATAGCCCACCTGCCGGGCCACACGCAGCACCCGCTGACGGGTCGCCGGGGAGATCCGCGGATGCCCGGCCAACGCCCGGCTCACCGTCGACTCCGCGCAGCCCAGCCGCTGGGCCAGCTCCTTCATCGTCACCATGGCATCATTCCATGCATTAGCATGCACCCGATTATCTCCGGGACCTTTGGCGATGCAACAGTACAATCGGCCGACTGGTTGACCGCTTAGGCGCCCCCCGTAGGCCGGGTCGAGCGCCCGCGAGGCCCCACGCCCGCCCGGCCCGTCCACTGAGAAAGGTGTACCGTCCATGCCCCAGGATTCCGCAATGAGCAACGCCGTCGACGCCCCCGTCGCATGGGGTCGGCTGTTCCTGAGCCAGAGCGAGTGGGAGGCCTTGCCCGAGAGGCTCGCCGACCCCTTCTTCCAGAAGATCGCCGCGACCAACCGCCCGGCCATCGCCTGGGTCGAGCAGCAGCTCTGGGGCGACGGCCCGGCCCCCGCGCCCGCCGAGGCCGCCGCCGACCAGGCCTTCTGCGACAAGTGGCGCTACCTCAAGAGCCGCCTGCTCCGCGCGACCGTCGAGTGGTACCTCCACAAGCGCCCCGAAGACCTCGAGCTCTGCAAGCACACCGTCGACTACCTGCTGCAGAGGCCCCTGTGGACGGTCTTCTGGGGCAAGGCCCAGCTCAAGCACTACGGCCTGAAGATGGGCGAGCTGACCTTCGCGGCCACCTTCGCCTACGATGCCCTGGGCGCCCACCTCGACGAGCCGCGGCGCGAGGGCCTCAAGCGGATGCTGACCGACGTCGCCCTGGCCGAGTACGAGAAGGGGCTCGACGCCCAGGAGTGGTGGCGCCACGCCGAGTTCAACTGGGGCACCGCCACCCACGCCGACGCCGGCCTGGCCGCCCTGGCCGTCGAGCCGTTCGCGCCCGAGCTGAGCCGTCGCGTCCTTCGCAAGGCGACCGACGGGCTGCAGTACGTCATCGAGGCCCTGCCCGCCGAGGGCGGCTGGACCGAGGGAATGATGTACATGACCACGATGCTCGGCCACCTGACCGACTTCGTGTCCGCCAGCGTCCGCGTCCACGGCGACGACCTGGGCCTGACGCGCAACCCGCGGCTCATCGCATCGCTGGACTACCGGGCCTACATGATCGGCGGCGACTCCAAGCCGCTGAACTTCTCCAACATCGGCGAGGAGACGACCGAGTACCGCTTCCCCGGCGCCTACTGGTGGGCCCAGCAGTGCGGCAAGCCCGAGTGGACCTGGCTGGAGGACCACCACGTCAAGCCGCCCCAGACCGGCGGGCTGTGGCACGACGTGGAGGCCTTCTGGCACCGCGAGGCCTTCCAGGAGTCGCGCGAGCCCGCCCTGGCGCCCATCCAGCACTTCCGCGGCCTGGACTGGTTCAAGTGGACCGGGAAGCGGACCTGGCTGGCGCTGCGCAGCGGCTTCAACGGCGGCAACCACAACAACATCGACCTGGGCCACTTCATCTTCGGGGCTGGCAGCGACCGCTTCCTGTGCGACCCCGGCTACGGCGCGGGCCGAACCAACCAGCACAACGCCGTCACCGTCCGCGGCCAGAGCCAGGCCGTCGATTCCGAGGCCCGCATCTTCCGCGTCCGGGCGACGCAGGGCGGCTTCTACCTCGCCTGCGACCTGACGAGCTGCTTCAGCCATCGCCTGGCCTTCCACTACCGCCACCTGCTGCTGATCGACGAGAGCCACCTGCTGGTCGTCGACGACATCCTGGGCGTTCGCGGTCATCGCGTGGGGGCCGGCTTCCACCTGCAGACCCACCTGCCCCACGAGCGGCAGGGCGGCTGCATCACGCTCAAGGGCCAGCAGCACGCGCTGAGCATCCGCCTGCTCTCGCCGGTGACCGAGGTCGGCGTGGAGGACTGGGAGTGGAGCGATCTGCCGGTGACGAGCTTCAAGTGGGGCTCGGCCGTCGACCTGCCCCACATCCGCCACGCGATGCTGATGAGCCTGGACCCGACGCCCTTCGACTGGCGCCTCGGCGACGGCGTAGCCGAGCTGACGATCGGCACGCGCACCTGGCGGATCGACCTGGACGAGGGCTCCATCGAGCAGCCCGAGTAGGTCGGGGATACCTCCCCGACACCGCTGACGTGAGGCGCCGCTGCGTCGGGGAGGGTTCCCCGATCTACGGAGAGACAGACCATGGCACTTTCCAATGACATCCTGCAGACCATCCGCCGGGGCACGGTGATCCCGGCCTCGGCGCGGGGGCGGTAAGCCCACCGGCGGGTGGGG
>JAWLCG010000404.1:0-4269 GCA_041687295.1 Phycisphaerae bacterium | reverse complement strand
CCCCGCGCCGTCCCGGCCGCCCCACTCCATTCTGCCCAGGCCGCGTGGCCGGGGCCGGGGCGGTGAAGAACGCCTCCAGCGTCTCCATGACGGGCTTGCGGTAGGGGGTGTAGCCGTAGTCCTCGGGGCCGCCGAGATTCTGGGGGTGGTCGCGCCACTTCCACACGAGCACGCCGTCAACCCAGGGCTCGTCGGCGAACACGTCGAGGAAGCTCTGCATGCATCGCTGCTGCTCGACGAGATCGACGGTGGTGTTGCGGTAGTAGTTCCACGGCTCGATGGAGCAGCCGTCCTGGCTGGCCCAGCCGACCTCGGTGAACAGGATCGGCTTGCCGACGGTCCGCTGCCAGGCGGCGATCTCGTCGCGGATGGGTCGCCAGGCCTTGGTCAGCTCGGCGACCGTGGGGTCGGCCTTGCCGGCGGGGTTGAGGTTGTAGTAGCTGGTCATGCCGACCGCGTCGAGGGCATCCCAGAACTGCACGACCTTGTAGTGGTCCCAGTTGGCCGAGTAGCTCAGTTGCATCGGCGGGTCGGCCTGGCGGAAATCCGCCACCAGGCCCGCCAGCGGCTCGGGCAGGTCCTTGACGTTGGCGTCGCTGACGCGGAAGCCCTCGACGCCCTCGATGCCCAGTCGCTCGGCCAGGGCGGCGTCGTCCAGGCCCGGGTAGGCCTGGCGGAGCTGCCTGCGGAACCTCTCGTCGCGGGCGTCGGCCTCGAGGTCGCGGACGCGCTGGATCAGGCTGCGCCAGCGGTCGGTGTAGGCGCTCTCGGTGCTCACCAGCTCGCTGCCGACCATGAAGACGTCCACGCCGCACCGCTCGGCCAGGACGGCGTACTCGAGGATGTAGGCCTCGTAGGCGTTCCACCAGGCGTTCCAGTCGCCGGGATTGATTCGGCCCCGCCACTCGCCGGCGCCGGGCCGTTCCAACAGCACGATCGGCATGAAGACCACCTGCAGGCCCCGCTGGCGGGCGATGGCGAAGAGCCCCTCGAGCCGCTCGTGGGAGGGCATGTGACGGCGGTCGATGAAGATGCTCGAGCTGGAGGCGTTCTCCTGGTAGGCCGCCACGGCCAGGCAGAGGGTGTTGGCGCCGGTGTCGGCGATCTCGTGAACGTACTGCTCAAAGGGGCAGCCTGGATCGTCGTTGTGCACCTGCAGCCATAGGCCCCGAAACTCCCCCTGGCCGTTCAGGCGGTCGGCGGGGCGATGGCGAGCGGCCGGCGGGGCGAGCGGCTCGGGCGTCTCGGCCTGGGCCCAGTCCAGCAGGCGCAGCAGCGGGATCAGCAGCACCACCGCCAGCACCAGCAGCAGCACCACCATCAGGGCGATCTTCTCACGGTTGCGGGCGAGCCAGTCATGCACCGAGGATGCCATCGCGGTTACGTCTCTCCAGTCAGGGGCCCTGTCGCAGGCCGGGCGGTCGGGGCGAGGACAGTCTACCGGCCGGGGACCTGCGCGTCCAGCCGGCCAACGCCGACGGGCGATTCTACCGGCCCGGGGACCGGGGCGGTTCGCAGCGCCTCGGAAAGGTCCACCCCGTCGGGCTCGCCCAGGGTCTGCATCCGCTCGCCCAGGCCCAGCAGGCCCAGGACCGTCGGCGTCAGGTCGACGGTGCGGGCGGCATGGAGCCTGCCGCCGGCCGGGATATCCGGGCCGCCAAACAGCAGCGGCACGAGGATCTCCGCCCGCGTGAGCCCGCCATGGCCGCCGGCCTCGCCGGGCCGGAACGCCCAGCCTGGCAGCGCGAAGAGCATCACGTCGCCGCTGCGGGGGCTGTCGAACACCTCGAGGAGCTGGGGCACGGCATCGGGCCGGGCCGAGGTGGCGCTGGCCTCCAGCCAGGTGTGACTGTCGTGGGAACCGCGGGCCATCAGCTCGGCTGTGTCTGGGCAGGCGGTGTAGGCCAGCGGGTCGCGGCCCTGGATCACCGTGTAGGCGTAGCGTTTGCCTTCGGGCCCGACCGAGCGTGTCACCTGGCCCACGCCCCGGCTGTCGCGGACGCGGACGACGTCCGGGCCCATCGGCCAGGCGACCAGGTCCACGCCCGGCAGGCCCGCCAGCAGGGCGGTGAAGTCGGCCGACGCCCGCCGGGCCGGGCCGGTGCCGAAGGTGCGGGCGAAGGCCTCGATCTGCTCGGGCCCCGGCCTTTGCCACCAGTGCTCGCCCGTCCGCAGGTGCAGGCTCGCCCGCCGCTGGCCCCCCACGACGGCCACTACGCGGGCGGGGGCGAAGTGCTTGACGCGGTCGGCATAGCCCTTGTCGGCACCGTAGTCGCCCGTGCGAACCTTCACGCCCAGCTTGCACTCCAGCCATCGCTCCAGGTCGAACATCTGCCCGACCGGCGTGGGCATGTGGCCATGGTCGCTGATGAGGATGCGGTGGGTCGTCTCGTAGAGCCCCGCCTGCTCGAGGGCGGCCAGGAACTGGCCCATCCGCCGGTCGACGCTGATGAGCACCTCGCGGTAAAGCTCGCTGTCGGAGCCCTTGGCGTGGCCGACGGTGTCGGGCGTGGGGAAGTAGGTCAAGATCAGCCGGGGCCAGCGGCCCGTCTCGTTGGCCAGCTCGGCCAGCAGCTCCAGCCGCACCACGGCCAGCTGGTTGATGATGTCGTGCAGCTCGAAGTGCCAGGCCACGCCCATGCTCATCCAGTTGTCGATCGGGCGGGTCGCCCCGCGGTTGAAGGGATTGGAGATGACGGCGGTGAACTCGCCATGGAGCATCTCGTAGAGCGTGGGGGGGACGAGGTCGTCGTTGACCGCCTGGTAGGTGGCGATGTAGCCGTAGTCCTGGAAGATCAGGCTGTAGCGGTCGAACCAGCGGTTGCCCGTGATGCCGTGATGGCCCGGCCAGAGCCCCGTGACGAACGAGGCGCTGTTGGCGTAGGTGATGGTGGGGTAGCTGGCGGCCGCGTGGGTCACCCAGGTGCCGCCGCGGACGAAATGGCGTTCGATGGTGGGCAGTTGGCCGGCGTCGAGCATCTCTTGCAGGACCGTCAGGTCCAGCCCGTCGACGAAGAACACCACCGCCGCCGGGTCGGGCCGGGCCACCTGGGGGGCCAGGACCACCTCGGGCGGCTCATCGCCGAGGCAGCCCCCCAGCAGGCCGGCCAGGAGCATCGTCAGCCCTACAATCCACAAACGACAATCTGGAAAAACTTTACGCTGCATTATCCGTATGCCTCACTCACGTCCCCTGGCCCGCTGAGCGGGAAAGCTCTTCCCTTGGGCCGACCGATGCGGTTTAATGGTAGAGTAAGTGTACGGGATTCCTTTCGCTTTTCCTCGGGGCAGTTCGCCAAGGAGCACATCATGGCCGAAGATCAGGTACCCGACCTCGAACCCCTTCCGATGGACGACGACGAAGAGCAGCAGGAGTTGCCGGTCTTCGAGATCGACGAGCCCATTCAGATCGCCGATACGCCGGCGGCCCCTGCCGGCTCGAAGATCCAGGCCTTCGGGGCCGGTGCCGCCAAGCGGGCTGGCGCCCCGCGGGTGGAGTTCAAACGCCCGGTCAACCTCACCGGCACCGGCGCCACCCGCTGCAAGTTTTTCCACGCTCGCCTGGGCCCCGGCCCGCTGGAGTACATGGAAAAGCAGATCAACGAGTGGCTCGACGAGGAGGAGATCGAGGTCAAGTACTCCACGCAGGTCATCGGCGTGCTGGAAGGCAAGCACACCGAGCCGAATATGTTCGTGATCGTCTGGTACTAGCGGACGCGGGCTGGGAACACCCTCTGCGGGCCTGGCGCTGGATGGCGTCCGGGTCAATGCGTCAATGCGTTACTGCGTCAGACGGAGGGGCAGGCGTCGCCACCCGTCGATAACGCCAGTCGCTACCGAGGCGCCCCCCATATAGCCCCGGGCATGCCCGGGGTCTTTGGATGCGTGGCGCGCGGCCGCGCTGGACCGGCGACGCACACCCCGTCCGAGAAGCCCACCGAACGCATTCGGTGGGCGTGGAAGCCCGCGACCATCTGCCCCCTCACCTCACACGTGTTCCGTCGGGACTTCAGGATATGATCCCCTACGCAGTGACGCAGTGACGCAGTGACGCCGGCCGCTAGGCCGGCTTCCCGGCCGGCTCGGGGTTCTCCAGGGGCAGCTCGAGCGTGAAGGTGGCGCCTTCGCCGGGCTGGCTCTGGAGGTTCAGCTCGCCGCCGAGCAGGACGGTCAACTCGCGGGCGATGGCCAGGCCCAGGCCCGTGCCGCCGTGCTCGCGGGTGACCGACTGGTCGAGCTGGTAGAACGTCTCGAAGCTGTGCTCCTGCT
>JAWLCG010000403.1:0-4280 GCA_041687295.1 Phycisphaerae bacterium | reverse complement strand
TACCGCCCCCGCCCCCCACCCGTCCCCCACAGCGCATCGGCCGACCCCTGGGTTGCCAAGGGCCGGCCGATCCTCCCACTCGCCGCGGCGCCCGCCGCCGCCTGCGGTCTCTACTTGATCTCCACGAAGCTCCGCACGACCGGCAGATCGTTCGCCGAGTTGCAGTTGCTCCGGTCGATCACCGCGATATACGTCCGCGCCGTCGGGTCGCCCTGCGGGTCGAGCGTATAATCGCCGTCCTCGTCCGGCTCCCACAACTGCACGCGGATGTACGCCACGTACACGTCGCTGTTGACCGTGATGGCGTTGCTAAGGTAAGCCCACCGCAGATCCCGCGTGACCAGGTCGTCGTGGCCCGCGCCGTCGTAGGCGGGCTGGTCGGGCAGCAGGTTGCCGAGCATGCCGCTCCGCTCCTCGGCGGCGCCGGCCCGCTGGTAGAGCGTCCGCAGCACCATCGCCGCCTCACCGACCGAGGCAAAGCCAGGCTCCTCGCGCACCGCGTAGGTGCCGCCGGCCACGCCACCCTCGGCCGTCCACTGGGTCTCGAGCACGGCCGAGCGAGTCTGCGAGGCCCAGTCGATGCCCAGCGTCGTGGGCAGGACCACCGGCCCGCCACCGGTGTACATGCTGAGCGTCTGGGGCAGCGTGCGGTCGCGGTAGGCGGCGATCTCGCAGGCGGCCGCGTAGGCGCTCTCGTCGAAGGTCGGGAAGTTCTGGATGAACGGCAGCGCCGCCAGCACCTTGGCTGGGGCCGTGTTGATGTTCACCCGGCCAAACACCGGCTCGCCCGGGTCGCGGACAGTGAACACGTCGCCCGCCAGGGCCATCGGCGAGACGTCCGGCACCACGGCGTCGGAGTAGTCCTCGCAGAACAGGCTGTCCAGCCGGCCATTGGCCCGCTTGGACTGGTCGCCCAGCCGCAGTTCCTGCCGCAGCGTCCGCATGCTGGTCGGTCCGACCGTCAGCAGTCGCCCGATCTCGGCGACGCTGTCGAGGGTGCTGCTGGCGTACAACCGAACCGGCACGCCGCTGCTGTAGACCACGTTCAGGTCCACGCCGATCTGGTCGCTGCCGGCGTAGTCGGCTTCGGGGTCGATGGCCTCCCAGGCGGAGACCAGGACATAGTCATCCGAGTCATCGCGCCCGATGTGACCAATGATCGTGCCGCTCGTGCCGGACGGTAGGTTGTTGGGGTTGTCGGTGCCAAAGTCGCCGGGGTTCACGTCGTCGGCCGGCACCGCGGCCATGTTCGGGCCGGGCCACGGGTCGCCGCTGAGGTCCTGGGCCGGGCGGTAGAGCGTAAGGCCGGCGGCACCCATTCCAGCCGCGCCGTCGTCGACCAGGTTGCGGAGGCTGCTCCAGTCGTAGCTCGGCACACCAGCGACGACATTGACTGAATTGTCGCTACGGATCACCAGCCGACCATTGCCCGGGACGCTCACGCCGTCGGACGCCAGGAAGGTGTACTGGTCCGACCCGCAGGATATCCGCCAGTCCGTCAGGTCCACCGCCGTGGAGTTGGGGTTGTACAGCACCACGGCCGCCCGTACGCCCGACAGCACTGGCGGCATGGTGGGGTTCATCGGGTCCGCCTCGCTGGGGTCCGGCGAGGCGTTGGCCGAGTACCACGCCTCGGCGATCACCGGCTGGGACTCGACGCCGATGGCCATGTCGCCGCCCGCGCCGAGCGCCCCGTTGTCGTCGTAAACATCCACGACCGTGGGAATGTTGTCCGCATCGCGGTAGTCGATCAGGTTCACCGCCAGTTGGCTGGCGACCTGCCGGCGCAACACCGGGTCGCTGGCCAGATGCGGCAGGATGGCGTAGAAGGCCCGGCGGTAGGCGTTGAAGACCTCGGTCTTGGTGCCGCCGACGTTCAGGTCGACCTTTTCCCGGTTGAGCAACACCCAGCCGGCTGGCACGCTCGCCCCATCGGGCCGGGCGTACTCGCGGCTGGCCGAGTAGGTCGTCACGTAAGGGGCGTAGCTGCCGTTGCCGGTCTTCCAGTCGGCACTCCAGCCGGCCTGCTGGCCCAGCCGGCTGTTGCTGTCAGGCAGGCCGCCGTAGCGGCAGGCCAGCTCGTCGGCGGGGTCGTACGGCAGACGGGCGTAGCCGCCGCTCTGCACGGCCGTGACGAAGCTGCTCGCCGGGTCGTCCGCCCGCTCGACGTAATCGCTGTAGTAGGTGGCGTAGTTGTAGGTGCCCACCGGGGCGCCGGGGTCGCGCTGATTCAGGACTGCGGTGACGTTGGGCTGCACGGCCGGCTGCACCGTCAGCTGGGCCAAATAGAGCGGATCGATAAGCCCCTGGTTCATCCAGGAGTCGGCGTGGCCAATCTCGTTGGCCGTGTTGATGTTCAGCAGGCCGCTGGCGTCGATGATCCGCACGGCCGCCCAGTAGGGTCGACCGTTGGCGTCGAAGTCCCCCGTCGGATACAGCCGCGCGTCCCGAATGCCGTCGCCGTCCGTGTCCACCAAGGCGCCCAACGGCTCATCATTGTCGCCATCCTTGTTGGCGTCTACCCAGTAGGAGGAGTTGAACGCGCCCCAATAGTTGCCGGGATGCAAGTTACCCGGCGTGACGTCCACGTCGACCATCAGGCCGCGGTAGTTGACATCGGGGGCCGCGTTGGGATCCTGAAAGGCCGCGAAGTCGCCCAGGTCCGTCAGGCGGGGCCAGCGGCCCTGCTGGGTGTAGGGGCCGTTGGCGGGGGCCCACTCGATGCTGGCCAGGTGGCGGTCCGCAGGGTCGGTGAGCCCGTAGCTGTAGTTCGACACCGGGCTGGGGTAGTCGATGTACTGTCGCCAATCGTCGGCGTCGCTGTAGGGGCCGTTGGCGCCGATGTGCAGGTCGTTGAGCAGGATGTTCTGGATGCGGGCGAGTTGGCCCTCGGCGGCGTAGCGCATGGAGACGGCCGAGCCGTAGGCGGACGCCTGCTGCTGCTCCGAGCGGGTGGTCATCAGGAAGACGCTGCCGACCATCGCCATCACCGCCAGCACGCCCACCACCAGCAGGATGACGTTGCCGCGATTCCTCACGGAAGATTGCATGGATCACCTCGACGCTATGAATGAATGCCTGCCCGCCAGGCCGAGCCAACGCCCGGCTAGGGCCGCAGGTTCAGGATGATCTCGTAATTCCAGTAGGCGTCCTGGGTCGGGTCGGTCTCTGCCGGCAGCGGGCCTCGCTGGGACACGTCCTGTACCCGCAGGCGGACGCGGAGCGCCTCGGGCCACTCGTCGCCCGCGTTGTAGCGCCACACGATGTAGTCGGCCCCGGTGGCAAGCGTGCCCATCTCGATGCCCTGGGCGCCCGTGTAGCTGGCGGGGGGATTGCCCACGTCCCGCCAGGTGCTGTCGAAAAACTCGACCTTCATATCCACCACGCCGGCCGCCAGGTAGCGCCACAGGTCGCGGACGCCGAGCTTGAGCGGGTCCGCCTCGTAGGGCGAGGCCGCCAGCCGGGCCGGGGCGGTGTGCATGGGGAACATGTAGTGAACCATCTGCCCGAGCCACAGCTCAATACTGGGTGTAGGGTACGGAGCTGATTGGGGCAGGTAGCGCATCTGCCCCAGCGTCGCGGAGTCCATTGTGACGTCGGGCAGTTGAGTCTGCTGCACGAACCCTCCGGCGCTTGAGCCCACCCAGTGCAGCAGCGTGCTGCTGCGGCAGAAGACCCATGGGGTGCCCGGGTCGGTGCCGAGGTTGTTGTAGGCCGACGCCCCGTGCATCTCGTCCTCCTGCAAGAGGTATGCCACGAGCGAGACGTTCGTGCTGACGGGCTGGTTGGCCCCGTTCACCATCGTCATGGAGTTGGCGGGCCCGAGCTTCGTGAAGATCAGCGCCGGCGGGGTCGTGGCCGTGCCCTCGACGATGGCCAGGAAGCCGTCCTTGGTGAGTTGGCTGAAATCTTCGCGCATGGCGCCGGCGATGCCGCGGGCGGTGGCTTCGGTCTGCAGCGTGGCCTCGGTTCGGCCCACGGCGCTGGAGGTCTTGGTGAACATGTATCCGATGCCCAGGATCAGCACCACCAGGATGCTCACCGCCACCATCAGCTCGATCAGCGTCAGGCCACTACGATAACGATATCGATGATTCATGATGGCCCTACGGTTGGAGTGCGGTGCGGAACACGAAAAAGCCGGTCACCGGCGAGGCGGCGCCCTCGGTGACGCCGGCGACGTAGTCCGGGTCGCCGCTGTCAGCGTCGTGGTGCGGCACGACCAGCAGGTCGCTGCCGGTATCAAGGTTCATGTCGTTGGACAGCAGGATCTGCTCGTC
>JAWLCG010000402.1:0-4295 GCA_041687295.1 Phycisphaerae bacterium | reverse complement strand
CCGCCCTACAGGAGCCTGTAGGCTGGGACAGAGCGCCAGCGGCGTCCCACCTTGGGGGGCACGCCCTGCCCCCGGAGAAGGTGGGACGCCGCGGCTGCGCCGCTCTGTCCCAGCCTACGGGCTGTCCCAGCCTGCGGGCGTCTCTACCGGTCGAACCGGCCGAAGTGCTGGATGGCGGACATGATCAGGCGCATGCCGGTCAGGCGCGAGCCGTTGTTGATCGAGCCGGCGGTGTCGAACAGCAGGCCACGGCTCTCGCGGGTCATCTCGAAGTCGCGCAGGAACTCCAGGACGATGTTGAGCTGCTCGTCGCGGCTGAAGGTGAACGGGGCGAGCTGTCCCTGAATGATCGTGCGGGGCATGTGGCGGCGGATTTCGTCGGCCGGCACGGTGGGCCCGAAGTTCACCTGGCGGAAGCTCAGCCGGCTCAGGACCGGCAGCAGGTGGCCCATGGCCGAGTCGCTGTGCTGGTGACGGATGTCCTGGGGGTCGGGGGCGTAGACGTCGAACATGCCCTTGAGGATGGGGTAGCCGAACCGCTCGTACATATCGGCCGTGAGCAGGCAGCAGTTGTCGTCGGCCCACCAGAAGCCGCGCGGCGAGCTTTGCGGCGTGTCGCCGGCCTCCTCGTCGAGCACGCGGGCGATGCCCAGCATGGTGTTGAGGATCGCGTCGCGGAAGCGGTCACCCAGGACCGGGTTGTCCGCCAGCAGGAAGATGAGGTTCTCGGGCCCGAAGACCGAGCAGGCGAAGGTCACCGGCCCGCGCTGGCCGCGGTAGCGCGGCTGGGGCACGCCCAGGGCCGTCAGGCGGGCCTTTTCGGTCTCCCAACTGTCGGGCAGGATGAACGAGCGGATGTCGGTGGCCTCGACGCGGTCCAGCAGGGCCGACAGCTCGTCCTCGTTCGTGGCCGACTGCTCCAGCCAGTAGCTCTGCGACTGGTGGTGCCAGACGTTGCGGGCCTCGAAGATGTCGGCCAGGGTCCGCACGGCCGGCCAGCGGCGGGTCGGGTCGGCCTCGGTCTCATTGAGCAGACGCCGCCCGACGATGCGCTCGGCCTTGTCGTTGTAGGCCTTGACCAGCTCGGCCCGCCAGGGGGCGTCGTGGTCGAAGCGGTAGCGGTCCTCGGCCAGGCCCAGCTCGGCGAAGACGCACTCGCTGTTCATGCGGATGCCCAGGGCGGCCTGGGGGATCTCGGGCCCGAAGGGGTCCTTGCGGGCGAGCTCGTTGTCGGCCCAGAAGCGCTCCAGGTCCACGGGGGCCAGGCCATCGTTGTCGCGCGTCTGCTGGACGAGCCACTCGGCCTGGCGGATCTGCTCGGGGGTCGGGGCGGGCTGTTCGGCGGTCATGGGAACTCCTTTACGTCCTCGGTCAGATATATCCTGTGGGGCCCGTAGGGCGAGCAACTCCGTTGCTCGCGCAACGAAGGCGGCAGCGGGCCGACACTGTTGCGCGAGCAACAAGTTGCTCGCCCTACAGGTTTCTACTGCAACGGGCCGCCGATCTCCAGGTCGCCCCAGGGGTCGGGGTTGGGGCCCTGCTCGGCGCGGTGGGCCCAGGGGTCCACGCCGCGGGGCCAGCGAAGGTTGACCGTGCCATCCTCGCCGGCGTCGGCGTCGTTGTAGCCCAGCACCAGGCCCAGGCGCTGCCCGGCGGCCGGCTCGGCGAAGGGCCCGCCCACCCCCACCGTCTCCCACGGCAGGAACCACTCCAGGGCCCGGCGACCCTCGGCCAGCGACACGCGGCGGACGCGGATGCCCTCGCGGGCGGCCGCCTCGTCCGGCGAGAGCTCCACCCGCCGCATGTCCCACGGCGAGGGGATGTTCCTGGCCACCACCGGCTCGCTCGTGCCGACGGGCGCCTGGTACTGCACCGCATCGACGGCCAGCGAGTACTGGGCGGAGAGGAAGGCGTCGCGGAGTTTCTCGGCCCCCCACAGCTCGGCCGAGGCCGTGCGGGCGATGTGGAAGTCCACCGCGTCGTTGAGGTCGCCGCCGGTCCAGTCGTCGTCGGTCACCTCGAACAGCAGGTAGAGGCCCCGCCGGCTGTGGGCGGCGCGGACGCTCACGCGGACGTCCTGGCCGTCGTCGGCGGGCGCGGTCTCGGCCTGGCCGCTGCGGTGGCGCAGGGTCAGCTCGGCGCGGTCGTGGGCGTCGGTGAACTGCGCCCAGAAGTCGGCCGGCGCGTCGCCCTCGGCCCCGGTCAGCTGCGTGTCCTGCCCGCTCGACAGGCCATAGGAGACCAGGACGGCGTCGTCGGGGTCTGCGGGCGTCGGAGTCGCCTCCATCACGCCGGTGCCGGTCGCCTGCAGGCCCGTGGACAGCGCCGGTGCGGCCGCGTCCTCCCACGCCTGCCGCTGCCGGGCCAGGGCCTGGGAGATGGCCGGGTCGCGGACGATGAAGTGCGTCGGCCGGCTGGGCCGGGGGTTGCCCTGGGAGTCGTAGCCGATGGCGGAGAGGGCGTAGACGCTGCGCTGCGGCTCGACGGTCAGCTCGACGCGGGGCTGCTGGCCGCGGGTGACGGTGCCGATTCGCTCGGCGCCGTTGAAGAACTCGATCCGCTGCCAGCCGGGCAGGCCGCTCGCGTCGCACTCGACGGCCAGGCGGGTGCCGGGCTCGACCACGCGGCCACCGACGCTGCGGAGCAGTCGGCCCGAGGCGTCGGGGTTGTCCACGTCGGCCAGGCCGACCACGCGGATCGTCAGCGGCACGTCGTAGGTGGCGATGGCGCGGTAGAGCTGGGCCGAGCCCGCGTCGGGCAGCCAGACGGCGGCGGTGCGGTCGCGGTCGTACTCGGCCCAGGGCGCGACGTGGGTCATGCCGCTGCGCCAGCTGTCCGGGTCGGCCAGCCAGCCATCTTCCAGCGGCAGCGGCTTGAGCGCGACGGGGCCCTGGCGCCCGTCGGCGTCGGCGGGCAGGCGCTGCTCGAGGCACACGACGTAGTACCACAGGTCCACGTCGTCGATATGGCCGATCTCATGGCCCTTGCCCTGCTCGGCGTCCCAGGCCCAGCGGGCGCCGCGGGGGCGGGCGTCGGCGAACAGCTCGGTGGTGCTCTCCACGCCGCCGGTGACCAGCGGGTCCTCCGGGCCGATGTGCATCCAGGCGGGCACGGCCAGGGCGGCGTCGGGGGGCACGGGCGGGTTGTAGCGCGGCCCGACGTTGGGCGTGATGCACACCATCCGCCCGGGCGCCCGGCACATCAGGCCATAGGCGGTCATGCCCGCGTTGGAGCTGCCGCGGGCGATCAGCGGGACGTTGGCCAGTTCCGGGTGGTCGCCCAGCTTCGCCCAGTCGTCCAGCACGCGGATCATCACCGCGCCGGTCTCGGGGTAGACGTTGCGCCCCGGGAACCACACCACGCCGATGATGCCCAGCCGGTGGCGGGCGGCGAACTCCTGGAGCCGCTCGTCGCGGACCATGTTGCGGGTGTCGCCGCTGCCGCCGGGGTTGCCGTGGAACAGGATGCCCCGCAGGGGGCCCTCGCCCGGCGGCACCCAGAGCTTCATGCCCTTGCGGGCCTCGGCGTCGAGGTAGTCGTAGTACACGCCGTCGTAGTGCAGCTTGCCGCCGTCGAATGCCTCACCGGTCACCGCGTCGCCTCCCCGGGCCAAGCCCGCGCTCATCGCCAGGCCCAGCCCGGCCAGCACCCAGTTCAGTCGCACCATGGCAGATCTCCTTCGTGTGCAATCGCGTTGGCCCCAGCATACCGCCGCGCCGGCCGCGCCGCCAGTGTGCGGGCAGCGGCAGCCGGGTTGGGAGCGTCTCGGAAAAAGCATCCGCGTGCCGTGGCTACGGCGTTTGTAGCCACGTCTTTCCGTTTCTCCCCGGGCTCGGCCCGAGCGGAAGACGCGAACGACACAGATTACACAGATAACAGCAGATGACACAGATAGGCCCCCTGAGCCGCCGGCAGAGAAACCGCCCGGGGCTCTGCCCCGGACCCCGGGATTTTGCGCATCGGGGCCCACCGGCAGAGGCTCTGCGCCGCCCGTTCTCGGGCCCAGCCAGTCGGCAGGGGCGTAAGCCTATCCCATGCCGGTGGCCCCAAAGCGATAAATCCCGGGGGTGTGGGGGCAGAGCCCCCGCGCTGTTCCCTCTGGACCGCCGGGCCGCGCTACGGGTTCAGGTTGGGTTGCTGGTGAAGCCCGCGCTGGGAAATCTGTAGCCCTCCCCCCCGGAGTTCCTGGAGTCCCCCCCGAGTGCACAGCCGTAATGGGCGGACCGGGCCTTTGGAGTGCGGCGGCTTGACGCCGCTTTGGATCGCATACGGCAGAGCCAGCCAAAGCGGCGTCA
>JAWLCG010000401.1:0-4335 GCA_041687295.1 Phycisphaerae bacterium | reverse complement strand
CATCTACCGCGTGGGCCCCGCCGACTACCGCCGCAACCGCGACGAGCTGATCGACCGGCTGGACCTCGGCGAGCTGCTGGACACGCCCGTCCGCCAGCTGAGCCTCGGCCAGCGGATGCGCTGCGATCTGGCGGCCGCCCTGCTCCACGGACCGCGGATCCTCTACCTCGACGAGCCCACCATCGGCCTGGACGCCGTCAGCAAGCTGGCCGTCCGCGGCTTCGTGAGGCAGATCAACCGCGAGCGGGGCGTCACGGTCATCCTCACCACGCACGACATGGACGACATCGAGGCCCTCTGCAGCCGGGTGATCGTGATCGACAAGGGCGGCATCTTCTCCGACGGCACGCTGGACGCCCTGCGGGCCCGCGTGACGCGCGAGCGGCGGCTGATCGTGGACCTCGCCGAGCCCGACGGGCCCATCGACGACCCCGACGCCCGCATCCTCGACCGCCAGGGCGGGCGGGTGACGCTGGCGTTCGACCCCCAGGCCACGCCGCCGGCCGAGCTGATCGCCCGCCTGGCGGGCCGATACGCCATCCGCGACCTGTTCGTGGAGAACCCGCCGATCGAGGAGATCATCGCACGGCTGTACGGCAAGGACCGTCCATGACGGCCCCAACCGATGCCAACCCCCTGCTGACGACGCCGCGCCTGGAGGGCGCCATCGAGCCCTTCCTGGCTGCCTGCGGCCCGGTCGTCTGGGAGTTCCGCGACAGCGACTCGGGCTGCCGGTCCATCGGCGTGCAGGCGGGCGAGCGGCGGTGGTTCGTGAAGTACGCCCAGGAGGGCCGGGCCGTAGCGGGCCTGCGCCGGGCGGTCGCCGTCAACCGGGCCGTGCGGCACCAGGCCCTGCCTTCGCTGCGCAACGTCATCGAGTGCCCGGCCGGCCCGGTGCTGGTGTACGACTGGGTGGCGGGCGAGCCGCTTCGACACGATGACGTCCGCCGCCGTTTCGCCGCCGTGCCGCTGGCCCAGGCCGCCGGGGCCGTCACCACGCTGCTGGACCTGCATGAGCGGATCGCCGAGGCCGGCTTCGTGGCGGTGGACCTCTACGACGGCTGTTTGCTGTACGACTTCGCGGCCGCGCGGCTCTGGGTGTGCGACCTGGACGAGTACCGCCCGGGCCCCTTCGAGCTGCAGATCGACCGGCTGCCCGGCTCGACGCGGTCGATGGCCCCCGAGGAGTGGGTCCGTGGCAGCCTCATAGACGAAGTGACCAACGTCTACGTCCTGGGCCGGCTGGCCGCCATCCTGCTGGGCGACCGTGCCGGGCGGGCAGAATGCTTCCGGGGCGGGCCGGCCCTGTGGAGCGTGGTGGAGCGTGCGATCCGGCCCGACCGGGCCCGGCGGTTCGTCTCCGTTCGCGAGTTCGTCAATGCCTGGCATGGAGCCTGGGAGTACTCACAGGGAGGTCGGCATGTCCAACGGTGATTCGTTTGCAGTTCGCGACGGGGCCGCGAAGGAACACTGGGCGGAGCGTCTGCGCGAGTTCCTGCCGGCCTTCCTGGACGCGCATCCGGTCCTGGGCGGAGTGTGGCGGACCGGAGCCCTGCTGTTGTACGGCTCGATCACGCGGGGAATCGAAGACATCTGGAGCGACTTCGACGTCTGGCTGGTGCTTGCGGATGCGGCCGCATCGGAGATCCAGGCCGCCGGGCAGGACTTCGTGGAGTTCAAGGCCCAGGGCCGGGCGGGGCACGTCAGCGTCCACGGCCGGCGGGAACTGACGGATCGGGTGCAGGCGTGCGAGATGGACCTGATCTACCAGCTTCGCCACGGCGCAGTCGTTCTTGAATCGGGGCGGGAGGGAAGTGAGCTGATCGCGCTGGCGCGCCGGCCGATGCGCCCGGCCGTGCGCGACGCGCTGGTTCTGCACCACTACGTCGAGATGCGCAGCGAACACCGGGCCTGCGACAACCCGATGGCCCGGGGCCATGACGTGGCCGTCCTGCTGTCCCTGACCAAGATGATCGCTCAGACGCTGCGAACCGCCATGGTGTTGCAGGGCGAGCCCTACCCCTATGACAAGTGGCTCTACCATGCGGCCGCGGCGACACCGGTCGGGAGAGAGCTGACGCCCCTGGTGGATCGCGTGGTGGATCAACTGCAGCCTGCACTCCTGCGACATGCCGAACACGATCGCACGCACCCTCTCGGGCGCGAGGTGAAGGCCCTCCGCAATGAGCTGGTGCGCCTGATCCGCGCCCATGGCATCGACGGCGGCTGGCTGACCCACTGGTACCTGCATATGACTGAGGCTTCGAAGGCCCTGCGCGGGCTGCGCTGGCAGGAGGATGCATGAGGCCCTACCTGGCGATCCTCAGCGCCCGCTTCCGGACGCTGCTGCAGTACCGCTCGGCCGCTCTGGCGGGGTTCGGCACGCAGCTGTTCTGGGGGCTGATCCGCATGATGATCTTCTCGGCCTTCTACGCCTCGACGACGGCCCCCCAGCCGATGAGCCTCGAGGCGGTGGTCGGCTACGTCTGGCTGGGCCAGGCCTTCCTGGTGCTGCTGCCCTTCCGCGCCGACGGCGAGCTGCAGGAGATGATCCGCACCGGCGCGGTGGCGTACGAGCTGCTTCGGCCCGTGGACACCTACGGCCTGTGGTTCGCCCGCACGGTGGCCAACCGCACCGCCCCGGCCGTGCTGCGGGCGGCGCCGATGCTGGTAATCGCCACGCTGACGGGCTGGCTGGACTGGCCCGGCCCGGCCGGTCTGGCGAGCTTCGCCGCGGCCATGGTCGGCGCCGTCGCCGTCAGCAGCGCGTTTTCGATGCTGATGAACGTCAGCCTGCTCTGGACGCTGCACGGGCGCGGGCTCAACTCGGTGGTTGCGGCGGCGATGTTCCTGCTGAGCGGCATGATCGTGCCGCTGCCGCTGTTCCCGGAGTTCCTCCAGCCGCTGCTGCAGGCGCTGCCGTTCCGGGCGATCATCGACCTGCCGTTCCGCCTGTTCACCGCCGACCTGCCGCCGGGTGCCCTGCCCGGCGTGCTGGCGCACCAGTGGCTCTGGACGGCGGCCCTGGTGGCCACGGGCTACGCCCTGCTCCGCCGCGGCCTGCGCCGCGTCGTGGTGCAGGGCGGGTAGGCCGGGTCGTAGGCCGGGTCGAGCGCAGCGAGGCCCGGCAGACTTGGGCGGCGCGGTCCGCCTTCGTTGCCGGGCCTCGCTGTCGCTCGAAGAGAGCCTACAGGATGGTTCAGGACCGCTGGCCGCAGCCGGGAAGGTGGGACGCCGCGGCTGCGCCGCTCTGTCCCAGCCTACGCGCTGTGGGCCGAGGGGGCGTTGGACTGTCAAAATCACGGCCCGCCCCGATGCCCACCGAAGGCATTCGGTGGGCTTGGAGAAGACTGTGGGCCGGGCCTGGGTGGGCTCGAAGAGAGCCGACAAGAGAGAGGGCATGACGTGACGGGCTGGCGATTGTACTGGCGATACATGGGCATCTCAATGCGGGCGCAGATGCAGTACCGCGCGTCGTTCGTGATGCTGGCGATCGGGCACATGGCGGCCACGGGCATCGAGTTCGTGGGCGTCTGGGCGCTGTTCGCGCGGTTCGGCAGCCTGCGGGGCTGGTCGCTGGCGGAGGTGGCGCTGTTCTACGGGCTGATCAACATCGCCTTCGCCCTGGCCGAGGCCTTCGCGCGCGGCTTCGACACCTTCGAGGGGCTCATCCGCCGGGGCGACTTCGATCGGCTGATGCTGCGCCCCCGCAGCACGATGCTGCAGGTGGCGGCGTCGGAGGTGTCGCTGTTCCGCGTCGGTCGGCTGACGCAGGGGCTGGCCGTGCTGGTCTGGGCAATGGCGACGCTGGGCCTGGCGGCCTCGCCGGAACGGCTGGCGCTGGTGGGCCTGACGGTCGTCGGCGGGGCGTGCCTGTTCAGCGGCCTGTTCGTGGGCCAGGCCGTGCTGTCGTTCTGGACCGTCGAGACGCTCGAGCTGGTCAACACCGTCACGTACGGCGGCACGGAGACCGCCCAGTACCCCCTGACGATCTACCGCCCGTGGTTCCGGCGGTTCTTCACCTACGTGATCCCGCTGGCCTGCGTGAGCTACTTCCCCGCCCTGGCCATCCTGGGCCGGCCCGACCCGGTGATGCACAGCCCGCTCTGGTTCCGCTGGACGGCCCCGCTGATCGGGGTGGCCTTCCTCCTGATCGCCCTGCAGGCCTGGCGCATCGGCGTGCGCCACTACCGCTCGACCGGCTCGTAGGCTCTCTTCGAGCCGAGCGAGGCCCGGCAGGCCTGGATCAGAGCCCCGAAGGGGCAGCAGTGCGCCACGGTGCGGCACTGCCGCCCCGTCGGGGCTCAAGTCATTATAGGGACGCCTGTTCCGGGG
>JAWLCG010000400.1:0-4336 GCA_041687295.1 Phycisphaerae bacterium | reverse complement strand
GTTCCGGGGGCTCACGCCCCCGGCTAAACACTGGCGCCCCTTTGGGGCTCCGATCCACGCCCCTTTGGGGCTGAAGGATTGAGCCAGTAGGTTGGGGATGCCTGGCATCGTACCGGCAAGCCCCAGAGGTCAGCCCCGGTCCGGGTGCGTGCGAGTTTGCCAGGACCCGCCCTTTGGACTTGTGTAGAGGCTGTGCCTCACGGGGCACAACGCACTCGCGCGTCCGCCGTGTCGGGCGTGGGTGGACAGCCGGCGGGGCGGGCGGGTATAACCGGCGCCTACGGAGGTGCATCGCATGATCGAGCGACACAGCGAAACGGCGGACGTTCTGGTGGTCGGGGGCGGCACGGCCGGGGTGGTGGCGGCGCTGCAGGCGGCGCGGGCGGGGGCCAAGACCGTCCTGGTCGAGCGGCTGGGCATCCTGGGCGGCACGATCACGCACACCCGCGTGGCCAACCTGTTCTACTTCTGGAGCCGCGAGCGACAGATCATCGCCGGCATCGGCGAAGAGCTGGTCAGCCGTACGCTTGAGCTCGACGGGTCCGACTGGCCCGACTTCCGCACGCCCCCCGAGAAACGCCCCCAGCACGGCGTGGGGGTCAACCCGGCCCTGTACACGCTGGTGGCCGAGGAGGCGTGCCTCGAGGCCGGCGTCACGCTGCACTACCACGAGATGGCCTGGTCCGCCAGCCCGCGCGACGATGGCTGGCGGGTCGGGACGGTGGGCAAGGGCCTGGCCCGCACCATCGACGCCCGCGAGGTGATCGACTGCACCGGCGACGCCGACGTGGTGGGCCTGGCCGGCCTGGAGCGCATCCGCCACGAGCAGCGCCAGCCCGGCACGCAGATGATGACCCTCACCGGCTACGACCCGGCCGCCGTCGACGGCGACCTGGCCCAGCGCCGCTACGAGCAGGCCCGCCGCGAGGGCACGCTCCAGCCGGGCGACTACTGGCTGGGCGACACGAGGCCCTTCATGGGCTTCCTCTTCAGCCGCGGACGCAACAGCCAGCACGTCTTCAACGCCGACTCGTCTACCGCCGAGACCCAGACCCAGGCCAACCTCGCCGGGCGCCAGGCGGCGCTTCGGCTGCTGCGGTTCCTCCGCACGCTGCCGGGCTGCGAGAACGCCCGCATCGAGTGGCTCGCCGGCGACGTGGCCGTCCGCGAGACCTGGCAGATCGTCGGGGAGACCACCATCACCCACCAGGACTACGTCACTGGCCGACGGTTCGACGACGCGGTGTGCTACAGCTTCTACTTCATCGACGTGCACACCGAGGGCGGCGTCGAGCACGAGTTCCTCCCGCCCGAGACCGTGCCGACCGTCCCGCTGGGCGCCCTGGTGCCCCGCGGCAGCCGGCACCTGCTGGTGGCTGGGCGGTGCCTGGCCAGCGATCGCAAGGCGATGAGCGCCCTGCGCGTGGAGGCCTCGTGCATGGCCATGGGCCAGGCGGCCGGCGCGGCCGCGGCCCTGGGCGTCCGCCTCGGCGTGCCCAGCCGCGACGTGCCCCTCGACGCCCTCCGCGCCCTGCTGGCCGAGCACGGCGCGATCGTGCCGTAGGTCCATATAGCCCCGGGCATGCCCGGGGTCTTAGGATGTAGGCATGGCCTTCGACGAGCAATCCTGGCACGAGCTGGTCAGCGGCGCCCGCCGGGGGCCTGACGCCGCGCTGGCGCGGGCGGGTCTGTGGGCCCTGAGCGGGCCGTACGCCCTGGCGATGCGGGTTCGGCGGGACGCCTACCGGCGGGGGCTGCTGCGGTCGCAGTCGGCCCGTGTGCCGGTGATCAGCGTGGGCAACGTCACGGTCGGCGGAACGGGCAAGACGCCGATGGTGGCCTGGGTGGTGGGGCGGCTCAAGGAGGCTGGGCATACGCCGGCTGTGCTGATCCGCGGCTACCGCGCCGTCGAGGGCCGAAGCGACGAGGCCGACTGGCTCGCCCAAACCACCGGCGCCCCGGTCATCGTCAAGGCCGACCGCGTCGCCGGCGCCGCCGAGGCGGCCGCCCAGGGCGCCGACGTGTGCGTCCTGGACGACGGCTTCCAGCACCGCCGGCTGCGGCGCCAGCTGGACCTGGTGCTGCTGGACGCCGCCGAGCCGCTGGGCTTCGGCCACTGCCTGCCGCGGGGGCTGCTCCGCGAGCCGCCGGCCGCCCTGGCCGATGCGGGGGCCGTCGTGCTCACCCGCTGCGACCAGGCCGAGCCGGGCCCGCTGGAGGCCGCCCGGCAGATCGCCGCCCGACTGGCCCCCCAGGCCCCGCTCTACGAGGCCTACCACCGCCCCGTCGGCGTCGTCGGCCCCGATGGGCAGACCCGACCCGCCCGCGCCCTGGCGGGGATGCGGGTGCTGGCCTTCGCGGGCATCGCCAGGCCGCGGAGCTTCTGGCACACGCTGGTCGACCTCGGCGCCGACGTCGCCGCCACCGTGCCGCTCAACGACCACTTCGCCTACACCGACGCCCTGCTGGCCGACCTCCGTGCCCGCGCCCGCGCCGCCGGCGCCGTCGCCCTGGTCACCACCACCAAGGACCGCGTCAAGCTGCCCCCCGACACACCGGACCTCTACGCCCTGCAGATCGCCATGGCCCTGCCCGCCGACCAGGCCGACGCCCTCACCGCCCGCCTCCTCGCCGCCGCCCGCCCGACCGCGTGAGGGGCCGCCTCGCAGTATGGAGTGCGGCGATGCAATCGCCGCTTTGGCTCGTCTGACGTAGCCTGGGACAGAGCGAAGCGGCGTCCCACCTGATTGGCTAATCAGTTCAGCCTCAAATGATGGGTGCCACGGCTACGCCGTTTGCGAGCCTATCCGACAATTCAGGGCCACGGCAAACCGGTGGAGCCGGCCGAGCCCGGCCGGGCCCGTTCGGAGCCCCGAAGGGGCGCCAGTTTGTGCAACCGGGTACATGGGTAACACTTTGTACCGGCGACATGGGTGACACTTTTCTACTCCCTCGCAGGCGCGTCCTGGAGCGCAGCGGAAGGACGCGCCTGCGAGCTGTCCGGTCTCAGCCACCCGCGGCGACGCACCTGGGCGGCCCTCAGCATCCCCAGCGTCTGGCTGTCGAAGACCCCCAGCCACACCGGGCCCAGCCACACCCGCCAGTACCGCTCATCCACCCGCTCGAGCCCCACCGGCTCGCCCGCCAGCACCTCGCTGAGGAACACCGGCTGGTGCTGCCACCAGAAGTCCCCATCGCACTGCACCCGACGCGTCGGCCAACCCGCCGGATACACCACCGAGGGCGTCTGGGCCGGGCACGGCCGCGGCGAGCGGCCGTACACCGACGCCGGCGTGGCCATTCCCAGCGCCTCGTGCGGACGGACGTGGTTGAACCGCTGACGCCACGCCTCGAACCGCTGCTGCTGGGCCCGCCACGTGCCCGCCGGCGGGCTGGCCGTCTCCTGCTTGAGCGTCAGGTGCATCCGCTCGTGCCGGCCATTCTGCTCGGGGTGGCCCGGGTCGATCCGCTCGACGACGATCCCCAGCTTGATCCACTCCACGCTCAGCCGGCTCAGGCCCGCCACCGCCCGGCTGGCGAACGGCGGGCCGTTGTCGCTGCGAATCGCCACCGGCAGGCCATACTCCTGGAAGACCTGCCGGAAGATCGGCCGCACCGACTCGTAGTCGCAATGCTCCAACGCTTGGCAGCACAGCACGTAGCGGCTGAAGGCGTCGGTGATCGTCAGCGGGTAGACCCGCTGGCCGTCGCCGGTGAGGAAGTGGCCCTTGAAGTCGCAGCACCACAGGCTGTTGGGCCCGTCGCAGGCCACGAACGGCTGGCTCTGCACCGGCACGCGCCGCCGCTTGGGCCGGCCGATCACCCGGCCGTGGTCCTTGAGGATCTGCTCGATCGTGCTGATCGCCGGCCAGGGCCGCTCAGACGGCTTCGCCTCCAGCATCACCCGCAGCTTGCGGGCCCCCCAGCCGAATTCATCCCGCAGGGCCAGGATCTGTTCGACCATCGCCTCGGGCACCTGCTGGGGGTGATGCTTGGGCGCCCGGCTGGCGTCGACCAGGCCGGCGGGCCCCTCGGCGGCGTACCGGGCGATCCACTTGTAGGCGGTCTTGCGGCTGATGGCGTACTGGCGGGCCAACTGGGCCACGGGCCGTTCCTTGCGTTCGTAGTCGGCGAGGAACTGCAGGCGTTGATTCGGCACAGGGGTCTCCATCCATGGCATGGGCGGCGCTCCTTTCACCCATTCCATCGGCCAGATGTGTCACCCATGTCGCCGGTACATTCTGTAACCTATGTACCCGGTCCGGACCAGTTTTTAGCCGGGGGCGTAAGCCCCCGGACCAGCGAATCTTATTCCCCGAGCCCCGTCGGGGCGGGC
>JAWLCG010000399.1:301-4338 GCA_041687295.1 Phycisphaerae bacterium | reverse complement strand
TACAATCCATTCCTCCGCCGTGCCCTGCCCAGGGGCCCCAGTTTGACAGCTCGCGAAAACCGGTGACGCGCAACCTCTCTCATCCCGTCGAACCGTCCCTCGATCGCGCCTGGGGGTTCTCGACGCGCCTTCAACCCAAGCCCACGGATTACTATCCGTGGGCATCGGGGCGGGGCGCCCATCGCGGGGCACGACGCACGGCATGTGGGTGGACGCCCTCGAGTTCGCATCCAAAGCGGCGATTCTCGCCGCACTCCATACTGCCCAGGGACGCTGGTTGGGCCCACGGTGCCGGGCCTCGCTGCGCTCGACCCGGCCTACGGGCGGTGGTAGTCGTCGCAGGCGGCGCAGGCGGGGTGGGCGTGCCAGCGGGCCTCGGCGTGGGCGGTGCGGAGGTCGGCCAGGGATTGGCCCCGCCAGGCGTCCAGGACCGTTGGGCCGGCCAGGGACGCTCCGCCGTCCTCGCAGGCGACGAGTCGGCCATCGCTGAGCAGCGTCAGGCGGCTGGCCAGGCGCCGGCAGGGCCCGCGCGTCGGCGGGGCCATGCGGGCGACGCCCAGATTCGTCGACTGCGCCGGCTCGGCCACGCTGCCCCAGCCCGTCAGCGTCAGGCTGCGATTGAGGAACTCGAACTGCTCAGCCAACCCCTCGGGCGTCTTGAGCATGCTCGGCACGACCATCGGCACGGACACGCCGGCCGCGTCGCGCCGCTGCACCAGGGCCTCGAGGCCCGCCCACACCTGCCGGGCCGAGCCGCCGGACTTGTGGCGGGCGTAGAGGGCGTCGCTGACGGCGTCGGCGTAGACCTGCACGACGTCGGGCCCCGCCTCGATCAGCCGATCGATCGTCGCGGCGTCCAGGCCCAGGCCGTAGGTCGCCAAGCCCACCGCCCCTGCGGCGCCGGCCACCGCCACCGCCTCGGGCCAGGCCCCGTGCAGCAACGCATCGCCCGCGCCGGCCAGCATGACGTTGACGTCGCCGACCTCTTCCAGGCCGGCAAGGGCCCGCCGCAGCGCGTCGAGGGGCAGGTCGGCCCGATCGCCCCCGGGGCGCAGGGCGTCGCTGACGGGCCGGCGGGTCGTCAGCTCGACGGTCAGCTCGCGGGGCCAGGGCTCCGGGTCCATCGCGCGGGCGGCCCGGCACAGGGCCAGGCCGTCGGCGTCGGGGCCGAGCTGCTCGATCAGTTGGCTGCACAGCCAGTGGCCGCGAGGCCCGTCGGCGAGGAAGCGGCGGTCGGTGGCGACGACCTCCTGCGGCAGGGGCCGACAGTGCGGCTGGCCGATCGGGTCGAGCACCGGCGCGCCGGGACTGTACGCCAGCAGCGAGCCGGGAAACAGGTGCTTCTCGGCCAGCTGGCGGACGACCGACGCGTGCAGCACCATGCCGCCCAGCCCCACCGGGCCCTGGTTGAAGACCATCCGGCAGCCCCGGGCCTCGTGACGGGCGTAGCGGAGCAGCTCGGCCGTCCAGGCCACGTCCAGCAGGGCAGCCCCTGCCGGCACCAGCAGCACGGCCCCGGCCTCGACGCGGTCGAGCAGGGCCGTCAGCAGCTCGCCGTCCCAGCACTCGTCGAAGACAGTGGTGCCCGCCAGCCCGCCCCGCCAGCCGTAGCGACCAAACGCCCGCGCCGCCCGCATGCCGCGCCACGCCGGCCCCTCGGGCCGATCGTAGGCGACGTAGTTCGCCCCGGCCGACTGCGCCAGCGGCTCCAGCGCGTCGCGCTGCCCGGGCGGGCCGGCCAGCACCACGCCGTCGAGCCCCTCCACGCCCGCCAGACGCTCCAGCGTCCAGGCCAGCGCGGGCCGGCCCGCCAGATCACTCAGCAGCCGACCCGGCGCCCCGAAGAAATCCCGCCGCGCGTCGGCGTAGAGCACCGCGATGGTCGTCAGGCTCATGGCGCCCCCTCCCCCAGCCGCTCCAGGCCCGCGTGGAGGCTGGCCTCGAGCAGCTCGGCCCCCTGCCGCAGCAGCGAGACGTACTGGATGTCGCGCGTGAGCTCCTCGCGCCGCTGGGCGACGACGTCCCGGCCCGCCTTGGACCGGGCCATCGCCGTGTCCAGGTGGATCCGCTTGAGCTCGGCGACCTGGGCGGCGTCGGCGACAAGGCTGTAGATGCGGGCCAGGTCGTCGATCTTCCGCCGCCAGCGGTCCATCTCGGCGTGCAGGCGGTTGAAGCGGGCCGCGTCATTCAGCGCGGCCACCATCGCGCGGAGCGACTCGAGCACGTGGTCGCACACCTCCTGCATCCGCGCCAGCTCACCCAGCCGATCGCGAATGCGGCCCGCCGCCAGGGCGAAGCGCTCGGCCGAGTCGGGCCGAGGGGCCGCCGGCGCGGGCAGCCCCAGCGGGGCCTCGTCCAGGCCGGCCAGCACCTCGGCCAGCTCCTGCCGCTCGGTGCCGGCGATGCGGGCCCCGCCGGCGGTGGCGTTGACCACGCGAGCGGACGTGCGGGCGACGTCGGCCTCGAACTGCTGGAGGTAGGTGAACATCTGCGCGTCGGTGGTCACGCTGGGGCCGTCCGAGCCGGGCACGGTCCGAAGGCTGGCGCCCATGCGGGCGACCCGCTGCCACTCCATCAGCTCCAGGCTGTTGAAGCGGTTGAGCTCGGCCGCCCAGGTGGTGTGGATGGGGTTGCCCGGGGCGTAGTAGAGGTGCCCGCCGAAGCCCAGGTCCTGCCCGACCAGGACGATCGGGTCGCAGCCGAGGTAGCGGGCGAGGTAGAGGTTCAGGTGCGCCACCGTCGAGCCGGCCTGCAGCGTGTCGCGCTCGGCGTCCAGCTCGCCCAGCACGCGGGTGAGCAGGTCGTGCCGGAACAGCCGCCGCGGGCCGGGGAACCGCTCGGGCACCACGGGGTGGACCTTGGCGTCGGCGATGAGGGTCACGTCGGGCAGCTCGCCGAGGCCCTCGTAGAACCGCCCGCTGATGGGGCTGTAGTCCAGGGCCGTCACGAAGTCCGGCCGAATGCCCGCCTCCAGCAGCGGGCGCAGCACGGTCTGCACCGCAATGAGCACAGCCCGACCCTTGGCCTGCTTCAGCATTGGCAGGGCCCCGGCCAGCGACGGGCCGGCTGCGATGCAGATGGCCACGCGCCCGCGGGCGGCGTCCTTCAGCTCGTCGATGCCCGGCCAGCCGAGGTAGTGCGGCAGGTTTCGCAGGAGGTTGTCGGTGCTGGTGGCGGAGATCTCGACGGCCGTCACCAGGGCCGAGCGGGCGAAGTGGGTGTAGTCGGCAAAGGCCGCCTGCAACTGCCCGCACGCCGCCGGCCAGGCCCGCGCGCTGGCGGGGTGCTGGGCGAGCCGCGTGCCCATCATCAGCTCGGCCGTGTGACGCCGGAAGGGCTCCTGCAGATCGCCCCGGCCCTGCCCCACGGCCAGCACCAGCCGGCCCAGGCGCAGGTCGTCGGCGAGGTCCACGCACTGCAGGGCGGCCCGGGCCACCGCCGGGGTGGGCTCCAGCGCCACCACCAGCCCGCCGGGGCGCTGGCGGAGCAGCTCGGCCACATGGTAGCCCAGCCCCAGGCCCACCACCGCCACGGCGTGGACCGCGTCCTCCAGCTCCAGCGAGCCGATCCACCGCCGGGCCTCGCGGACCGGGTCAAGTCGGCTGGCCAGGTGGACGCGCTGCCCGTCCTCGGTGGCGACGCGGGCGGTGAATCGGCCCTGGCCGGTCGGCTCGAGCTCGAGCGGATCGGCCCCGGCCAGCGCCTCGGCCAGCGCGGGCTGGACCGCGCGGAGGGCATCGAGGTTACGCTGAAGGGTGCGGGTGCAGTAGGTGGCGGCGACGTCCATGTCGGGCGCGACTCCTTCCGCCGCCGAGTATAGGCCCCCCCGCGCCCCGATGCAACGCCCGACACCTGCAAGGCGCGCCCCCGCCCAAGCCCACGGAATGCCTTCCGTGGGCATCGGGTCGGGCCGTTCCATTCCGCGGCCCCACGTACCCGCACATCCGATGGGCAACCGGTCTGGGTCTTGTAGGCCGGACGCAGTCCGGCGGGGACAGGGGCGCCCAAGAAGAGTCAGGCCCCCGCCCGCCGGCGGC
>JAWLCG010000399.1:0-291 GCA_041687295.1 Phycisphaerae bacterium | reverse complement strand
ACCGGGCCGCGTTACGGATTCGGGTTGGGTTGCGGGCGAAGCCCGCGCTGGGTCCTCTGTGGCCCATCCTCGGTCTTCCGCCTTCGTGCCGGGCCTCGCTGCGCTCGACCCGGCCTGCGAAGAAGACCCCGGGCATGCCCGGGGCTATATGGCGTTCGCCGGGGCTTTCTTTGCGGGGCCGGGGCGGGTACGATGTTGGGTTCCCTGGACAGGAGGTCCCAATGAAACCGCGGCATCCGCATGCCTTCGTGCTGAACATCATGGCCGCTGACCGGCCGGGGATTGTCTCGG
>JAWLCG010000398.1:0-4409 GCA_041687295.1 Phycisphaerae bacterium | reverse complement strand
CTCTACGGCCTGCTGGCCGGCATGGTCGTGATGGCCCTGAGCCTGCTGCTGATGAGCTAACGCGCAGAAGCGGTCACTGCATCGGCGGTGGGTCATCGTCGTCGCCCGTGCATGAGAACAGGTGATTGCTGGCGGAAGGGCTGCTGTAGGGGTAGCGGCCGTGCGGCTCGCGCCGGTAGCCCCTCGCCTCGGCCGTCATCCGCTCGACGTGACCATCGATGAACGCCACGTTGACCTGGCCGCAGTGCCGCTCGTCGGGCGCCGAGCGGATCGTGCCGCCGCGGCTCGCCCCGCAAGCGTGGCTGAGGAGCACCTGGCGGGGCGGATCGCCGTGATGCAGGAGCCGACCGGGGCCGGCAGGATCGGCCTGGCGTGCGTGGGCGGGGCCACGTCGGCCATCGTCGCCGTGGGCGACACGGCCCACCTGTACGCTCGGCCCCTGGCGGGCCAGGTCTACTTCGAGAGCAGCGCCGACGGCGGGCCGGCGATGATCCTGGCTCACAACGGCTCGACGGGCATCCAGTGGGCGCTGATCCTGCTGCCCGGCGGCGCCCCGGCCGCGGCGCCCGCTGGCGGCGGGGCCTTCCCCGCCCGCATCAGCGGACCCGCCTCGGGCGGGCTCTACCCCTTCGTTGAACAGGACCACACCGGCCTGACCGACAAGGCCGGCGGCCTGAGCGGCAGCGCCCGCAACCTCGCCGAGACCACCGCCGCCGCCACCTCCGCCGGCGAATGAGGACATCAATGCGGACATGCCTACCCAGCCGCGGACCACTTCTGCATCCTCGGGATCTGGAAAGGGCCGAGAGAATGGCTGAGCAGTCTAGCCCCAAACCGCTGCTGCACCTGTGTTGCGTGGTCGGTATCAGGTGATCCGCCATGGCGGTCTTGGGCAGAGCCGAATGGGTGCAGCTGCAGGCCGAGCCCTAGTACTTCAGAGGATTAGGGGGCCGGGCTCCTCACGCAGTCGGTCCTGGCGATATGCGCTTATTCCTGGCGTCCGCATTGTCCCAAGGGCGACACGTGCGTATGATTCCGAGATAGTAGGGATTCCGTTTTGGAGAAGCCTGTGAACGGTGGCGAATCGGAACTCCAGCGGCGTCTGCGCACCTTCGCGGACACCTGCCGGGCAAAAGGCCTCAAGGCCACCCATCAGCGGATGGAGATCTTCCGGGAACTCGCCGGCAGCGACGAGCACCCGGACGCGGAGACTGTGTACCAGGGCGTCCGGCAGCGCGTGCCGGCCATCTCCCGCGACACCGTCTACCGCACGCTGGCCACGCTGGAAGAGCATGGCCTGATCCGCAGGGCGGAGGCCGTAAGCGGACCGACGCGGTTCGACGCCAATACCGAACAGCATCATCATTACATCTGCACCGTCTGCGGCGGGATCAAGGACTTTCGCAGCCAGGCGTTGGACGACCTGCCGATCCTGGATTCTGTCAAGATGTTCGGTACGATCGAATCCGCCCAGGTACAGGTGCGCGGCGTCTGTGTGGCCTGTGCGGGGCGCGGTCGCTGAACGGAGTGTCTGGCCGCCCCCCTGCCCCTTTTTCGACGTAACAAGTAGGACAACAACGACCTGGAGCCCACTCAGCACAGGAGAGAAAGCATGAGCAGCGAAGTCAAGTGTCCGGTAACCGGCCACACGCAGGCCCACGCGGCCGCCAAAGGGACATCCAACCAGGACTGGTGGCCGAACCAGCTGAACCTCAAGATCCTCCACCAGCACTCCGCCAAGAGCAATCCGATGGGGGGGGACTTCAACTATGCCAAGGCGTTCAAGACGCTCGACCTGGCGGCCGTGAAGAAGGACCTCTACGCGCTGATGACCGACTCGCAGGAGTGGTGGCCGGCCGACTGGGGGCACTACGGGCCGCTGTTCATCCGCATGGCGTGGCACAGCGCGGGCACCTATCGCATGGGCGACGGCCGGGGGGGCGCAGGGTCCGGCGGCCAGCGCCTGGCCCCGCTCAACAGTTGGCCCGACAACGTCAACCTCGACAAGGCCCGCCGGCTGCTCTGGCCGATCAAGCAGAAGTACGGGCGCAAGATCTCCTGGGCTGATCTCATGATCCTGGCCGGCAACTGCGCGCTGGAGTCGATGGGGTTTAAGACCTTCGGCTTCGGCGGCGGGCGCCAGGACGTCTGGGAGCCGCAGGAGGACATCTACTGGGGCACCGAGACCGAGTGGCTCGGCGCCAAGCGATACGCCGGTGAGCGGGACCTCGAGAACCCCCTGGCGGCGGTGCAGATGGGCCTGATCTACGTCAACCCCGAAGGGCCCGACGGCCATCCCGACCCGGTGGCCTCCGGGCGCGACGTGCGCGAGACCTTCGCGCGCATGGCCATGAACGACGAGGAGACCGTCGCCCTGGTCGCCGGCGGGCACACGTTCGGCAAGTGTCACGGCGCGGGCCCCGCGACGCACGTGGGCCCCGAGCCCGAGGCCGCCCCCCTCGAGCAGCAGGGCCTGGGCTGGAAGAGCCGCTTCGGCCAGGGCAAGGCCGGCGACACGATCAGCAGCGGCATCGAGGGCGCCTGGAAGCCCAACCCGACCCGGTGGGACTCAGGCTACCTGGACACGCTGTTCAAGTACGAGTGGGAGCTGGTCAAGAGCCCGGCCGGTGCGAATCAGTGGCTGGCCAAGGACGTGGCCGAAGAGGACATGATCGCCGACGCGCACGACCCGTCGAAGAAGAATCGGCCCATGATGACCACGGCGGACCTCTCCCTTCGCTACGACCCGATCTACGGCCCCATCGCCCGGCGCTTCCAGCAGAACCCTGACCAGTTCGCCGACGCCTTCGCCCGGGCATGGTTCAAGCTGACCCACCGCGACATGGGCCCCCGCTCGCGCTACCTCGGCCCGGAGGTGCCCGACGAGGAACTGATCTGGCAGGACCCGATGCCCGCGGTCGACCACGAGCTGATCGACGCGGAGGACATCGCGGATCTCAAGGGCAGGGTCCTCGCGTCGGGTCTGTCGATTTCCGAGCTGGTCTCGACCGCCTGGGCGTCGGCGTCCACGTTCCGCGGCTCGGACAACCGCGGCGGGGCGAACGGGGCGCGTATCCGCCTGACGCCGCAGAAGGACTGGGAAGTGAACCAGCCGGCCCAACTGGCGAAGGTTCTGCAGACGCTGGAGGAGATCCAAAGGGAGTTCAACGGCTCGCAGTCGGGCGGCAAGAAGGTCTCGCTGGCGGACCTGATCGTGCTCGGAGGCTGTGCGGCCGTCGAAGCGGCGGCGAGGAAGGCCGGCCACGACGTGACGGTTCCCTTCTCGCCGGGGCGGACCGACGCCTCGCAGGAGCAGACGGACGTGGAGGCGTTCGCCGTACTCGAGCCGGCCGCCGACGGGTTCCGCAACTACGCCAAGACCCGGTTCGCCGTCGAGCCGGAGCATCTGCTCGTCGACCGGGCCCAACTGCTGACGCTGACCGCCCCGGAGATGACGGTCCTGATCGGCGGCCTGCGCGTGCTGGGGGCGAACGTCGGGGATTCCCGGCACGGCGTCTTCACCCAGCGCCCCGGGCAGCTGACGAACGACTTCTTCGTGAACCTGCTCGACATGGGCACGGAGTGGAAGTCGACCTCGGAGGCTGAAGACACCTACGAGGGTCGCGCCCGGGCATCGGGCGAGCCGAAATGGACGGGCACCCGCGTCGACCTCGTCTTCGGCGCGAATTCCCAGCTTCGGGCCATCGCCGAGGTCTACGCGTGCGCGGACTCGCAGGAGAAGTTCGTGCAGGACTTCGTGGCGGCCTGGAACAAGGTGATGAACCTGGACCGGTTCGACCTGACCTGAGATCCGCCGGCTGGTCGCCAAAGGCTCGCCGTCCAGCGAGACCACGAGGACTGAGCCGTACTCATTGTCGGACTCGATGGCGACGTCGCCCGCCTCGATTCGCCCCGCGTCCTGCAGGAAGCCGCACGCGCCCTGTGCGCGGGGCGTGTCGATCGCCACGGCGGGGTCCTCAGCGATCGACAGGCCCGTGTAGGGGTTGCTCCTGACCTCCTGACCCCGTTTCCGCCATCCACAGTCATTGACAATGTCCCGTCCACGGGTAGGATGCAATCCACGGTCGTGGCGACAACTGAGTCCCTGACCAGCCTTTGCACCAACCGGGCGGCGTCCCGACGGGAACCGCCGCAGAGCGAGGAGCGAGTCATGTTGCCCATTCGCGCGCGCGGGGTGTTCATCAAACAGGAGGCGACGCGGGACCCGAAGGCGATGGCCCGGATCGAGCGGATGATGCCCTTCATCCACTGCGACCGCGAGCCGGTGGTCCTCGGCGACGCCGGCCTGGCCGAGCTGATCGAGGCGGAGCAGCTCAACAGCATGCCCCGCCATGGCCGCAAGGCCGAGCAGGTCGAGCCGGTGGTGCTGTTCAACCAGTACCTCTACC
>JAWLCG010000397.1:0-4426 GCA_041687295.1 Phycisphaerae bacterium | reverse complement strand
CGTGTCGGCCCTGACGCCCTTCGGCCTCGACGTGCTCGAGCCGTGGGCGCTGCTGGGCTTGGCGCTGCTGGTGCCGGCGATCTGGCTGGCGTGGACGACGCGCTCGGCGGGCCCGCGCTGGCGCGAGGTGGTCGGCACGGTGCTGCGGTGCCTGGCCCTGGTGGCGCTGGTGCTGGCAGTGGCCGGCGCCCGGCTGGTCCGCCGCAGCGACACGCTGTGCCTGCTGGTGCTGCTGGACGAGTCCAAGAGCGTCAGCCCCACCGAGCGGGCCGGCGTGGTCGAGGCCCTCAACGCCCAGCTGCGGGCGATGGGTCCGGACCACCGCTACGCCGTGATCGGCTTCGGGGGCACGCCGGTGCTGCAGTCGCTGCCGCGGACGGGCGGGGCCCTGCCGGCCATCCAGGGCGATCTGGACCGCGACTTCACCGACATCGGGCGGGCGTTGCGGCTGGCCCTGTCGGTGGCGCCGCAGGACGCGGCCAACCGCATCCTGCTGATCAGTGACGGCAACGACACCGTCACCGACGCGACCGCCTTGGCCGCGGCGGCCGCCGCCGGCGAGGCCGGCATCCCCGTCGACACGCACACCCTCGGCTCGGCCAGCCAGGGCGAGCTGTGGGTCGAGCGGCTGATCCTCGACCCCCAGCGCAACGCCAACGAGCCGGTCGCCATCCGCGCGGTCATCCACAGCGACCTGCCCCAGTCGGCCACGGTCACGCTGCGGCGGCGGAATCGGCCGGTGGACATCTCCGGCTCGGCCAGCGACGCCGACCTGGGCCGCACCGTCCGCCTGCAGGCCGGGGCCAACCTCGTCGAGGTCGCCACCGAACGGCTGGGCGAGGCGGGGTTCTACGACTACGAGGTGCAAGTCCAGCCCAGCCGGCCTGACCCCGAGCAGGCCAACAACCGCGCCACCGGCGTGGTCCGCATCCTGGGCCAGCCCGGCGTGCTCATCGTCGACGGCAGCAGCCAGGGCCGCCAGGGCCGAAACCTGCTCGACGCCCTGCGCCAGGCGGCCATCCCGGCCACGCTGACCGACCGGACGGGCTTCCCCGCCTCGCTGGTGGAGCTGCACCGCTACGACGCGCTGGTCCTGTCCGACGTGCCCGCCGATGCCCTGACCGGCACGCAGATGGAGCTGGCCCGCCGGTGGGTCCAGGGCGGCGGCGGGCTGGTGTGGGTCAGCGGGCAGTCGGGCTTCGGGCCCGGCGGCTACAGCGGGACGGCCCTGGAGACGGCCTCGCCGCTGAGCAGCGACGTCAAGCGGTACATCGACCGGGCGAGCCTGGCCGTCGCCATCGCCGTCGACCAGTCCGGCTCGATGACCGCCACCGTCCCCAGCGGCCAGACCAAGATGGACCTGGCCAACGCCGGCGCCGCCCAGGCCGTCCGCCTGCTCGACCACCGCGACTGGGCCGGCGTGGCCATGGTCGACACCAGCGCCAAGTGGATGACCGAGCCCCGCATCCAGCCCATGGCCCCCGCGGGCCGAGACGCTCTGATCGCCAGCGTCCTGCGCAACCGCGGCGGCGGGGGGGGCATCTACTGCTACACCGCCCTGCGGTCGGCCCTGGAGACGCTCGCGCCGGTCCGGGCCGCCAGCAAGCACGTGCTGCTGTTCGCCGACACCGACGACGCCGAGCAGCAGAACGGCTGCCTCGAACTGGTCGCCGAGGCCCGCCGCGCCGGCGTCACCGTCAGCACCATCGGCCTGGGCCTGCCCTGGCCGGGCAACGACGGGGCCTTCCTGCAGGCCCTGGCCACCGCCGGCGGCGGGCGGAGCTTCTTCACCGACGACCCGATGAAGCTGCCCCGCCTGTTCCTGCGCGACGTGCACCTGGCCGCCCGCAACGCCTTCATCGAGCCCAAGGAGGGCATCACGCCCGCCATCGTCACCGTGCCCGACGTCGACCCGGTGCTCCGCGGACTGCCCGCCCTGCCGCGCCTGCGGGGCCAGGTGGCCACCACGCTCAAACCGCGGGCGACGCTCGTGCTGCACGGGCCCAAGGCCGAGGACGCCCTGCTGGCCAAGTGGCACTACGGCCTGGGCAAGGCCGTCGCCTGGACCAGCGACGCGACGGGCCATTGGGCCGGCGACTGGGTCCGCTGGGAGGGCTTCGGCAAGTTCTGGGCCCAGGTCGTCCGCTGGGCCATGCGCCGCCCCGACGCCGACAGCCCGGTGACGGCCTCGGCGACCGTCCGCGGGCAGCGCGGCCTGGTGACCGCCGACGCCATCGACGCCGAGGGGCGTCCGCTGACGGCCCTGCGCCTGCGGGCCTTCGTCGAGAGCGCCAACCCCGACCGCCCGCCCCAGCTCGTCGAGCTGCGCCAGAGCGGGCCGGGACGATACGAGGGCGAGTTCGCCGCCCGCGACGTCGGGGCCTACATCGTCAACGTCGTCGACGACCAGGACCAGCTCATGGACGCCGCCGGCGCCGTCATGAGCTACTCGCCCGAGTTCCTCCGCCTCAGCCCCGACCGGGCGACCCTGGCCGCCCTCGCCCGCGCCAGCGGCGGGCGTTCGCTCGAAGCCCTCACCGACCTGTTCGTCCGGCCCGATCGGCCGGTGTACACCTATCGGCCCATCGGCCTGCCCCTGGTCGCCCTGGCGATGGGGCTGTTCTTCGCCGACATCGTCGTCCGCCGCCTCGTCCTGCCCGAGACGCTGCTGCGGTACCTCCAGCCCGCCCGGCAAGTCGAGCGCAACGAGGCCACCCTCGACCAGCTCCGCACCACCCGCCGACAGACCCGCCAGGGCCTGCAGGGGCCGCCGGTGTCCGTCGAGGCTGGATCGCCCACACCGCCGGCCGAGCCCGAATCGGGCGGCTTGACTGAGTCCGCCACGCCCGCTCCCTCCCCCTCGGCCGCCCGCCCCAAGGCCCCCGAGCCCCCAGACCAGACCGGAACCCTCAGCGACCGCCTCCGCGCCGCCAAGCGCCGCGCCCGCGAAGAGATAGACCACATGAGCGACGAGTAGACCCTGCGCCCATCGACCCAGGGCCTGGCTGCCCCGCCCAAGCGGAGGCTCGGCCCAAGCCCACGCAATGCCTTCCTGTGATGTCTACACATCTCTCGTAGCCCCGTCAGGGCCGCCGAGTCCATCGCGTCTCCGAAAGCCGGGTGCCGTGGCTACGGCGTTTGTAGCCACGTCTTTGGGCTCTCCCCCGGTGGACTCCTCCTCCACGAACAGGGGATCGACACGAATGGCACGAATGAAAGACGAGTTCACGAATGGAGGGTTTGTTGTGGCCCTGTACGATCTTCCATTCGTGCCATCGGCCTTGATTCGTGCCATTCGTGCCCATCCCCCTTTCGACCCAGGCCGGGCCGGCCTGGGTGTGCCTGCGCGATCGGCGGACCGCGCGGGTCCTGATGAAACGAACCCAATTCGAAGCCAGCCGGGGGTTCCGCCCGGCCGTACGGGGGCCAGCAGGCCCAGGCGCACAGAAGGGGGCTCCCGGGCCCTCCAGGGGATTTTCCTCCGCCCCTGGCTGACCGGGCCACCGGACGGTGCCTATAATAGTGACGGATCGGGGCAAGGCCCCGACGGGGGCTTTCAGCCGTACTGAAAGGGGAAGGAGCATATGATGAGAACCGCATTGTTCTGTCTGCTGCTGCCGGCGCTGGCCATGCCCTTGGCCTGCAATGGCAAGGAGGACACGCCGCAGGTCTATGGCTACGACGCCCAGTCGCGCGAGGTCAACAAGCTGATCATCGACGCGTACGCCAGTGACTCGAGCGTCAAGGTGGACGCGATTCGGGAACTGGGCCAGATGGGCGTGGATCGCCCGGCCGTTCGCGAGGCCCTGGACAACGGCCTGCGCGACAGCAACAGCCGGGTCCGCGAGGCCTCGGCCGACGCCCTGGCCGACCTGAGGAGCATCGAGGCCCTCAAGACCCTCCGCAAGGCCGCCAACGACGGCTTCCAGGAGGCACGGATCACCTACGCCCAGGAGATCCAGGACCTGCGCCGCAACGCCCGCCAGGGCGACGTGGGGGCCCAGTCGCTGCTGAAGGAACTGGATGAGCAGGCCATTCCGAGGGGCGTCTCCAACCGCCGCTACCAGAGCCAGAACCAGTACCGCAGCCAGAGCCGCCAGGGCGACTGGCAGACTCAGCAACAGGGCGACTGGCAGACCCAGGGCCAGCAGGGCCAGGGCGACTGGCAGACTCAGGGCCAGCAGGGCCAGAGCGACTGGCAGACCCAGGGTCAGCAGGGCCAGAGCGACTGGCAGACCCAGGGTCAGCAGGGCCAGGGCCAGACCCAGGGTCAGCAGGGCCAGGGCCAGACCCAGGATCAGACTGACATGCCCAGCCGGTGAGGAGGCGGCTGTTCTTGAACCGGCCGATCAGGCCGGCCGCGATTGCACGGCCCCGCGCCCGGGGGGGTAACCCCCCCCCGCGCCGGGGGGTGTTGCGCGGCCGC
>JAWLCG010000396.1:0-4450 GCA_041687295.1 Phycisphaerae bacterium | reverse complement strand
CCGCCTGCGATCGAGCCAAAGCGGCGATGACTCGCCGCACTCCAAAGGCGCCGGGCGCCATGGCGGCGCCTACTGCTGGGCGGGCGGGCGGTAGCCCTCCAGCGACTCCTTCAGCAGCCGCTCAAAGCGGGCCCGTTCCGCGACGTGCTCGACGTGGCCGTCGATGAAGAGGACGTTGATCCCCTCGCCCCATTCGTCGAAGGCTTCGTAGGCGAGGATCTGCCGCTGTGCGTCGGTGACGGTTCGCATGGCCCGGCCGGGCTGGACGTAGACGTACCGCGGCCGGCCCTCGGGGCCCTGCAGCAGGTCCGGGGAGAACAGCCCGCGGTCCACCAGCGTCTGCAGGTCGGGCGGGAGGGTGTCGTCGTGGTCGATGGCGTACCCGTGCAAGGCGTGGCCGAGCTGCTTCATGTGGCTCATCGTCACGGCCCGCTCTGCCTCAGCCCGGGCCTCGCGGAGCGACGGCGCCAGCAGTTCGGCCATGCGGGCGACCTGCCCGGCCGGCAGGTCGAGGCGGAGCTGGTCGCCCTCGACCTGGGGGTCCAGCAGGGCGGCGATCTCGGCGGCGTTGGCCAGGCCCCCCTCGGCGGCCATGCGGGCCAGGCCGGCCATCCAGTGCTCGACGAATGCGTCGAGGGCCTTGGCCGCCTCGGCGTCGGTGGCCTGCGCGACGGCCCGCGCGTGCAGGCCGCCCTCGGTGCCGACGCCGCCGGCCGCCCACTGCAGGCCGCGAGTCAGCACGGTGACCGGCCCGCCGCCCAGTTGTGGCGGCAGCTGGGGCATGGTGGCCTCCAGCACCCGCCGGGCGTCGTCGGGGGGGATCAGGGCGATGCGGGCGGCCTGGCCCTCGACGGCCGCCAGCGCCTCGGCCAGCTCAGGCCGATCGACCGGCTCCAGCGCCTCCAGGCGCTCCAGCGTCTCCGGCACAGCCAGCACCAGCGCCCCGCGGATCCGCCGCACCTGCATGCCCACGCCGGGCCGACTCGTCGGCCCCTCGGCCGGGCCGGTGGCGGGGGCGTCCGGGTCGGCCGTCAGCAGCAGCCAGCGGATCGCCCGCTCGTCGGCGCCCTCGCGCAGGGGCACCACGGCGAAGCCCGGCCCGGGCATGTCGGCGATGCTCATGACGTAGAACACGTCCGTCGCCCCGGCCCCCCGCATCGCCTCGGCCAGCCGCTCCAGCCGATCCAGCATCGCCGTCGCCCCATTCGGCTCGGCCGGCTGGGTGGCGAGCAGCCCCGCCACCTGCTGCCGCACCGGCGCAAGGTCCAGCCGCTGCAGGTCCACGTGAGCGACGGCGAAGGTCTGATCATCCAGAAACGGCGCGACCATCTGGGCCACGCTCAGCACGACGGCGGCAAGGGCTTGCATGGGAATGCTCCTATCTGTTCGTCCGAACGTTTCGGTCTGCGTGCAGGTCTGGGTGCCATGGCCGCTCGCGGCCATGTTGAGTCCACCGGGCCCAAGCCGTCTTCGATACAGTCCGTGGCCGGCGGTTCAGCCCGTGCCCGGCCTGCCCATGCGCTCGGGCTCCGTCCCCGCCGCATGGCCGCAAGCGGCCATGGCACCCGTCATCGCGCTTCGCACCGTTACGTCCTACCGGTCGGCCGGCTCGACGGTGACGACATAGCGGCGGGTTTGCGTGGGGTCTTCCGGCACGCCCTCGGCGATGAGGGTGAAGGTGTCGCCCGTCACCTCGTAGCCGAAGGGCTCGCCGGTGACGGCATTCTCGGGCACCGGCACGGCCTCGATGTCCGCCAGCGTGGCGGGCAGCTGCCCGTCATGGTCGGCGGCGTACATCCGCACGGCCTCGATGACGCGGAGGGCGTCGACGTTCCGCACCAGCTCCGCCTGTATTTGGGTAGCCCGGCTGAGGCTGGGCAGCAGGGCCGTGAAGGGATAGCCCCGCATCTCCCGCTTGGCCTGCGCGAGGGCCTGCTCCGCCTTGGCCCAGCCCTGCCGGGCGGCGGGGTAGGGCACGTAGGCCCACTTGAACATGTCGTCCCGCAGGCGCTCGTACTCGCCCAGCGAGTACAGGGCCACCACCTGCAGCACGGGCATCTTCTCCACGCGCTGCGGGTCGTAGCCCTGCTCGATGAGCCACCGCTTGGCGGGGGGGTAGAGCTTCAGCGTGATGGCCGTCGTTGTCAACTGGGACTGCTTCTCGCCGAGTGGCCCCTCGCCCGTGGCGATGCCGAACAGCTCATTGAGCTGCTGGAGCATCCGGGGCCACTCCTGCTCGGACCACTCCGACTCGACGGCCTCGCGGAGTGTGTCGAACGGCTGCAGGTCCGGGAAGTGCCAATACAGCCAGCTCGCCTCGACGTCGAAGGCGTCCCCCATGTCCACCAGTGGGTCGGGCAGGGCCGTCAGGGCCCAATAGAGGTTGGGCGAGCCGGGCGTGTCGATCCACTCCTGCACGACCCGCAACATTATGGTGTCGATGGCGACGGCGACGAGCTTGCTGATGATGATCGGCTCGCACGCGATATGCCGGGCCATGCCCATGCCCGTCTGCAGCGAGTGCAGGGCCTCGTCGAAGTCGCCCTCGGCGATCTGCAGCCTCGCCCGCAGCGCCAGCAGCTTGGCGATCTCCCGGAAGCTGCCCAGCGGTGGCAGGGGAGTGGCGATGCCCTGCTCGCGGAGGGGCACCTGCCAGTCGCTATCCTCACGCAGCGCCGCCATCTCCGTCAGCCGCAGGGCTTGGCCGGCCGCTGTGAGGACGTCCTGGGCCTGCTGGCGGGGGATCTGGTCCAGGGGCATCTTGAGCCAGTCGTCCACCGGCGCGTCCTTGCTGGCCTGCCGCTGGGACTCCGCGACGGCCTGCAGGAGCAGGATGGCCGCGTTGCCGGGCTTGCGCTGGTGCCAGGGCGGCAGCAGACGGTAGCCCAGGGCGGGCACCGGCTCGGGGGCTGAACTCGCGGTAAGGGTGAAGACGGTCGGCGCGGGCGGGACCGGCCTGCCAGCGTCGGTCACCTGTCCCCACGCCGGTCCGGCCAACAGAGTCATAGCCACGGTCAGGACGGCCAGGGGCAACAGGGGGCGGTGGGGAGTCATGGCGTGTCCCCTTGGGACAGCGGCGCGTAGGGCGAGCAACTCGTTGCTCGCGCAACGGGCCCCCATGGACCGCACGCCAGCGTGTTGCGCGTGCAACAAGTTGCACGCCCTACAAGGCTGCACCGGACTACCAGGGGACGAGCAGGCGTCATGGCGTGTCTCCTTGGGACAGCAGCAGCATTAGGCCGGCAAAGGCGCGGCTCGGCGGGTTGACCACGGGTCGGCGGGTGTCGGCCAGCGTCAACGGCGGCTCGGCGGACACGGCTGACGGTGGGGCGGGCAGGGCGTCGACGCCCTCGCGGAGCACTGCATCGCGCAGGCGGAGATAGTCGCCCTCGGCCCGGGCGGCCGAGGCCGTCGATGGCGTTGGCCAGATGGCCGGGGGCGGCGCCGGCTCGACGGGGGCCTGCACCTGCGCCAGCGGCTCGGCGGGTGGGGCGTGTGGGCGGGCCCAGAAGGATACGACCAGACCCGCCGCCAGCGTCGCGGCCACCGCCTGCCACGCACGGGTGCGGCGGCGCTGGGCGGCCAGGTGGGCCTTGAGGATCAGGGCCTCGGGGGTCGCGGGACATGGGGCGGGGCGAAGCCGGGCCAAGTCGCGCTCGAAGCGGCGGTCGGCGTCGGTCATCTCGTGGGGCGGGGACATGGTGTTTCCATCCTTTGCCGCAGCACCTGCAGGCTGTGCTGGTAGCGGCGGTGCACGGTCGAGACGGGCAGGCCCACCAGGCGGGCGACCTCCTGCAGCGTCAGGTCGCCCCAGATGCGGCCCACGACGATCTCGCGGTCGGTCGGCGGCAGCTCGGCCAGGGCGGCCTGGGCGAGCTGGGCGTCGAGGGCGTCCTCGGGTCGGGGCTCGAACCACGGCTGTGTTCGCCCGGCGGCGAGGGTCTCGTGGCGGCGCCGCCGTCGGCCCGCGCGGGCCTGGTTCAGTGCGAGGTTCCGCACGCAGCGGAACAGCCAGGCCCGCACGTCCCGGGGCCGGCGCCACTGGCGGCAGAGCCGACAGAAGGCCTCCTGCACCGCGTCCTCGGCCTGGCCCTGTGGCAGGATCTGCCGCGCGTACAGCGTCAGCGAGGCCGCGTGGGCGTCGTACCACTGCCGAAGCTGGACCGGATCGCTCGGAGACATGGGCCTGCTCTTTCACGAGGCAGACACCGCCGGGGCGGCCATTTCCCACCGGCTCGAAGAATAGGCGGCCCGTCCACCGCGCACAAGCCCAAGCCGTGGGGTGCACCGGCGACCGGAGGAGGTCAGAGCGTGATGGGACAGTATGGAGTGCGGCGAGAATCGCCGCTTTGGCTTGGCGCCGTGGGCTGGGGCAAAGCGGCCAAGCCGCGGCGTCCCACCATCGCGCGCGACCGGGGTCGTCGGGCAGGTGGGACGCCGCCCGTGGGGC
>JAWLCG010000395.1:3622-4465 GCA_041687295.1 Phycisphaerae bacterium | reverse complement strand
CCGCTGACCGCCCCCGGTCGCACCGTCGCCGGCGTGGACTGCGCCTTCCTCAAAGGCGGCCGGCAGATCGTCGCCGCCGCCGTCCTGATGGACGCCGAGACCCTCGATCCGCTCGCCAGCGCCTACGCCATCCAGTCCGTCCGCTTCCCCTACGTGCCGGGCCTGCTGAGCTTCCGCGAGGCCCCGACCGAGCTGGCCGCCCTGGAAAAGCTGCCCGCCGCGCCCGACCTGCTGCTGGTCGACGGGGCCGGCATCGCCCACCCGCGCCACCTCGGCATCGCCACGCACCTGGGCCTGTGGCTTGGTTGGCCCACCATCGGCGTCGCCAAGAGTCGCCTCACCGGCGCCCACGACCCCGTCGGCCCGGCCAGGGGCGACCGCGTCGACCTCACCGCCAAAGGCCAGATCCTCGGCCAGGTCGTCCGCACCCGCAACAACGTCCGCCCGCTGTTCATCTCCGTCGGCCACCGCATCACACTGCCCCAGGCCGTCGACTGGACCCTCCGCACCACCACCCGCTACCGCCTGCCCGAGCCCACCCGCGCCGCCGACCGCCTCGCCGCCCAACTCAAACGCGCCCTCTAACCCCCCGTTGTAGGCCGGGTCGAGCGAAGCGAGGCCCGGCAGCGAAGAAGAAACAGCGAGGATGGGTCACAGAGACACAGAGGGCACAGATACAAAGCACATACGCGTCTAGAGTTACAGAAAAAGAAAAAGCGTCCGGGTGCCGTGGCTACGGTGTTTGTAGCCACGTCCTCCGCGCGCACGCCGACTGCCAAGGCCGCCTGGGCAATATGGAGTGCGGCGGCGCGGTCGGGGGGGTGGGTAGGCCCGGGGCGGGGC
>JAWLCG010000395.1:0-3612 GCA_041687295.1 Phycisphaerae bacterium | reverse complement strand
GCCAGCCAACGCGGCGTCGTTGCCGCCGCACTCCATACTGCGCCCGCGCCCTGGGCCGAGCTTGTGGGGCCTGACTGACGATCGGGCGCTGAGGGGGGTGACTGCGGCCGGGGGCGTGGAGCCAGCCAAAGCGGCGATGACTCGCCGCAGTCCAAAGGAGTGGTCCGTCCATGGTGGCGGTCACCCAGGGGGGGACTTCGGGGGGGCAGGTGTCTGCTTGGTGGACGGAGGGGGTTAGAGGTCGGTTTGGTCTTCGGGGCCGGTCTTCCAGCCTTCGGAGTCTTCGATGTCGTCGACCTCGCGCTGGACGAGTTTGAGCATCTTTTCCTGCAGGGGCGAGAGGCGGTGGTAGAAGGCGAGCATGGTCTGGTAGGCCTGGACGAGCTGGTCGCTCTTGAGCAGCTGCCACTTCTGGAGGCAGTCGGGCTCTTTGACGTTGCTGAAGGGGTCGCAGCTGAGGCGGATTCGGCCGTTGGGGTCGCGGTGGAAGAATTCGCAGTCCTGGCACTGGATCATGGGAACCTCCTTGGTGTTGGCTCATCATACCGGCAGGGGCGGGCGGGGCCAAGGGGGTGGCGGGGGGCTGGCTAGAGCGTCTTGCGCCCCGAGCCGCGGATGCGCTGTGCCTCGAGATCAACGGCCCGGCCACGATGCCCACGGAAGGCATTCGGTGGGCTTGGGCCGGAGGCGCTTTGGGACCCACAGGCGCAATCGCAGGGCGGTCGAGCCGCTGGTGGGGCCGAACGCGGGGGTGTCGGCGGGCGTAGGTTTCTGTAGCGGGGGGGTTGTGGCCGACGCGCGGGATCGGCGAGGCCCCTAACCCGGATGGCCCGCGGGTGTCTCGTTGGAAATGCCCGGCGGATTCTTTAGAATGGTTTGGATCGTCCGTTCTGGTCAGCTGGCCCTATCGGTCTGGTGCATTCAGGCCGTGACCATGGAGAAGTGCCGATGAGTCGCATGTCCCGTTTCGTTCTGAGTGTGGTGCTGTTGACGGCGGTGACGGCGTGGGCCCAGCCGGTGGCGACGGCGCCGGTGGCGGTTGGGGATGCCCCGGCGGGGAATCTGGCGGGTCTGCGGACGCGGGCGATGGCCCAGCTGTCGGCCGGTGAGTTCCAGGCCGGCGCCCAGACTATCGAGCAGGTGCTGAACCTGGCGCCCGAGGACGCGACGGCCCTGCAGGCGCGTGAGTGGCTGGCGGGGTACCTGGAGCGTCGCACAGCCGACGAGGCCACGCGCGAGGCCGAGCACGGCCAGGCGGTCGCCAAGGCCCAGGCCCTGCTGCGGATCGCCCAGGCGTGGGAGCAGGCTCAGCCGAGGCTGGCCGAGGGTCGCCAGGCCGCCAACAAGGCCCAGAGCACCTTCACCGAGCTTCACGCCGCCCTGGCCCCGACGGTCGTACTGGGCGAGGCCGAGCCGGCGGACCTGGCAGAGCGGATCCGCACGGACACGCAGACGGTGGTCGAGAAGATCAACGCCGCCGCCCATCCGTTGACGGGCCTGACCGAGCCGTGGGCGCAGGACATCCGGTCGGCCGCCGCCGAGGCCCAGGCCGCCGTCGAGGCCTACGCCACCCAGGCCACCGACCAGCCCTGGGCCACGCCCGACGAGCAGCGGGCGAGCCGGCGGGCGTTGGCCCGTCGCAATGAGCAGGCCGAGGACGCCCTGGCGACGCTGGCGGTCTACTTCTCCAGGAACCCCTGGCGCAGCGCCCTGGACCAGGCCCGCCTGGCCAAGGAGAGTGCCGCCGACCGCGAGAGCTTCCGTCAGGCGGCGTGGCTCCAACCGGTGGTCTCGGCCGTCGAGGCCCGGGCGGCGGAGCATCGCGAGGCTCACGAGTGGTTCGACGCGTTGGCGCTCTACAGCGGCCTGGCCGAGATGGACGGCTCGAAGCGGGCGTATCGCGACGAGATCGACGCCGTCAGCCAGCACGTGCGCGTGGTGGCCCTGTACGCGCCGGACAAGCTCGACCGCCGCCACGAGGGCGACGCCGCCGCCGACGAGTCGGCCGAGGGCGAGGACGAGGATCCCCGCGTGGCCGAGGAGTCGGTCCTGTCGGGGCGGGACTGGCGCGACCGGATCGAGGGCATCGACGGGGACATGGTGCGGCAGATTATCGCCCAGGTGCACGAGAGCTACGTGACGACGGTGGACTTCCGCCAGGCCCTGGTGGGGGCCCTGGAGGCGGTGCGGGTGCTCGTGGAGGCGCCCGAGCTGCGGGAGACCTTTCCCGGCCTGGCCGATGGGGACGCCCGCGGGCGGTTCCTGACGCTGATCGACGGGCAGATCACCGAGGCGCGGCAGCGTTCGACGGTGCCGCACTTCTACGTGGAGGCGGCGCTGAGCCGCCTGAGCCAGGCCAACCGCCGCACGGTCCGCCTGGACGACGAGGTGATCTACCTGGAGTTCGCCGAGGGCCTGCTGCGGCAGCTGGACGAGTTCAGCTCGATGATCTGGCCGGCGGACTGGCAGGACTTCAAGAAACAGACGATGGGGCGGTTCTACGGCGTGGGCATCCAGATCCAGATGGAGAACGGCCTGCTGAAGGTCGTCAGCCCGCTGGAGGACAGCCCGGCCTACGCGGCGGGCATCCAGGCGGGCGACTACGTGATCGGCATCGACGGCAAGAGCGCCCGCAACATCGACATCGACACCGCCGTCAAGAACATCACCGGCGCCAAGGGCACGCAGGTGGTGCTGACGATCCAGCGGCCCGGGCAGGCCGAGCCGTTCGACGTGCCGCTGGTCCGCGACGAGATCCACGTGCAGACGGTCAAGGGCTGGAAGCGCATCGAGGATGGCCAGTGGGACTGGATGGTCGACCCGCAGGCCCGCATCGGCTACCTGCGGATGACCAGCTTCACCCAGGACACGCCCGGCGAGTTGCACGCCGCCCTGGACGAATTGAAGGACGCCGGCGTCCGCGGGCTGATCCTGGACCTGCGGTTCAACCCCGGCGGCTACCTGCAGGCGGCCACCGCGGTCGCCGACGAGTTCATCCGCCGAGGTATCCTGGTGAGCACCGACGGGCGGCAGCAGCCCAAGCGGACCAGCAACGCGACGGCCGGCGGGGCATTCCTCGACGGCGAGGTGGTGGTGCTGGTCAACGGGCTGAGCGCCTCAGCCGCCGAGATCGTCAGCGGCGCCATGAAGGACTGGCAGCGGGCGACCGTCGTGGGCAACCGCAGCTTCGGCAAGGGCAGCGTGCAGAATCTGATCCAGATTCAGCCCGACCGCGCCTACCTCAAGCTCACCACCGCCCACTACTACCTGCCCAAGGGCCGATGCCTCCACCGCACCGAGGACAGCCCCACCTGGGGCGTCGAGCCCGACCTGCAGGCCAACATGACCCCGCGCCAGCTCCGCCGCTGGCTCGAGCTGCGACGGGACACCGAGATCCTCCAGGACCGCGACCCCGAGCAGCTCGACGGCGAGATGGCCGAGCAGTACCGCGCCGACATCCAGCTGGACACCGCCGTCACGCTGCTGCGGATGAAGCTGCTGGAGCAGAAGCGCACCGCCGGGCCTGTGGAGACCGCCGCGAACTGATCGGGGCGGGTTGGGCCTGTGACGCCTTTCGTCCGGAGCCCCGAAGGGGCGCCAGTCTTTGGCCGG
>JAWLCG010000394.1:0-4491 GCA_041687295.1 Phycisphaerae bacterium | reverse complement strand
GGGCCATCCGTGGGCTTGGAGAAAGGCAGCGCGGGCCCCGGACGCAGTCCGGCGGCCGGGTCCGCCTATCCGAGCTTCTCGATCAGCTCCAGGCCCACGCCGGTCATGTCGGCCAGGTCCACCGTGCGGACGACGCGGCAGCGGTACTGCACCTCGCGGGTGGTGCCGACGACCGGGTCGGCCGGGATGACCAGGTCGGCGAAGACCTCGCCGACCTCCGCCAGCCGGGGCCGGCCCCGCACCACGACGAAGACGCCGTTCTCGCTGATGTTGACCGTTCGGCCCCGGGCGAGGACCCGGCGCCGGCCATTGTGGAGCACCGCCCCATATGAGGCGGCCACGCGGACGTGACGACGGCGTTCGGCGGTTCGCACTGTCATGAGCGGTTTCCTGGTTTGCGGGTGACGGGTCGGCCCCGGAAGGGCCCTGCCTGATCCCTGCATCGGCCCGATTGCGCCGAAGCTTCACTCCCGGCGGCGCCTGCAGGCAGTCTCCATAACGAATCACCCCAGGGCAAATGGAGCAGGCCTGGCAAAGCAAAGGTGGCCCTCCGCTGCATAACGTAGGCTGGGGCGCAGCGGAGCGAAGCCCCACCTTCTCGGCCGGCCCAAGCCCACGGAATGCCTTCCGTGGGCATCGCGCTCGGGCCGTGCCCGGCGCGGCACAACGCACCCGCACGTCCGATGGGCAGACCGATCTAGGCGCCGGCCTCTGCCGAGCTGCCCTTGGGCCGACGCGTCCGGCGGCGCGACCCCGGTCGGGCCAACCCCGCCCCCGGCACGTCGGCCTCCAGCAGCGCCGCCGCCCGGGCCAGCAGCTCGCCCTGCCAGCCCTGCAGCCGATACAGCCCTTCCAGCAGGTCCCGCAACTCCTTGATCTCTTCCGGTGACAGGTCCACTTTTGCGTTTACCCCCATCGCCCCCCGGACTACAATCCAGCCATCGATATATTCGCAAACCGCAAGCCCGTCAAGAGGAATATTCGCATCTGCGAATGAACGCACCAGCCCCCGACATCCCGCCCGTGTGCCACCGCGTCCGCCAGCTGCGCGAGCAGTACGCCGGTCCACGCGGGAAGGCACAACTGGCGCGGGAGTTAGGGCTGAGCCCCTCGACGTACGACTACTACGAGAATGGCCGGGTCCCCCCCGCCGACGTGCTGGTGAAGCTGGCCGACCTGACGGGGGCGGACCTCCGCTGGCTGATCACCGGCGTGCGGGCCGAGGCGACAGCCGTCGGGGCCGACCACCCCGTGCTGGTCCGCGCCGCCGAGCTGCTGGCCGATCGGCCCGGCTCGGCCGAGGCGCTGGGGGCCTTTCTGGACCTGCTGGCCAAGGCCGCCCACACCTTCCCCACCTGGCCGGCCGGGACGGCCGACAGGGCGTCGCAAACGCCCCCGCCAGCCCTGGACGCCCCGCCCCCAGCCGCCGAGGCACGTGGCGAAGCGGGCCCTGCCGATGCTCCGCCGGCCGGACCGATGGTGCCCATCCTGGGCCGCAGTGCCGCCGGCGTGCCGGCCTTCTGGGCCGAGCCGGCCGAGGCCGCCGGCGTGACGGACCTGGCCGAGCTGGTCGCCCGCCTGCCGGCCGACGCGAACGCCTGTAGGCCCGCCTCGCTGTGCCAGGGCCCCGGCCGCGAGCAGCCGGTGCGGATCGTCCGCTACGATCGCCCCCAGGCCGCCGGCACCAGCGAGTTCGTCTCCGCCGAGCCGCTCGCCGGCCTGCCCGGCCCGCTGTTCGCCGTCCGCCTCGACGGCCAGAGCATGGAGCCCGAGTACCGCCACGGCGACCTGCTGATCCTGAGCCCCCGCAGCCCCGCCGAGCCGGGCAAGCCCGCCGTCGTCCAGCTCGCCGCCCAGATCGGCGTCACCTGCAAGCTCTACCGCCCCGACGCCGACACCGTCCACCTGATCCCCCTCAACGAGCACTACCCCACGACGGCCCACCCCGCCGCCGACCTCCAATGGGCCCTCCGCGTCCTCGCCCGCGTGCGACCGGCGTAGGCCCGTAGGCCGGGTCGAGCGCAGCGAGGCCCGGCAACGCCGCCACCGTGGAGGGCACGCGCGCAGTATGGAGTGCGGCGAAGAATTCGCCGCTTTGGCTCGCAGGGCGCAGACGCAAGCCAAAGCGGCGACGCTGTCGCCGCACTCCATACTGCGCCCGCCGCGTGGTTGGAGCATCGAGCGTTGAGGCTTACGAGGCAACGCCGAAAATGTGCCGTGAACAGCACAATCTGTAATGCAGGGAATGTACCATGACCAGAAGACCCCACTGGATGGCCGTGCTGGCCGCGTTTGACATCCTCGCCGCCGTGGCCGTCGTCGTCCTGGGCCACCTCATGGCCGGGGCCGGCCGGGCCATGTCATGGAGCAGCTACCGCGCGCTGGACCTGGCCGGCGTGATCGACCACGAGCAGCTGGCCTCCTTCGAGGGAGGCAGGCTGGCCGCCGACTGGGCCAAGGTCCCCGAGTACATCAACGCCGCCCTGCCCCAGACCGTCACGAACGTGGCCTGGATCGGAGCGGCCCTGCTGCTGACCAACGCCATCATCCTCCTGATCGCCTACTGGCAAAGCCGACCGCCTGGGAACCGACCAAGCGGGTCTCACGCGGTGGGCGGTCGAGGGTCCTGAGACAATATGGAGTGCGGCGGCAGCGACGCCGCTTTGGCTGGTCTTCCCGCCAGCGAGCCAAAGCGGCGTCAAGGCCGCCGCACTCCATACTGCGCCCGCCACGTGGAGGGGAAATGGGGACCTGCGACCTCCGAGCGAACGCCGCCCGCCCTGCCGGGCCTCGCTGACGCTCGAAGAGAGCCTACAATCTCCTCAGGTGGAATCCCCCATCCACGTCGATGACTTGGCCGGTGCTGAAGGGCAGGAGGTCTTCGGCGATGGCGGCGACGGCGCGGGCGATGTCGGCGGGTTGGCCCCAGCGGCGGAGGGGGGTCAGGCCGTCGCGGATGAGGCGGTCGTAGGCCTCGTGGCCCGGCTCGCCGGGGTGGGTGGCCAGCAGGCCCGCGCGGACCTCGTAGACGCTGATGCCGTACTCGCCGAGGCGGTCGGCGAAGAGGCGGGCGGCCATGGCCACGCCGGCGGCGGCGAGGCAGTCGCCGGCCTGGTCGGCGCTGGTGGTGTAGGCGGCCAGGCTGCCCTGGAAGACGATGCGGGCGGTGTCGATCGTCTCGGACTCGATCAGGCGGATCATCTCGTTGGCGACCCGCTGGGCGGTGAACAGCGGCGCCAGCAGCCCGCCGGCCAGGGCGTCGGCGAGGCTGGCCGGCTCGATGGTCAGCAGGTCGGCGGCGCGGGCGGCGCGGCTCAGCGGCGGCGGGGTCACCAGCAGGTCGATCCGCCCGAACTCGTCCAGGACGAACTCGACGAGCCCCTCGCGGTCGTCCTCGGCCGTCAGCTCGCCGGCGAAGGCGACCAGCCGTTCGCCCGCGGCCGACTCGACGGCCAGGCGATCGGCCAGGGCCTGCACGTCGCCGGCGTCCTCCTGCACGGCCACGCGCCAGCCGCGACGGAGCAGCTCGGCCGCCACGGCCCGGCCGGGGTTGGACAGCCCGTCACACACCACCGCCACCATTTCGTGCGTCGCATCCATGCTCTCGCCTCCTGGGCAAATCCCGCGGTCGTTGAGTCGGCCGACACTGGGGGTATCGGCAATCGGGGCGGTTTTGCATCGGCCCGGGGCTGGCAAGCGAGTGCCCAGCGGGTACGATGCCGACGGATGGCAATCCGTGGGCTTGGGCCAGGCCAGTCGGTCGGGCATACTAGCCCGACGCCGATGTCGGGGAAGCATCCCCGACCTACTGCAGAAGAAGGAGCGAACCAGGGGCAGTGAGGATCGCGGGTTCTTTGACGTGGCCTTGTCGCGGCGGAGCGTGCGGCGGTATCGGCCTGACCCGGTCGACCGGGCGGACCTCGAGCGGATCGTGGCTGTGGGGCTGGAGGCGCCGACGGGCTGCAACGGGCAGTTCAAGGAGTACATCATCGTCGACGAGCCGGCGATGGTGGAGAAGCTCGGCCCGGTCAGCCGGGCGCTGCAGGGCGCCCCGGCCATCATCGTACAGCTGATCCACCCCAAGGCGGCCCGCTTCGGGGAGTACTGGCTGCAGGATGCCGCCGCCAGCGTCATGAGCATGCTGCTGGCGGCCGAGGCGATGGGCTACGCCAGCTGCTGGATCGAGGGACAGGTCCGCATGGCCCAGGAGCAGCTCCGCGAGATCCTCGCCGTGCCGCCCGAGGTGAACGTCTCGGCCCTGCTGCCCATCGGCCGACCCGACGAGCAGCCCAGCCGGCCCCAAAAGGCCCAGTTCGCCGACGTGACGCACTACAACGGGTACGGGCAGAAGAAGGCGTAGTAGGCCAAGGCGTTTGCCTGCCGAATCTGCGGGCAGCCCTGGCCCGGGGGAAGGTGGGGCTTCGCTGGCGCTGCGCCCCCCCCTACGAAGACGGCCCCCCGCGGAGGCTGGGGCGCCCCCCCGCGGAGCCC
>JAWLCG010000393.1:0-4504 GCA_041687295.1 Phycisphaerae bacterium | reverse complement strand
CGTGGCCAGGGCCAGCAGGAACTTGCGGCTGCTGATGCGCTCCAGGAATCCTCTCACGGCTTGGCTCCTTCCTTGAGGCCCGCCTCGACGGCCGCCCAGTAGGCGTCGGCCTGCCGGGTGCGGTCGAAGACGGCGTCGAGTTCTGCGTCGGACACGTCACGGCCGGCCGCCACGGCGCGGGCGATCAGGCCGGCAATCTCCAGGCTCACCTGGGTCAGGATCAACAGGTTCGTCACGTCGCTCACGGCTGGGGCCTCCTCTGCTCGGCGCGGATGCGCTCGGTGATCAGCTGCGACAGGGCACGCTGAAAGCTGTCGGCGGCCTGTGCGGGCGGCTGGTCCGCCTGCAGCGCGGCCCGCCACTGATCCAGCGCCAACCGGGCCACGACCCGCGCCTGCTCGATGCGCCTGGCCGCCTCATCGTCGATCAGTCCGGCCTGGCGGTACTCGGCCAGCAGCGTCAGCGTGGTGGCGTAGGTGTCGGCCGCGGCGCGGAGGGCGGGCCGGCCGTAATCCTGCCCCTGCGGGCGCACGCAGCCCGGCGCCACCGCCGTCAGCACCACCAGCATCCACACGAAGCTTGCTCTCATGGGGTTCCTCCTTGGGAGGCCCTGGTTGAAAAGGCCTCCTTCAGCAGTCCGATCGTCTCACCGTCCACCCGGACGGCCTCACCGGGCTCGCGGCCGAAGGGGTCGAAGTCGTCCGGCCGCCAGGCTCTCCCGCGCTTGGGGTCGCGGTGGCAGTTGGCCGTCAGGGCCAGCAGGACGCTCCAGCGGCTCCAGGCGTCGCGGCCGTGGCCCTCGGCCATCCACAGCAGCTGCCGCAGCGTCAGGGGCCGGGGATCGAGCCCGAGGGCCCCGGCGATCCGCCAGACATCCCGCCATCTGTCTTCGCCTTCCCTTCGGTCGGCTTCGACATGACAAGCCTGACCGTCTCGTCGACGTCCAGCGCCTCGATCCTCGCCTGCGCCGCCTGAACGGCCGCCTCGATCAGCCGCTGCTGGGTCGCCACCGCGCGGGCGCGGTCGCTGCGCCCGCGCGACTGGAAAAAACCCACCAGCTCCTCGTAGAACGCCTTCTGGGCGGCCAGCAGCGTCGAGCCGTCGAAGGATGCCCGCACGTCGGCCTCGTCCACGCCGTGGGCCTCGAACTGCCCCGACAGCAGCACGCAGAGCACCTCGCCCAGTAGCAGCTCGTCGGTCCCCAGCCGCGTCAGTAGCGGAGGGTCGCCCTGCTCGGGCTGAAGCAGGTCGATGCCCAGGCGGTCCTTGACGGTCAGTGCCGTGCCGAGGTTGAGGCCGATCGTCCAGGTGCGGCCCGCGGCGTCAGTGAAGGTCTTCATCAGACGGCCCCTCCGACCTCGTGCCACTCGACGAACACGGCCAGCTTCGCCGTCACGTCGGCGACGATGGCCTCCTCCAGCGCCTCCGAGCGGCTGAAGTTCGTGATGGAGAAGTCCCCCAGCGGCCCCTGGGCGCCGGTGACGGTGGCCTTCTGGTCCAGCACGGCCAGGGCGACCGTGGCGGCGGTGAGGAAGGCGGTCTTGATCGCTTCGAAGACAGTGTCGCCGGGCTTCCAGACCATCTGGAACTCCACCGTGCACTCGCGGAGGGTGGGCGCGGTGGCCCGCCAGCCCGAGTTGCCACGGGTGGTGATGTCGGCCTCGCCGGCCTCCAGGCTCAGGGTGACGTCCTTGACATTGGCGACCTCGGTCATGGTGGACGGGTCGGTCGCACCGGCCGCGCCCTGGTAGAGCCCGGCGTTCATGCCGAGAACGAAGGTCTGCACGGACATGGGGATCTCCTACTTGACGCTGTCCCGCCACAGGGCGGGAAGCTTGCTCTGTTCCTTCTCGAACGCCGGGCCCATGAACGGCCTCGGCCGGTACTGGGCCCGCATGCGCTTGCCGCGGCGCTCGATGGTCGTCGTGCCGCCGTACTCCAGCAGCGGCGGGGCCTCGGCCACCGCCCGCAGCGGCGTGGGCCCGATCACCACGCTCTGGCGGTCGGCGTCGTAGCCGAAGTAGATCAGCTTCTTCAGCAGGCCCACGTGACTGCTGGGCGGCGAGCCGGGCGGCGCGGGCTTCTTGCGCCGACGGATGCTGTGCCGAGCGGTGGTCCGCACGAAGGCGCCGAACTTCGAGAGCACCTTGCGCGTGGCCCGGTCCGTGGCGCTCAGCACCGCCTGGCGGTCGAAGAACATCGCCTTGGTCACAATGCGGATCAGATGCTGCCTCCCAGCCGCTGGCGCAGCTGCCGCCGGGCGTCGATCTTCTGGCGGGCCGGGTCGGGCAGGTCGGCCTCGGTGATCACGCCCTTGGCGATGAGCACGTCCACCAGGTCCTCGATCACCCTCGCCATGGCGGCGTCGGTGGCGATCAGCTCCCGCTGGGCCCGAATCGCCTCCAGTTCGGCTGGGTCCGGCCCCGGCGGCGGGTCGGCCAGCTCGAATGCGTCGTCGGGGCCCAGCGCCAGCCGGACCGGCGAACCGGCCGGGAAGATGCCCAGGACCCGGCCCCGGCGAAGCCACAGGCCCTGCTTGCCGGCAGGCACGGTCTGCTCAATGCGGCTCATGGGGTCCTCCTACAGGCGGAACAGGTTGTGGAAGCCGCTGGCACCGTTGTTGGCGACGCCGGCCTGCTCGGTGCCGCCCCGGCCGCCGGAGACGTCCAGCCGGGCCTCGTCGGCAGGGCTCAGAGGCACGGCCGTGTGGATCTCGATGTAGCCGCCCCCGCCTCCGCCGGCGTTGGAGTCGGCCCCGATGCCGGTGGCGTCATTGCCGCGGGCCTCGATGGCGGCGCCGTCACCGAAGAGGATCGCCGGGGCGATCAGGATCAGGGCGCCCGCGCCGTTGCCGCCGAAGTAGTTGCCGCCGTTGTCCATCGCACCGCCCATGCCGGCCGCCAGGCGGTAGAGCCCGTCGGGCCCGACGATGGCCCGGACGGTCCGCAGCCACTCGGGGGCCTTGATGCCGTCGCCAGGACCCTGCAGACCGGTGCTGGTGTAGCCGGGGACCGAGGGGACCGAGGCGGTGAAGTAGCCGTTGGCCCCGCCGGGGATCGGATAGACGCTGGCGGCGCCGACGGCCTGCATGCCCGTGGGGCTGCTCATGAAGCTGCCGCCGTTGTCGGTCCAGGAACTGCCCTGGGGGAGGGCGCCGGCCCCGCTGGCGCGGATCGTGCCTTCCAGGCGGATGGGGCTCTGGCAGCGGATGACCAGAGCGGCCGCCCGGATGGTGCCCATGCTGCCCAGGGCGAAGCTGGCGCCGGCGGCGATGGTGAGGCTGCGGAACTGGTAGACCGGCCGGGCGGCCAGCATGGCGGACTCGATGATCAAGTCGCCGTCCGAGCCGTCGCCGTAGAGGCTGGGGCTGATCGTGTGGCGGTATCCCATCACCAGGACCCTCCGACAACCGTAACCACGTCGCCCGGCATGCCCTTGACCAGCACCTCCGCCAGGTTCACCGACCGCAGCGTGTGCCATTCGCCGGGCTGCCAAGGGACATCGGAGCCATCGTCGCCGCGGAAGTACACCACCCCGCCGTTGGTGGGTGGGCAGGAGATGCTCACGCTGGCCACGAGCGGCACACTGGAGAGCGCGGCGTAATCGGCGGTGACGACGACATGACGCATGATGACGTTGTGCATGACTACCCCATGGCCCGATAGGTGACGGTGAGGACACTGGTGAAGACCCGCCGATCGGCCAGGTGCTCCGGAGCGTAGACCGGCTCATTGGCCGTGGAGGCCCAGGCGACTCCCGGCATGGCAGAGAGCGGCCGGCGACGGAGGTAGTCGGCGATGGCGTCCACGAGGTCGGTCAGCTCGGCGACCTCCGCATCGAGGTCGCTGCCCAGCTTGCGCTGGATGCCGATGTCCACGGCGATCTCGAACGTGCTGGCCGCCCGGCTGGCGCCGCTGATCTGGACGCTCTTCGGCACGACCGACACCTTCAGCTCCGCGAGCTCGCCTAGTTCGAACGCCGGCAGCACCCGCCTCACAGCAGTGAAGGCCGGGGTAAACGTGCCATCGGGCGCCGCGTTGAGCTCGGCGGCCACGGCGTCGGCGATGTCGAGTGCAAGGCCCATCTACGCTCCGATCACGATGCGCCACAGGGCGCTGACGGCCAGGGTGGCCGTGGTCCCGGCGATCAGCCACAGCAGGCGCGACCTGACGCCCTCGGCGTTCTCCAGCCGGTCCAGGCGGCGCTGGATGCCCACCTTGCCGTTGCCGCGGATCGCCTCGTCCAGCTTGTCGAGCTTGGCATGCAGCTCGCCGAACTCGTCACGGCAGATCCGCTGGTACTGACTCTCGCAGTCGCTCATTCGCTCCCGATCTCCCGGGTGTGCACTCGCAATGTGGTGTGGAAGGGGTCGCTCCAACGCCAGCAGGCCTCGCCGGGCAGCGCCAGCACTTCGTGCACCTGCCCGTCGCAGACCACCTGATCACCCGGCTGAGGCCGGCCCATCACGGGCACGAGTTGGGCCGCCGACACGAGGAAGTCCACG
>JAWLCG010000392.1:3151-4510 GCA_041687295.1 Phycisphaerae bacterium | reverse complement strand
CTGCACGCCGCGGTAGTAGTTGGGCGTGGGGGCCATCCACGAGCCCTCGTGCGTAGCGGTGAGGCCCTTGTCGAAGCCCAGCGTGAACCACAGGTGGTCGTTGGCGCGGGGGTGGTCGAGGCGGGCCCACTTGCGGGCGTAGACGCTCCGCACGGGTCGGCCGGCCAGGTGCATCATCCAGTCCAGCTCGTGGATGTTGATCTCGTAGAGCAGCCCGCCGCTCCAGGCTGGGTTGCCCCGCCAGGTGCCCTCGCGGGCGGGCGAGGCGAAGCACAGCCGACGCGACCAGATCGACACCAGCTCCCCGATCCGTCCCTCGTCGATCGCCCGGGTCATCGTCCGCAGCAGCCCGCCGAAGCGGACGGAGAAGGCCACCAGCGATTTGACGTGAGTCTCGCGGATGGCTGTGTCAATCTCGCGGGCCTCTTCCAGATTGATGCCCATGGGCTTCTCGCACAGGACGTGCTTGCCCGCGCGGGCGCTCTGGACGGCGTGCTCGCGGTGGAACTGGTTGGGCGAGCTGATGACCACTGCGTCCACCGCGTCGAGCAGCTCGCGGTAGTCGCTCACGCAGCGGGCGCCGACCGCGTCGGCGAGGCCCTGGCCCAACTCGCAGTTCACGTCGGCCACCGCGACGACCTGGGTACGGGGGTTCTGGGCGAAGTACTTGGCATGGCCCGTGGCATTCTTGCCCGCGCCGATCACGCCGATCCGGATCATTCGTCTCTCCTGGCTGGGTTTCTACGGTTGCATCACGTCGGTGTAGCGGACGATCTCGATATTCCGCTCCTGCACGGCCTGCAGGACGCGGGGGTCGGTGAAGACCTTGCGGTCGGCCTCACGGTCGCGGGCGACGGCGCCGAGGGGATGGGTGGCGTTGCCGACGGTCCGCATCTCCAGGTCGTCGCAGCCGGGGTGGATCACGTGCAGGTAGGCCTGGCCGGGCTGGGCGCGGTCGAGGCGGGCCAGGAAGTGGTCCACCTTCGTGTCGAAGTGGCCGTCGACGTCGGGCAGGCGGTCCACGGTGTCCCGGCCATAGATCAGGCCCTCTCGCCGGGCGAAGTCGTGGAGCTTCTCCAGCAGGTCCGGAAACCACCCGTAGGCCATGTGCTCGTCGATGTACTCGATGTTCAGGCCCGCCCCCCGGGCGCGGTCGAGTTGGGCCTGGAGTTCGGCGAGGACCTCGGCGTGGCTGGGCTGGCGGGCGTGGAGGTCGCGGGTGGACTGGAGGAAGTGGCCCTTGACGTCGACGAGGGTGGGCACCTGGTCGCGCGGCAGCACCGGGCCCCAGCGGGGCTTGTCCCACTCGGCGGTGATCGTGCCGTGCAGGCCCCAGCAGACGCCCTTGTTGCCCTTCAT
>JAWLCG010000392.1:0-3141 GCA_041687295.1 Phycisphaerae bacterium | reverse complement strand
AGGCCGGGCCCGGCACGATGACCGAGATGTTCCGCAGGATGCCGTTGGTGATGGCGTCCTGGAAGGCGAGGTTCACGCTGTGGCACACGCCGGCGTCGTCGCCGCGGGTGATGAGTCGGATTCTTTCGTCGGCCATGATGGACTGCTCCTTGCAGCGGTCGGGCCCATTCGCGGCGGCGCCCCCTGCGCCGCGGGGAATGGCCCTCATGGACTAGCGTTCGCGACGCGGGGGCGTCGGTCAAGGCCCCTTTTACAGGCTGAACAGGTGACTCACGTGGGCGGGCATACGGAGGACGGCCCGCAGGGGCGAGCCGGCGGGCAGGCCCGGCAGCAGGGTTTCCAGTGGCAGCGGGCCGAAGAGGATCTCCGACAGCTCGGCCGTGGTGCGGGCGTGGACGTCGGGGCCGGCCTTGGGGGCGACATCGAGGTGTCCGTCGCGGCAGAGCAGGTGGACCTCCTGGCCGTTGTCGGTGTTGTGGAAGCTCAGCTCGCCGTTGCCGCCGGGCAGGTCGCCGACGGCCTGGGCGACGCGGCCCAGGTGGCCGGCGAGGTCGCACACGCGGAACATGGCCGAGCCGGGGCGACTGAACGACCAGTAGTGGTCGCGGGCGACGTGGGTCAGCACCGAATCGAACGGGCCGGTCTCGATGGCGGCCTTCCACTGGTTGGGGTCGGCGGCCTTGCTGCGCGCGACGATGTGCGCCAGCAGGCCGGCGACCTGCTCGGCCGGACCGTCGGCGAGCATCACCCGACCGGCCGGCCGAGTCAGCACCCATGCGTCGCGCCAGGCCAGGCCCGCCACTTCCTTGCACGTCAGCAGCAGGCGGAACTCCGTCTCGTTGAAGTGCACCGTGTAGGGCAGGCGCATGGCGGCGGCGTAGACGCGGGCGAAGTCGCCCTCGGCGTCCAGCGGGCGGACCTCGGCCTCGGGGGCGGGCTGCGGAAGGTACTTGTCGTGCGTCTCGTAGACGTCCCGCTCGCCGCCCCACGCCCAGCCGTAGCGGCCATAGCGGCGACGGTCGCCCCAGAGCCACGTGAAGTCGTACCGCTGGTCCATCTCGGCCGTCACGGCCTTGAGCAGGCCCGACATCACGCCGGCGCCGCGAGCCTCGGGCAGCGTGGAGACCTGCCCCACGCCGGCCGTGCGGAAGTCCACGCCGTTCATCCGCACCGTCAGCGGGTAGGAGCCGACGAGCCCGAGGATCTTGCCGTCCTGCAGGTAGAGCCAGTGATCGCCGATCCGCTGCTCGATGAAGCAGTAGGGCAGCAGGCTGGCGAAGTCGAACGCACGGTCGGGCCGGCTGAAAGAGGTGTTGGCAACGCTCAGCAGGGCGTCCCGTTCGTCGGGGCGGGCCTGGCGGATCTCGACGGCCATGGGCTTCTCCTTGGGTCGAAGGGTGGGTTCAGCGGCCAGCCTACCCGCCCGGCCCGGCGTGTCAACACCCTGGGCCGGACGATCGGCCCTTGCGGCGGCAGGGGGCGGCCTGTAGTGTCGGCGACCAGTCCGGAATTGCTGCACATTGAACGGTCAACGATCGAGGGAGCGACCATGTCCATCGACGGCCTGTTTTCGCGGAATGAGCCGGTCCTGCCGGTTCGCGGCGTGCACCTGGACCTCAAGGGCACCCCGCCGACGCCGGGGCGGCTCGAGCGGCTGCTGGAGGTCTTCTCGGCCCTGCGGTACAACGCGGTGCTGGTCGAGTGGGAGGACAGCTTCCCTTGGAGCGTCGAGGGGTCCTTCCGCAGCGAGACGGCCTATACGGTCGAGCAGGTGGAGGCCTTCCACGCCGCCGCCGGCCGGCTGGGGCTGGAGGTGATCCCCCTGGTGCAGTGCCTGGGCCACATGGAGACGCCCCTGGCCGGCGAGGCCTACGCGCCTCTCCGCGAGCGGCCCTGGCAGGCGGGGGTGCTCAACCCGCTGGCGCCGGGGGCGCGGGAGCTGGTCGAGCGGATGGTCGAGGACGTGCTGGCCCGCTCGCCGGGGGTGCGGCACTTCCACCTCGGCGGCGACGAGGCCTGGAGCTTCGCCAGTCATCCCGACACGCGGGCCTACGTCGAGCAGCACGGCAAGGGGGCGCTCTACCTGCACCACGTCGAGCCGATCCTGGACGCCCTGATCGGCCGGGGCATTCGGCCCATCCTGTGGCACGACATGATGCGCGAGTGGGACGCGCCCGCCCTGGCCCGCCTGGCCCAAAAGGCCGACCTGTGCGTCTGGGGCTACCACGGCCATCCCGATACGACGAAGGGCCACTGGGCCACCGCCATCATCCAGCGGTTCGCCGACGCCGGCGTGCGGATGTGGGGGGCGACCGCCTACAAGGGCGCCACTGGTCCCAGCGCCGATCGGCCCAACGTCGAGTTGCACCGCGTCAACGCCACCGCCTGGGCCGAGGTCGCCCAGCGGTTCGGCATGGCCGGCGTCTTCGCCACCGCCTGGAGCCGTTACAGCACCCACAACCTCCACAGCGAGCTCATCGACGCCAGCCTCGACACGCTGGCCCTGGTGGCGGGAATCCTGCACGACGGGGCCGCCCCGGCCGACGGGCTCGACGCCGCCCTGGCCGTGCTGGACGCCCTGGGCGAGCGCGAGGGCTTCGAGGCCTGCCGGTCCGCCTGCGAGGAGTTGGCAGAGGCCCGCAAGGGGGGCTGGTACTTCGTCCAGGCCGTGCGCGAGCTGGTGGTGATGGCCACGCTCGACGCCCGCCGCCGGACCGGCAGCCCGCTGATGGTGCAGTGGCGGAACCTTCGGCGGCACGTGGACCGCGCCGACCGCGCCGGCGACGCCCTCCGCCACGCCCTGGCCGGCCGCGTCGAGCCGCTGTGGGTCGATCGCTACCTGGCCGAGCGGATCGAGCCGCTCCGCGAGGAGGCCGCCGCCCTGGCCCCCCGCATCCGCCTGCTCGACCCCGCCGGTTGGCAGGCCGAGCACGAGATGCCCTGACCGGAGGTAGGGTGTGCAGGTCCTGCCCGCAGTGCAGGGCAGGTTCTGCACACGCAACGGCTGCGGCGGGCGACGAAGCGGGCCTGGACCGTATGGAGTGCGGCGATGCAATCGCCGCTTTGGCTCGCTGGCGGGCAGACCTGGGTGCCGCCCGGTCGTGGGCGGGCCGCGCGGCGCGCGACCCCGCCCAACGGTGG
>JAWLCG010000391.1:0-4555 GCA_041687295.1 Phycisphaerae bacterium | reverse complement strand
GAGTTCGAGGCCTTCCCCGGCGCGGTCCTGATGACCACCAACTGTCTCCAGCGCCCCCGCGAGAGCTACAAGGGCCGAATCTTCACCACTGGCGTGGTGGGCTTCCCCGGCATGCCGCACATCGAGGACCGCGACTTCACGCCGGTCATCCAGGCCGCCCTGGAGGCGCCGGGCTTCGCCGAGGACGGGCCGGACAAGAAGATCATCGTCGGCTTCGGGCGCAACGCCGTGCTCGGCGTGGCCGACACGGTCATCGGGGCCGTCAAGAGCGGCGCGATCCGCCACTTCTTCCTGGTCGGCGGCTGTGACGGCGCCAAGCCCGGGCGGAACTACTACACCGACTTCGCCCAGGCCGTGCCCGACGACTGCGTCATCCTGACGCTGGCGTGCGGCAAGTACCGCTTCAACAAGCTGCCCTTCGGGGACATCGGCGGCATCCCGCGCCTGCTGGACGTGGGCCAGTGCAACGACTCGTACTCGGCCATCAAGATCGCCGCGGCCCTGGCCGATGCGTTCAACTGCTCGATCAACGACCTGCCGCTGACGATGATCCTCAGCTGGTACGAGCAGAAGGCTGTCGCCATCCTCCTGACGCTGCTGTCGCTGGGCGTGCAGAACATCCGCCTGGGCCCGAGCCTGCCGGCCTTCGTGACCGAGCCGGTGCTCAACGTCCTGGTCGAGAAGTTCCACATCGCCCCCGTCTCGACCGTCGAGCAGGATCTGGCGGCCGTGCTGGGCTAAGCCCTTTGGCCTGCCTACAATAGACTGCCAGGGAAACCGACCGGCCCGGTCGGGGTGCAACCGCCCCCGGCCGGGCGGTCTGGTTTCGGGCGCCGTCGGCCGCGCTCGGCCCGAGCCGGCCTGTCCCAGTGTCCCTGAAACAGCGAGGAGATGCCATGCAGGGGAACCCCAAGGTCATTGAGGTGCTCAACAAGGCCCGCGAGCAGGAGCTGTTCGCCATCCAGCAGTACATGATCCACCACTACGAGCTGGAGGACCAGGACTACGGCAAGCTCGCCGACCACATGAAGAAGATCGCCATCGTCGAGATGCGCCACGCCGAGGACCTCGCCGAGCGCATCCTCTTCCTCGAGGGCGAGCCCGTCACCAAGCCCACCGGGCAGGTGCAGCGCGGCCAGGGCCTGGAGGACATGATCAAGAACAACCTCGCCCTCGAGACCACCGCCATCAAGAACTACAACGAGTACGCCAGGGTCTGCGACGCCGAGGGCGACGCCGCCAGCAAGGAGCTCTTCCAGAACCTCATTCTGCAGGAGGAGGAGCACCAGGACGACTTCGACAGCATCGCCGACCACCTGGCCAAGCTGGGCCTGCACTACATCGCCAGCCTGACCAGCAAGCCCTGACCCTCCGTGGGCTTTCTTCGAGCGCAGCGAGGCCCGGCAGCGAAGGCGGGTAAGCGTTCGGGTGAGACTGCGGCGTTTGCAGCCACGTCCTCGGGCCCCGGCGCGACGTAGTGCCCCGCAGGCGGCGCCCGCCCCGGACCCCCACGGATTTCATCCGTGGGCTTGGAGAAGGGTCCCCGGGGGGTCGGAATGGGCGCACTGACAGACTTTCGACCGGCCGGCCGTGGCGAGCGGCCGGCCGGTCTGCTATCATCCCCGCCCGGCCGACCCCGATGAGCGGCGGCCGGGAAGGGATGATTTCCGCATGATCACGATCAACGACCAGCTGACGCCCAGCGGGCTGCTGGGGCCTCTCGGACGGCTGTGGGCGCTCTCGGCCGCCAAGATCCGCTCGATCGCCCGCTCGGCCAATCCCTCGGCCGGGGCACCCGTCTTCACCGTCCGCGGCCAGTACACCAGCCGCGGCTGGACCGAGTGGACCCAGGGCTTCCAGTTCGGCTCGGCCATCCTGCAGTTCGACGCCACCGGCGAGGGCGAGTTCCTCGACGCCGGCCGGGCCGACACCGTCGCCCACATGGCCCCGCACGTGACGCACATCGGCGTGCACGACCACGGCTTCAACAACGTCAGCACCTACGGCAACCTGCTGCGCCTCATGAAAGAGGGCCGAACGCCCGACGACCCGTGGCAGCGGAACTTCTACGAGTTGGCCCTGAAGGCCTCCGGCGCCGTCCAGGCCGCCCGCTGGACGCCCATCCGCGACGGCGGGGGGTTCATCCACTCCTTCAACGGCCCGCACTCGCTGTTCGCCGATACCATTCGCTCGTGCCGGGCCCTGGCCGTCAGCCATGCACTGGGCCACGTGCTCCAGGCCGAGAACGACGCGCGGATCAGCCTGCTCGGTCGGCTGCTCGACCACGCCCGCGCGACCGCCCGCTACAACGTCTACTATGGCCAGGGACGCGACAGCTACGACCTCCGCGGCCGAGTGGTCCACGAGAGCCTCTTCAACACCACCGACGGACGCTACCGTTGCCCCAGCACCCAGCAGGGCTACAGCCCCTTCAGCACCTGGACCCGCGGCCTGGCGTGGGTCATGCTGGGTTACGCCGAGCAGCTTGAGTTCTTCGCCTCCCAGCCCGACGACGTGCTGGCGCCCTTCGAGGGCTCCGGGGCCATCGAGGCGATGCTGCTCGAGCCCGCCCGGGCGGCGTGCGACTTCTACATCGAGCACACGCCCACCGACGGCATCCCGTACTGGGACACCGGCGCGCCGGGCCTGGCGGCCATGGGCGACTACCTCGACCGACCGGCCGAGCCGTACAACGACCACGAGCCGGTCGACAGCTCCGCCGCCGCCATCGGCGCCCAGGGCCTGCTCCGCCTGGGCCGATACCTCCAGGCCCGAGGCGAGCTCGAGCCCGCCCGCCGCTACTGGCAGGCTGGCCTGACCGTCCTGGCCCGGCTGATCGAGGAACCCTACCTCAGCACCGACGAGAACCACCAGGGCCTGATTCTGCACTCGGTCTACCATCGGCCAAACGGATGGGACTTTGTGCCCCCCGGCCGCAAGGTGCCCTGCGGCGAGTCGAGCATGTGGGGCGACTACCACGCCCGCGAGCTGGCCCTCTACGTCCATCGCATCGCCCGCGACGAACCCTACCTCACCTTCTTCGGCGGCATCCAGTAGGGCGGGCCCCGCCCGCCGTCGATGGCGTCGAGCCCGTAGGCCGGGTCGAGCAACGCGAGGCCCGGCGTCTTCGAAAACCAAGATGGGCCACAGAGGACACAGAGAACACAGAGATAGGACACAGAGCTTGGCGGTTATTAAGACACAGTCCGTACCGCGTGTCCTCGAAAATCAGAAATCAAAAATCAAAAATAAGCCGGTCGTCAGGCACTTCCGTGTGGCCCTGCGCCCGCCCCAAAGAGGAGCGAAAAAATGATCATTTCCGATCTGAGCAGCATCGAAGGCCGTACCTACCCCGCCCGTCGGCGGACGCAGAACCTCGTGGGCGGGCCGGCCCCGATCCAGGCGAAAAACTTCTCGATGGGCTTCGTCACGCTCGAGCCCGACGGCGGGCAGGTGCCCTGGCACAATCAGGAGCAGGAGGAGGTCTACTTCGTCGTCGAGGGCACCGGCGAGATGTGCCTCGGCACGGAGCGGCAGACCCTCACCGCCGGCCAGGCCGTGGCCATCCCGCCGGGGCAGTTCCACCAGCTCACGAACATCGGGGCGGCGCCGCTGAAGATGATCTACTGCTACGGCCCCGCCGGCGACGTGGCCCACTGGCGGCAGGAACTCGACGGCACCCTCCCCCAGGCTGGCGTCGACGCCCCGCCCCTGCCCGCCGGCTCGCGCCCCCAGTGCACCGAAAAACCCTGACCCGTCTGCCCTTTGCGTGTACGGGTCCATGGCTGGGGGTGCCCCGGGCAAGCCGCAGGCTCGCCCGGCCGGGGCGGGATGGGCCGCTTGAATCAGCCGCCTCCGCCCTCGACCGGGCGAGCGGTGCTGACGCCCCGCTTGCCCGGGGCACCCAGCCGCACATCCGATGGCCGAACGAGCCAGGCCCTTTAGGTGGGGCTTCGCTGATGCTGCGCCCCAGCCTACGAGGACGGCCTGCACCGTAGGCTGGGGCGCAGCGGAGCGAAGCCCCACCTTCTCGGGCGGGGGAGGGGCCTGGAGGATTTCCGGTCGAACGGGAGGCCGGGGCGAACGTAGAAGGGGCAGGCGGCAGGCTATGCGCAGCAAAAAGCCCGCGCCGGCGGTGGCGCGAGCTTTTCGGTGTTTCGCTGCTGGCTGGCAGACAGGGGTCAGCGGGTGGCGCTGACGGTCCACCGCTTTTCCTTGCGGCAGCGGTAGCGCTTGAACTTGCCCTTCTCGGTGCCGCGGGCGCCGAGCTTGCCGTGGTTGGCACGCTTCGACCGCCACGAACGGAGCTTGCCATTGCGTCGCATATGAGCCATGATTCTTCCTTCCTGAACAGTCGCCAAATAGGGAAAGAGCCAAGTATTTTACCATCCTGGCCGGGGCATGCAACAGGAAAGACCGGGCGTGCGAAAAGTCAGGCCCGTCCGGCGGACTAGGCCGTTGAGGCCCCCCGGCCGCTGGGGTAGAATGGAGCCATGAGCCAACTCGATGGAATCGACATCCCCTCGCTGTCGCTGGTGAAGTAACCCCAACCGCG
>JAWLCG010000390.1:0-4559 GCA_041687295.1 Phycisphaerae bacterium | reverse complement strand
CCCGCAGGGCTACTGCCTGGAGGAGGCGTTCGGCGCCACGCTGCTGGCCAACGAGCCCAAGGCGAGCTACCGCGTCACGCACGACCCGGCCGACGGCGTCAAAGACGCCGACATCGTCTATACCGACACCTGGACCTCCATGGGCCAGGAGCAGGAGAAGGCCAAGCGACAGGCCGCCTTCACCGGCTTCCAGATCAACGAGACCCTGATGGCCCAGGCCCCCGCCCACGCCGTCGTGATGCACTGCCTGCCGGCCTACCGCGGCAGCGAGATCACCCACGACATGGTGGAAAAGCATGCCGCCGTCATCTTCGAGGAGGCCGAGAACCGCCTCCACTTCCAGCGCAGCCTGCTCAACGTGCTGATGGGCGAGGGCGGGCTGTAGGGCCCGACGCCTCGGACGGTGCAGCCATCCAGGCGGCGCGGTCCGGTGATGACGTCACTGCGTCGCGGCGTCGCTGATGGGAATCCGTTCGCTTCAGGCACCCTCCAGTTGCCCTGTAGGCCGGACGCAGTCCGGCTGGGGAAAGAGACACCATGCGGCGCTTGGCCCCAGCCGGACTGCGTCCGGCCTACAGCTAGCCCCCTTGACGGGTGCCATGGCCGCTCGCGGCCATGCGGAGGCGACGAGAACCTGGCGCAGAAGTCAGTTGCCCACGGGCTGAGTCGGCGCATGGCCTCGAGGTCCTTCGGAAACGGCTGGGTGGGGGCAGACTCAACATGGCCGCGAGCGGCCATGGCACCCCCCATGGGACGCTGATGGGATACTTCGCTGGCCCAAGCGGTGCAATCTCTTGCGGTGTGACGCGTTGACGCAGTGACGCAGTGACGCGATGACGGGGGGAACCGCGGGCCCGTGATCGGCCCGCACCGGGGCAATCGCCCGCTTCGGCCGCCCCCCGCTTGCTTGCGCCCCCCGGGTTCCCTATCATCGGGGGCTCAGCCCATGAGCGACAGCGCCCCACAACTCGACACGCCGGCGATGCGGCAGTACCGGCAGTTCAAGGAGCAGTACCCCGAGTACATGCTCCTGTTCCGCATGGGCGACTTTTACGAGCTGTTCTACGAGGACGCCAAGCGGGCCTCGCAGCTGCTGGGGCTGACGCTGACCAGCCGAAGCAAGGGCCCCTCGGCCGTGCCGCTGGCGGGGATCCCCTACCACGCCCTGGACAGCTACCTCCGCCGCCTGGTGGCCGCCGGCGAGCGGGTGGCCATCTGCGAGCAGGTCGAGGACCCCAAGCAGGCCAAGGGCGTCGTCGAGCGCGACGTGACGCGCCTGGTCACCCCCGGCACGCTGACCGACCAGACGCTCCTGGACGAGCGCGAGAGCAACTACCTGGCGGCCGTCTTCGCCGACGGCAAGGTCGAGCCGCCCGCGGTGGGCCTGGCGTGGGTGGAGCTCAGCAGCGGGTCCTTCGGTGTGATGGACCTTCCCGCCCGCGAGCTGCTCGACGAGCTGACGCGCCTCCGCCCGGCCGAGGTGATCGTGCCCGAGGGCAGCGACCTGGACGCACCGGCCTTCCGCCAGAGCCTGCGCGACTGCGCCGCCGCCAGCACCACGGGCCGACCGGCGTGGGCGTTCGAGGCCCGCGCCGCCCTGGGGCTGCTGCACAAGCAGCTGGGCGTGACGACGCTGGAGGGCTTCGGCCTCGACGGCTACACGCCGGCGATCTCGGCGGCCGGCGCGATCATCGACTACCTGCAGGAGACGCAAAAGACCGTCCTGGGCCACATCCGCCAGGTCCGCCCGCTGGACCGGAGCGACCACATGCTGCTGGACGGCACGACCCTGCGGAGCCTGGAGGTGCACCGCACGCTCCGGGGCCAGCGGCGGTCGGGCAGCCTGCTGGCCAGCCTCGACCAGACCCGCACCGGCATGGGCGCAAGGCTGCTGGAGCGGTGGATCACCTTCCCGCTGAAGCGCTACAGCGAGATCCTCGCCCGCCAGCAGGCCGTCGCCGAGCTGGCCGACGACCGCGCCCGCCTGGACGCCCTGCGCGATCGGCTGGGGCGCTGCGCCCAGATCGACCGCATCACGGCCAACATCGCCCTGGGGCGCGTCCGGCCCCGCGAGCTGGTGGCCCTGGGCCAGACCCTCGCCGAGCTGCCCGCCCTGCGGGAGGCCCTGGCTGGCCTGGGGGCCGAGCTGGTCGCCGGTCTGTCGGCCGAGCTGGACGGCCTGGACGAGCCGGCCGGGCTGATCGGCCAGGCCATCCACCCCGACTGCCCCAACGTCCTGCGCGATGGCGGGGTCATCGCCGACGGGCACGACGAAGGGCTCGACCGGCTCCGCTCGATCGGGCGCGACGGGCAGAGCTGGCTGGCGAGCTACCAGGCCCAGCAGGCCAAGCGTCTCGGCCTGGGCGGGCTGAAGGTGGGCTTCAACAAGGTCTTCGGCTACTACATCGAGATCAGCCACGCCAACGCCGACAAGGTGCCCGCCGACTATGCCCGCAAGCAGACGCTCAAGAACGCCGAGCGGTACATCACCGACGAGCTCAAGCGCTACGAGGCCGAGGTGCTCACCGCCGAGGATCGCGCCAAGGCCCTCGAGGCCGATCTGTTCGAGGCCCTCCGCACCGCCCTGTGCGCGTTCGTGCCCGCCCTGCAGTCGGCCGGGCGGGCGGTGGCGCTGCTGGACGTGCTGGCCAGCCTGGCCGTGCTGGCCAACCGCCCCGGCTGGGTTCGCCCCGCCATCACGCAGGACAACGTCCTGGAGATCACCGCTGGCCGGCACCCCGTGCTCAGCGAGCAGCTCCGCGAGAAGTTCGTGCCCAACGACACCCGCATGGGCGCCGCCGACGACCGCCTGCTGATCATCACGGGCCCGAACATGGCCGGCAAGAGCACCTACATCCGCCAGGTGGCCCTGCTGGTGCTGCTGGCGCAGACGGGCAGCTTCATCCCCGCCGACAGCGCGACGGTGGGCCTGGTCGACCGCATCTTCACCCGCGTGGGCGCCGCCGACGAGCTGACGGCCGGCCTGAGCACCTTCATGGTCGAGATGGTCGAGACCGCCAACATCCTCAACAACGCCACCAGCCGAAGCCTCGTCATCCTCGACGAGGTCGGGCGCGGCACCAGCACCTTCGACGGCCTGTCGCTGGCGTGGGCCATCAGCGAGCACCTGGCGCTGCGCGTGAAGTGCCGCGCCCTTTTCGCCACCCACTACCACGAGCTGACCGAGCTTGCAGGGATGATCAAGGGCGTGGCCAACCTCAACGTCGCCGTCCGCGAGTGGGCCGACGAGGTCGTCTTCCTGCACAAGATCGTCGAGGGCGGCACGGACCGCAGCTACGGCCTGCACGTGGCGAAGCTCGCCGGCGTGCCCCGCGACGTGCTGGGCCGGGCCGAGCAGATCCTCCCGCAACTGCAGGCCCACCTCGCCGAGGGCCTCGACGTGCCCAAACTCGACCGCAAGGCCCGCCGCGACGGCGACCAGCTCCAGCTGTTCGCCCCCGACGGCCCCGCCGGACGCGTCGCCCACCAGATCCGCACCACCGACCTGGACAACCTCACCCCCCTGCAGGCCCTCGACCTGCTCCGCCACCTCCGCGACCAGCTCAAGTAGCGCCACACGCCACCGTGTGTCCCCTATATAGCCCCGGGCTTGCCCGGGGTCTTCGAAGAGGAAGACGCGCCACAGAGGACACAGAGGACACAGAGAAAGACCTCAGAGCTTCTGACATTTCAGGAGACAGCACGTGTGCCGTGGCGGCGGCGTCCCCCTCAATCGAAACTCTGCAATCGAAGATCGAAAATCAGGACCGTCCCACCCTCGCGGGGTCGAAGGGCTGGCCGCACTCGGGGCAGCGGGGGTCGCTCAGGTGGGTCAGCAGGTAGCCGCAGCGGTGGCAGTAGCTCTCGTCCAGGGCGGTCAGGACGGCGCGGGCGACCTGCCGGGCCAGCAGCCAGACCGTCAGACACAGCACCGCCAGCAGGGCGACCAGGCCCAGCACTTCGGCGGCCCGGCCCAGGCCGTATCGGCCCCAGCCAGCGATGGCGCCCTGCAGGACCAGCCCCAGCGGCGCGGCGAAGAGCCACGTCTGGAACCCCAGCAGCGTGTACTTCACGGCCAGCACCACCTCGCGCCGCCCGCGGGGGCGCTGGCCGTCGGTCCAGCGGTAGAGGTAGCGCTCGGCGTAGCCGAAGGGGAAGCTCAGGAACAGGCCGATCAGCACCATCCGCGGCAGCAGGGCCCGCACGAGCAGGCCGGGCCACTCCTGGCGGGCGTAGTAAAGCGCCCGCGTCGGCCAGCCCGCCCCGCCCAGCGGCAGGAAGCGGATCGCCCGGGGGTTGGCCGACGCCTCGGCCAGGTGCACCGCCACCACCAGCGCCGTCAGCAGCGCCAGCGAGACCGCCGCCGTCGCGACCGCCCGGCCCCAGGTGACCTCCCGCCGGCCCAGAATGTACGCGCGGATCGGCAGCAGCACCGCCACCGGCCCGCCGGCAGGCTCGGCCAACCGACTCGTGCTGTCCAGAACGTCGGCCATGCGCCTCCATTATCGCCGGCCGCGCGGGCCGACGCCAGGCGCCGTCCCATCCGACACACCTCACCG
>JAWLCG010000389.1:0-4563 GCA_041687295.1 Phycisphaerae bacterium | reverse complement strand
GCCCCGGACCGCGGCGCCAGGGCCGGCGTCGTCTCGGCCGGTGCGGCGTCAGGCCGGGTCTCGACCACCCGCACCCGCCCGAGGCGGCGCGGCGGGGTCGGCAACGCCGGCGCCTGCCCGGGCCCGGGCCGCGGCGGGTCGATCGTCGGCGGCGGGGGCGTCGGGCCCTGGTCCGGGTTGGCCGGCAGGTTGCCGACCGGCGCGGCCTGCCCGACCCCCAGCGGGGCGGTCAAGAGCTTCAGCGCCGTCAGCACGTTGGTGGCATTGGCGGCCGCGGCAGACTCGTCGTTGTGATCGACGCGCCGGTCGCGGTTGATGTCGTACGGGTTGGTCAGCTCGGCCGGGTTGGCCAGGCTCCGTGGGTTGTGGCGGATCAGCAACTGGTCGCGCACGTCGACGCGGGCGTCGCCGGTCCGGTCGAGCACCTCGCCGATGGCGTTGCCGAAGTAGAACACGTCGGGCTGGGTCAGGCCCGTCGCGGCCGAGGCGAGCACCGTCACTTGCAGCCAGGCGTTGGCGACCGCGCCGTCGTCGAAGAGGATCGTCACGCGGTCGCTGCCGTCGGCGCCGGCGCCGGGGCGGACGCTGAGGCTCTTGGCCGAGACTGCCGCCCACGCGCCCAGGTCGCCGCTGTTGCCGATGGCGAAGCGGAAGTCGGCCAGGCTGAGCTTGGTGAGATTGGCCCCGGCCAGGTCGACCATCAGGCCGTTCAGGCCGCGGGAGTAGCTGGTGTAGTTGCCGGCCGAGGCAGCCTGGCCAGGCAGCAGGGCGTGCTTGTCGGTGGCGATGGCGGCGTCGTCGGCCGGGCCTGCGGCGGCGGAGAAGCCGTCCCAGGCGGAGTTGTTGTAGAACACCTGGCGTGCCCGCACGCCGCTGGTCGAGAGCGGCTGGCCCGGGGTGGGGGCGGCGGCCTTCCAGCTGGCGGCCAGGTTGCCGTCGCTGGCGGCCGTGAGCCGGTGCAGCGAGGCCCCGCCGCCGTCAGCCTCGATGGGCCAGGGGGCGTCGTCGCTGTAGGCGAAGCTCTCGATCGTCGCCCCCAGGGCGTCGCTGAGGGTCAGGCTCTCGCCGCCGTTGGCCAGTCGGCCGCTGTACTGCCCGGCGATCGGCAGGCCGGTGCCGAAGCGGCTCTCGAACGCCTGGCGGTTCTCGACCAGGATCACGCTCTGACCCGGGGCCAGGCTGGTGATCGTGCCGCTGGAGAACTGGAAGTCGATCCCGCCCGACAGCACCACCCCCAGCAGGCTGGCCGGGGCGGAACTGGTGTTGGTGATCTCGATGAACTCGAACTCGTCGGGATCGACGTTCAGCTCGCCGGCGGCGGGCTTGGCCGGGGCGGGATTGTAGTAGATCTCGGTGATTCGCAGGGCGTTCTGGTTGGCGCCGTCCGGGGCGGCCGCGGTGAACTCCGCCGGGGCCGACCAGTGGCTCCAGCGCCCGGCGGCGTCCTTGAAGCGCACTCGCACTCGGTAGGTCTTACCCGGCTCGACGCTGGTCGAGGGGATTGCGATTCCCCCGCGGTAGCTGCTCATCTCGCCGCTGCTCCAGTCTTCTTCGATCTCGTAGTGCCATTTCTGCCCGGCCGCCGGCGGGGCGTCGAGGTCGCTGACCTCCGCCAGGCGCCACTGCATGCCCGCGAAGGCCGAGCCGCCGACGTAGCTCGAGCAGGCGAAGCTCAGCCGGTTGACCGGGAAGCCCGCCGCCCCGGTGTAGCTGACGCTGGGGGTCTTGGGGATCAGGCTCTCGTCGGTCAGCAGGTTCTGGTTGATCCACTGCGTGCGGCTGCCGACGTAGTCGCGCATGAGCTGGACCATGCCGGCGAAGGTGCCGTCGGCGGCGGCGTCGTAGAACAGCCCCGTCCCGGCCCGCGTGGGGTCGACCATCGACGAGGCGAGGATCGGGTTGTAGTCCCACATGGCCCGGTCGGCGTCGACGAGGCTGAGCTGGCCCGGCGTGTAGATCGGGCCGGTCAGCTCGGCCAGCAGCAGGTCGACCTGCTCGGGGTTGTACAGCAGGTCCAGAAGCTCGCGCAGGCGGTTGCGGTACTCCAGCGCCAGGGCGGCCTGGCCCAGCACGCGGCTCTTGAGCGGCTCGTTGCCGTTGCCGTACATGCTGTCGGCCCAGGTCAGGTCGACGTCCCAGGGCAGGACCTGCCACAGCCCCGTCTGGGGGTTATGGTAGTAGAAGTAGTTCTTGCCCTGGCCCACGTCGTAGTGGTGGGTGGCCTCGAGGATCGCGCGGTAGGAGTAGTAGCGTTCCAGGTCGAGGTTGGCCCGCAGCCAGGAGACCGTCGGGGCGCTGCTGTAGCCGTCGATGAAGGCCCACAGGTCGCTGCCGTCGGTGGGCCCGGTGGGGCCCTGGTTGTTGAGCTCGCCCTCGTAGTCGTCGATCTTGTACAGGTTGCCGTCGGGCAGGTCGTGCTCGTCCAGCAGGTTGCCGTCGGGCTGCTCGACGACCAGGTACAACCCCCAGAAGTCGCCGGTGTACTGGCTGGAGGTCTTCTCCGCCGCCTCGTCGATGACGCGGAAGTGGGCGTAGTGCGTCAGCGGCGACTCGACGCCGGCCAGGTTGAACAGCTTGTAGGTCGCCGCCTCGAAGAGCCCCTGCTCGCCCCGATGGCCGTAGCAGCCCTGCTGAATGACGGCCGAGAGGTTCAGCTTGTCCCAGGTGGTGTCGTACTTCTTGCCGCGGGCGTCGCGGGCCTGGAACTGATGGCCGCGGTTGAAGTCGAGCTTCCACATGTTCTTGCCCATCGCGTAGCGCCACACCCCGCCGCGGGCGCGGTAGCGGATGTGGTCGTACACCACGCCGTCGTAGACCAGGCTGCCGTGCCAGAGGTACTCGCTGCCCATGTAGCCCTCGCCCGTCGCGCCGGGCAGGTGCTGGCTGTCGAGCACGTCCTGCTTCTTGGAGATCAGGTGGTAGACCGGCACGCTCGAGAGCGTCGCGGAGCTGTAGGTCTGGCTGGGCGTGACGCCGGGCCGGGCCGCGCCGCTCCAGGAGGGCACGCCGGCGTAGACGAAGTAGGCGAAGTTCGGCGAGGGGTCGTCGGCATAGGGCACCGTGACGCTCTGCCCGGTCTTGTCGGCCGAGCGGATGCGGTAGCGCACCAGCCGGCGGTTGACCTGGAGCGAGCCGGGCAGCGTGACGGTGTAGACCGCGTCGCCGGCGACGGCGTCGCCGTGGGTGGCGTCGTCGTACATGGTCAGGGTCGTCCAGCTGGTGGCGTAGGCGGCGTCGTCGAGGCTGATGTACGAGCCGGCGTTGACCAGCTGGTACTGCAGGCTGACGCTGGCCAGGCCCTGGGGGTCGGTGACCTTGGCGGTGATGGTGACGCTCTGGCCCGGCAGCGGCTGGAGGGGGCTGTGAGCGACCTGGCGCGTGGCCGGCGGGGCGTTGGTGGTGTAGCAGGAGTTGGCCCGCCCGGGCGTGGGGGGGCTGCCCTGGCCCTCGAAGGCCGTCAGGCGGGCGTCGAAGAACGCGTCGCTGCTGCCGGCCAGCGCGCTGTTGAGCAGCTGCACCGCCAGCACGTTGGCGCCCTCGACCAGCAGCGACTGGACGTTCTGGATGACGATCGGGACGTACTGGGTGTTCTCGATGCCGCTCAGGGCTGTGTCGTTGTAGGCCAACTCCGGCGAGGCGACGTTGATGCCGCCGACGTGGACGCCGTTGATCCAGAAGTTCGCCCCGTCGTCGACCAGCGCCTCCAGCAGCAGGCTCTGGATGCTGGCGACATTGCTGACGGTGAAGCTCTGGCGCAGGTACACCGTGCGGTAGAGGCCGTTCATGTCGCCCAGCGTGGTGGCGATGAAGTCCTCGCCGTAGCCGATGGGCGTCGCGCCGACGGGCCAGTTGGTGTCGCTGAAGCTGCGCTGGCGCCACAGGCCGGGGGTGGTCGTCGGCTCGCGGGTGCCCTTGAAGTACCGCCAGTTTGTCCCGGCCTGGATGAGCGTGGTTTCGCCGGTGACGTACTGCGAGGCCCGCCAGTTGCCGCCCAGGCCGTTGTCGAAGCTGGGGTTCATCAGCTCGATCGACGCCTCGACCGGCCCGCCGACGGTGGGCCAGGGAAAGCCCAGGGCGTAGTCGACCTTGGCGACGACCTCGTTGAGTTTGTTGCGGAGGGTGAGGGTCTCGCCGTCGTTGTCGAGCCCGCCGAGATACTGCCCCAGCGGCGCGAAGCCGTACTTGCCGCAGAAGGCCGAGGCGTCCTCGGCCAGCACCGCATACGCGCGGGCGGGGATGACCGTGCCGGCGGGGAAGCTGAAGCTGATGCCCTCGCTGAAGCACCAGCCCGAGACGTCGACGGCGGCGTTGCTGTTGTTGTAGAGCTCGACGAACTCCACCCGCTCGGTCTTCACGGCCGGGTCGTAGTGGATCTCGTTGATGACGATCGGGCCGTCGGCCGCCAGCAGCAGCCGGCTCTCAAGCCCCTCCAGCCCCAGCCCCGCGCGCGGCGCAGTCTCGCCATGCCGATGCCCGTGCCCCTGGCGCATACAGCCCCCTCCTGCAGAGTGTCTTGCCGGGTCCGGCGGGCAGAAACCCCACGCCCCGGCCCGGTCTTGCTCG
>JAWLCG010000388.1:0-4584 GCA_041687295.1 Phycisphaerae bacterium | reverse complement strand
CGGCCTCGCACGCACGGCGCACTGCGCACCGCGCACTTCTCCGTCGGCGTCTTCCCGCGTGCAACGAGTTGCACGCCCTACGGCCAATGGCGTCTTCCCGCGTGCAACAAGTTGCACGCCCTACGCCCGAGGCGCATCCCCAGGCTCGACCCGTTGCGCATCCCCCGGCCGCCGTCGACGACTACGACCTACGAACTACGACCTTCGAACTACGAACTACGACCTACGATCTGTCTGAAAGGTTTGTCATGTTCACAGCGACGTACACGCAGCAGGACGCGGCCGGGCGGGTGACGGCCGGGGTGCATCGGCCGGCGGCGGGGGATGCCGCTGAGTTGTGGGACGCGATCAACCGCCGGCGGGCACTGGTGGGCCAGGCGGCGGCGACGGCGCTGCCGGCCACGGCCGGGACGTACATCACGCCCGACGCCCTTGAGGCCTGCCGCCAGAGCGTCGCGAGCCTACTGAGCCCGACGCCGGGGCTGCTGGGCGGGCTGCCGGCCTCGCCGGCGGCCCTGGAATGGCTGATGCCCCAGCCCGGCCCGCACGAGAACAAGACCCTCTGCCAGCTCAACGACGCCACGCACGTGAGCCTGTTCTCGGCCCTCAACGGAACCGGCGGCTGGAGCGACCCGCTGCTGGCCCCCGCCGCCACGGCCGTGCGGGCCCGGCACCTCAACGAGCTGCGCCAGGCCCTGGAATGGCTCTCGCGCGGGCGCTGGGTGCTGCCGGTGCACTTCGCGGCCGGGATCATCTCCGTCCTGCCCGACGCGCCCTGGGCCGGCGGGCTGCTGAGCAACACCGGCAGCGACGAACTCCGCACGCTGGGCCACCTGGTCGTCCACGGCCAGCAGCAGCCCGAGCGCGGGCTGCACAACGTCACCGTCCGGCCGGGGGCGATTCTGGAGCTGCTGGCCGACGTCAGCTGCACGGTCGAAATCCACCAGTGCCTGCGGCAGATCGACTTCGCCTGGGACTGGCCGACCTGGAACGAGTACCTCCCCGGGGCGGCCCTGGCCTGGTCCAGCCCCGGCGGCCTGGGGCCCGGCGACGCGACGGCGATCGGCAGCCTGGCCCTCGCGGCCGGCGTTCCCGGCACATTCAGCGCCCCCGCCCTCGACGCGGCCTTGCAGGACGTGATCGACCTGAAGCCCTCCTGCCTGCTGGTCCGCCGCCTCGACAGCGGCTACGAAACCATCGCCCTCCAGGCCCAGGCCATCGTCGAATTCGACCTCAACAGCCCGCCGAACTGACGGCGACGTCCGGGGCCGCCACCCTCACATCGTCCATCTTCCATCGTAAATCGTAATTCGTAATTCGTAAACCAAAGGAGCCCGTCATGACATTTCTCAGCATCGCCTTCGACCTGGCGACCTTCGGGGCCGCGGGGTTGATGGGGACCATGTGGCTGTGGGAGCGGAAGCTCTCGCGCACCCGCGAACGCCAGCTCAGCGAGTCGCACTCCCGCATCCTGCGCGACGAGCAGCGGCTGGGGCAGCTGGTGCAGGTCGTCGAGCAGAACACCGCCGCCGTCGCCCGCTTCAACGAGACCCAGCGTCAGATGGCCGAGGCTTTGGCGCAGCTGGCCCAGGAGGTTCACGATGAACACCTGCACTAGCCATCCCGCCCCGGCCGGGCTCAAGGCCCTGCTGGTTCTGGCCATTGCGGGCCTGCTGGGCGGCTGCACGGCGGCCCCGGCCAACCTCGAACTCATCAGCGTCGCCCGCGTGGGCCTGGCCCAGGCGGCGAGCTTTCAGCAGGCCCAGCAGCAGGCCCTCGACGCCGGCTTCGACGCCCAGCAGCAGGCCCTCGACGCCGGCTTCGACGCCGACGTCCGCCGCGTGGCCGCCGGAGAGCTGCGCCGACCCGACGGCTCGGGTGTCGAGCTGTCGGCCGAGTGGGTCATCTCCGCCCGCCGCGGGTACGCCGCCGCCCGCGACGCCCTGGCCGACGCCCGGCGGCAGAACCAGGCCCAGGCCGTCCTGGCCGCCGACAACCTCGCCGCCGCCGACGAGGCGCTGCACCTGGCCGCCGGCCTGATCCTCCAGCAACACCGCCTCAGCCAGCACCTTCGCCGCGCGTTGCTCGAACCCCACAGGAGCCAGCCATGAACCCCAGCCCCGACATCCAGCCGCTCGTCGCCAAGGCCGTGGAACAGGCCTTCGACGCCTGGGCGGCCGAGCATCCGGCCCTGGCGGCCGCCATCGACCGCCTGAGCGTCACCCAGACCGCCGTCGAGAGCCTCCGCCGCAGCCCGCAGTTTGCCGCCGCAATCGCCGCCGCCGGGCAGGCCCGCACCGAGCTGGACCTGGCCCAGACCCTCCTGGCCCTGGCCACCCCCCTGGTCGCCGGCCTGCTGACCCGTTAACCCGCGCGGGCAAGCCACGCGCGGGCAAGCCCCGAAGCCATGAAGCGCCGAAGCCCCGAAAGAAGGCCCAAGCCTGAAGCCCCGAAGCGACGGCCCACCACCACCGTCGGCGGCGGCACCGCACGCACTGCGCACCGCGCACCGCGCACTTCTTCGTCGGTGTCTCCCCGCGTGCAACAAGTTGCACGCCCTACGGCCGAGGGCGTCTCCCCGCGTGCAACAAGTTGCACGCCCCACGGCTGAGGGCGTCTCCCGCGTGCAACGAGTTGCACGCCCTACGGCCAACGGCGTCTACGGCCGAGTGCGAATCCCCCGGGCTCGACCCGCTGCGAATCCCCCGGCCGCCGTCGGCGACTACGACCTACGACCTACGAACTACGACCTAAGACCTAAGACCTAAGACCTTCCTCAAGGAGTAATCCATGCGCAGCTTCCTCATCCGTCTGTCGAGTCGGAAGTTTCTGACGGCCCTGCTGGTCCAGGCGGCCTCGGTGGCGGCGGTGTTTTGGCCGCAGGAGGCCCAGGGGCTCGAGGCGGCGGCCGTGCGCATCGCCGGGCTGCTGACGCTGCTGCTGGCGGCCCTGGGCTACGGCCACATCGAGGCCGCCGTCGACCAGTCCGCCCCCCCGCCCGACCAGCAGCCCTGAGACCCCCGCCGCCGGGGCCGCGGCCGCGACGTTCGGTCAGGTGCCCCGGGCGGGCTGTCGTCCGTGGACGCCGAGGCGCTTGAGGATTTCGTCGGCGATCCAGATCGTGCTGCCCACCAGCACGATCCACAGCCAGTCGATCGCGGCCAGGGGTTCGGTGCCGAACAGCCAGCCGCCGATGGGCGTCTGGACGACGAGCAGTTGCAGCGCGATGGCCGTCCCGAGCCCCACCAGCAGCCAGCGGTTGCTCAGCAGGCCGATCGCGAAGACCGACTGGCGCAGCGAGCGGGCGTTGAGGGCCTGGAACCACTCGAAGACCACCATGGTCGTGAACGCCACGGTCTGTGCCTTGGCCAGGCCGTCGGACTGCTTGGCCAGGCCGAACAGCACGAGTGTGCCGATCGCCATCAGCGGCGCCAGCAAGGCCATGCGGCGCAGCACCACCTTGTTGATGATCTGCTCGCCGACGTCGCGGGGCTTCTGCTTGAGCACGTCTTCATGGCGCGGCTCGACGCCCAGCGGGATGGTGCAGGCCCCGGCCGTCACCAGGTTCACCCACAGGATCATGACGGCCGTCAGAGGCAGATCCAGCCCCAGGGCGATCGCCGCGCCCAGCGTGAGGATCTCGCCGGCATTCTGACTCAACAGGAAGAAGGCGACGTTGCGGAGATTGGCATAGATCGTCCGGCCTTCTTCGATGGCGTCGACGATGGTGGCGAAGTTGTCGTCGGTCAGCACCATGTCGGCGGCCTCGCGGGCGACTTCGGTGCCGCTGCGGCCCATGGCCACGCCGATGTCGGCGCCCTTGAGGGCCGGGGCGTCGTTGACGCCGTCGCCGGTCATGGCCACCACGTGCCCCTGGGCCTTGAGGGCCTGCATGATCTTGAGCTTGTGGGCCGGCGAGACGCGGGCGAACACCCCGGCCTCCAGCGTCGCCTGCGCCAACTCCGGCTCGTCCATCCTCTCGACGTCCTCGGCCGACAGGGCCCGCCCGTTCTCGGCGATGCCGATCGTGCGGGCGATCGCCAGCGCCGTGGCCGCATAGTCGCCGGTGATCATCACCGGGCGGATGCCGGCCTGCTTGGCCAGAGCGACCGCCGGGGCGGTCTGCTTGCGGGGCGGGTCGATCATGCCCCAGAGCCCCGCGAACGAAAGGCCCTGCTCGATCTCGGCCGGCTCCAGACGCTCCTTGTCGGCGGGCACCTCGCGCCAGGCCCCCGCCATCACGCGAAGGGCCTGGCCGGCGAGCCGCTCCAGGGTCTCCTCAATCTCCTGACGCTTCTGGTCGTCCATCTCGACCCGCTGGCCATCCAGCAGCAGGTGCGAACAGAACTTCAGCACGCGGTCCGGAGCGCCCTTGACCATCGCCAGACGCCCCGATTCCTGCCCGTCGACCAGGACGGCCATGTATTTGCGATCCGACGAGAAGGGAATCTCGGCGATGCGTTCCCGCTGCTGGCGCAGGGCGTGGGGTTCGACTGCCGCCTTGCCGGCCGCCACGAGCAGGGCCGCCTCGCTGGGGTTGCCCTCGGCTTGCCAGCCGCCTTCGACCTCGCGGAGGGCGGCGTT
>JAWLCG010000387.1:0-4587 GCA_041687295.1 Phycisphaerae bacterium | reverse complement strand
CGCCGTATGGAGTGCGGCGATGCAATCGCCGCTTTGGCTTGGGTCGCCATCGAGCCAAAGCGGCGATGACTCGCCGCACTCCAAAGAGGCGGTCCGCCTATCGCGCAGGGACACCCAGAGCAGCCCAGCCGGGATCGGCAGGGCGAGGGACACGAATGGCACGAATAACGGCCGATGGCACGAATGGAAGATCAGACAGGGGCTGCAATGAATCCTCCATTCGTGCCCTTCGTGTCGATCCCCTGTTCGTGGAGGAGGAGTCCACCGGGGGGAGCCCAAAGACGTGGCTACAAACGCCGTAGCCACGGCACCCGGACGCTTTTTCCTTTTCGGAGACGCAATGGGCTCGGCCGCCCCTGACGAAGCTACAGGAGTTGTGTAGATATCACAAGATTGCCATCCGTGGACATCGTAGCGGGGCCGCCCCGCCGGGGCGCGTCAGATCTTTCGGCTGTCGTAAGCCCAGTGGAGCAGGGCTTGGCGTTGACGGCGGCGGCAGGTGAACTCGCCGCTTTCGCAGTGCAGGCGGACTTGGGCGATGTGGCGGCGCATGGCCCGCCAGCGTTTGATCTGGCGCTCGTCGTCGTCGCACCGCCGGCCGCGGTAGTAGCGGCAGTACCACTGGAACCAGCCGCGGGGGTCCTCGGGGTAGATCCACCCCTTCTCCCGCCACACGCGCAACGGCTGGGAGGCGTCGACACCGAAGAAGTTCAGTGACGGGTCTCGGCCGGCGGGCGAGAGCTTGGCCCGGGCGAACCACTGGTCGGGGAACTCGTCGCGGCAGTCGGTCATGTACTTGCCGCCGAAGACGCCCAGTTCGAGCATCCGCCGCGGCGTCAGCTCCGGCCGAAAGCTCGGGTCGAAGTTGCGCCCCTCGCGCTCGGTAAGCACGTAGGTGTAGCCCTGCTGCATGCGGTCGTGGACCACGATCGTCTGGGGCCGTCTGTCCTCGTGCTTCGCCATGGCGACCTCCTGGCGACAATTGTAGCCGTCAACAGCCGGCTAGAGCGTTTTTCTACCGGACGTGCGGGTGAACTGGGCCGCCAGATCGACGGGCCAGCCACGATGCCCACGGATGGCAATCCGTGGGCTTGGGTCGGAGGTGCCTTAGGACCCGCAAACGCAATCGGCAAACGGTCTAGTCGAGGATGGGGGCCAGGACACTCTTCGACCGAAAATCCCTGTGCGAGAAGCCTTTCCTGCCCCCTCTTTCCATGGTGCCTCAGGACCGCACGCCCATTTTGCCCCTTGACGGATTCTGGGTTCTCTCGTATCCTCGGTCGCAGTTAGAACGATCGCTCGAATCTATTGCTACAGTCGTTCTGTACCAGTTGTCCCGCTCTCTTTTGCTTGAGGAGGAACCCGATGAAACATCTGTTGATGGGATTGACTTTGGTGGGGGTGTGCCTGGCGGGGTATGGGCAAAGGGCAGAGGCGGCGATCCTCCACGAGATCGCCGACCCGGCCCTGAGCGGCTCGGCCAGCAAGACCGCCACGACTCTGAGCGTGACGCTTGTGGAGGGCGCCCCCTGGAGCGAGGTGAAGCTGCGGCTCTACAGCGACTACTACTACTCCAGCGGCAACGCCGACTGGACCTGCCACACCCGCCTGGCCAGCGACTCGTCCGTGCAGATCGCCGCGCTCGCCAGCGAGGCGAGAAACCTGGGCCTGGACGAGGTGGTCTTCGATACGCTGGACTTCTCCAGCGGCCAGACCCACCTGGCCGGCTACTCGCGGTACAAGGACATCTGGAGTGGCTGGTCCAGCCCCTCCTACAGCGGGCCCTTCGGCGGCGGCTCGCTGGTCTCGGGCTACCTGGGTCTTCGGCTGCAGAATGGGGCCGATACGCACTACGGCTGGATGCGCCTGGACGTCACCGGCTCGACCACCCAGACGGTGACCATCCACGAGTGGGCCGTCAACCTCACCCCCAACCAGCCGATCCAGGTCGCCCAGGTCGTGCCGGAGCCGGCCTCGCTGGCGGTGCTGCTGGCCGGCGTCGCCCCGCTGCTCCGCCGCCGCCGTTAGACCGCCTGCGGATCTGTGCCCTGCGGGTCGGCAGCACAATCTCAACCCAAGCCCACGGAATGCCTTCCGTGGGCATCGCGGCCAGGCCGGCCCCGACGCAGCACAACGAACCCAAACGCCCGGACAGCAAAGGGCAACAAAGGGGTCAGGAACCTTCTCGCCAGAAACTGTGCGAGAAGAGGTTCCTGACCCCTGCCCCTTTTTATTTGCTCGGGGCCCCTTTGTTCTGCCCGCGCCGCCGCCGGTACCCCAGCAGCATCAGCCCGCCAACGGCTGTGATCGCCGCCGTCCCCGGCTCGGGCACGATCTGGATCGGCACCGAACCGCCGCCGCTCTCGGCGGTCACGGTCTCGTTGAGCAGCAGCTCGCCGGTGTCGGCGTCACGCAGTTCGACGGCGAGCAGCTCGAGGGTATTGCCGAAGGCGACGGAACTGGAGAAGCCCTCACCGTCATATTCGGGGAACAAGTCGGCGGAGGTCTGCAGCGTGACGGAGAAGAACTGCGGCGAGCCGCCGTGGACGTAGGTCTCGCTGACCAGCAGTTCGTCATAGGTGCCGGGCCCGTCGAAGAAGAACTCCGACGCGGGGCCCCCGCCGTGGTTGAGGATTACCGCCGCGAAGCCGCGCTGTCCCGAGATGGTCCCGGTGAGGCGCAGGAGGTATCGGGAGGTGTAGGCCGTGGCGGTGCCGCCATACTGCAGTCGATCCTGGAATTCGGCGATGCCCTGGAAGCCCACGTTCCAGGGGACGCCCTCGGGGTCGGTGCTGCCGTCGGGGAGGATGTACGGCCTGTCGAAGTCGGACACGGTGTTCTCGGTGATGGTCGTGAACGCGGATGCCTGAAGCTGGCCAAAACCCGCCCACGCCGTCGCGGAGCCGGAGATGGCGAATATGCCGGTCTCGTCGCCGCCGAAGCTTGCGCCGCCTGAGGCGCTCACCGGGCCGCCGGTATTGCTGAAATCGCCGTCCAGGGATAGGGCGAAATCCCCGCCGTCCTCGACCACCGTGATGTCGGCGAGGGCCGAGTTCGTCAGGTTGCCCAACTGCGCGTCAGCCGTGGCCGGCCACGCAAGCATCGCCAGCGTGAGCACCGCGCAGGCGGTAAGGCGGTGAAGATCTTGAGCCGTCATTGATGGGTCTCCCTTTTCGCTGTCAGGAACTTGGGGTGATCGGAGATTAGGTTCCGGGCGGGCCCGGGGGGTGAGGGGAAGCGACGGGGGTTGCCCACCCCCGCAATCGGTCTGTCCTGGACCCCTTCCACCATCCGAACGCTCCGTTGAAGGCCGCTGGAATCGGCCCTTCTGCCCGGATACCCTCCCCGTGTTGGCTACTGACAATGGTAGACCGGGTTTCGCCCGGGTCAAGAACGACCGAACCCCGGCGTTGACAAACCGGCCGGGGCGCGGGACATTCCTGTAGTGGCCGGGGCCACGGACGCTGAGGCCCGGGCGCCACGGGTACCGCGACCCGCACATTGCGCCGGGGAGGATAGGCCATGTCCGAAACACCCAGAGAGGTCAGCTTGTAGGTCGGGGATACCTCCCCGACATCCCTGGCACCAGCAGCGGCCGTGTCGGGGAAGTATCTCCGACCTGCGCACTGCTGGTTTCAGGGCTTGCGGAACAGGTACAGGGCCCAGCCCAGGCAGTCACGGCCCCAGCGGAGATAGGCGTCGCGGCTCGTGCGGATGCTGCGGAGCAGGGCCTCCACGTCGAGGTCGTCTGGGTGGTCGGCGGCATACCGCTCGGCCGCCTGCCACTGGAGCCCCTCGTAGCGGTCCCAATCGTCCGGGTTGGACACCGACGTATAGAGCAGAGCGAGGCCCACGTCTTCACCCGTGGCCACGTTCCCGGCGTGTGAGCCGAACAGGGCGGGATCGTCGCCGGTGAGCTTGAGGTATTCCGGGTCGGGTTCGGTCGTCCAGAAGGGCTCGCCCACCAGCACCAGGCCGCCGGGCCGGGTCATCTTCTTCAGGGCCTCCAGCGTGCCCCTGTGATTCTGGTACACCCAGGAGGCCCCGATGCAGGAGGCCAGGTCCAGACTCTCCGGGGCATTCGGCTCGTATGCCCCGCCGTCCGCGTGGAGCAGCTCGATGCGGTCGGCCAGGCCCCGGGCTTTCACGTTTTCGCGAGCCGCCTGGATGGTATAGGGGGAAAGGTCGATGCCCGTGGCCGTCACGCCGTACTGCTCGGCGACGAGGCAGAGGAACTCGGCCTTGCCGCAGGCCACGTCCAGAACCCGGCCGCCCTCGGGCAGCCGCAGCAGACCCACGAGTTCCCGGGTCTTCTCCAGGCTCATGGGGTTCATGACCGTGTGGTCGGTGTGGGTGATCCCGAAGTACTTCCACATGTCCATGCCCAGGTCCATCGGAGCGTCCCTTCTTTCAGTTCAGCTTGTAGGTCGGGGATACCTCCCCGACATCCGTGGCGCCGGCAGCGCCCGTGTCGGGGAGGTATCCCCGACCTACGGGGGCTGGGCGCCTCGGCGTCCCGGGGCCGGACCAGCCGGTTCGGAGCCCTGAAAGGGCGGCAGTCTTTGGCCGGGGGCGTAAGCCCCCGGT
>JAWLCG010000386.1:0-4600 GCA_041687295.1 Phycisphaerae bacterium | reverse complement strand
CGCCGCTTCGGCATAGAAGAAGCTTCGGAACAGCGTCGCGCCACTGATGTTGATCTGGGTGTCGGGGGGGTTGAGGTTCTGGGCCTGGGCTGTCGTCGCCGACGCCGCGGCTAAGGCCAGCATGGCCGCGGCCATCACGTTACTAGTTGTCCGTCGCAGATTCATCTGTTCTCCTTATCTTCCTGGAGTTCCTCACCGCGAACCAGACCTTCCCGCGGCCGGTCCGCCCACGTCAAGGCATCTGACCTCACTTCATGCGTTTGTCGCGCCCGCCGAGGCGGGGGCCTCTGCTGCCGGCTGTACGCATCTCGATACTCAGCCGGAATATCTGGTTGCATCTGACCGGGGCGGTGCACCGGCCCCGACCGTCGCGGCCAGGCCCGGCCGTCGCCGGAGGCTTTACGGAAGGATTGTGTTCTCGCCGGTGAGGCTGTAGTAGCGGCTGCCCCACTCGCGCTTCTCCATGGTCTCCATGACGTTCTTCTGGCTGACGTGGCCATCGGCATAGAGGAAGTTGGCCGTGCCGCCGTACTCGGCGTCGCCGCCGGGGTGATGCCGCCCGACCGCGTTGGTCTCCGGACCGGCCGCCCCCTCCAGCAGGCCGACGGTGCCCTTGACCTGCTTGTACGGCTTGATGCCGAACGTCTTGCGGTCGCTGGGCGTGCCGTAGATCAGGCCGGGCGTCTGGAGCGGCATCTTGTATTCATTGGCGCCAGAGCCGACGCTCCAGAACGCGCAGATCGGGCGGTGGCTCTTGCTCAGCAGGCCCGAGCCGTCGCTGACCGACACCGTCTTCCAGTCATTCTGGAACTCGGTGACGGCGACGGTCGAGGCCGGATTGTCGACCTCCTCAGCCATCACCAGGCGATTGACGCGCTGCCCGCCGGACAGTGCGGTGGTGAACTTGTTGCGGGGCATGAGGGCGGCATTGGCGGTGAAGCTCATGCGCTCGGCCTGGTAATCAGCCAGCCCGCCGCCGGAACTGCCGTTCTGGTTGACCTGGCCGCTCTCCCAGGCGTTGGATTCCTTGCCCGGATTGGTGCGAGGGGCCCCGCCGTTGGTCATCGACGGGCAGGAGAACATCGCGTCGGCGACGCGACTATCCAACCCACCCAGCAGCATGTACGACCAGTGCAGGTAGCCGTCGGGGTGGTTGGCGTTCTGGTTCAGCGGGTCCCACCGGCCGTTGCCGTCGGCATAGACGTAGCTTGCCGGGTACTTGCCGCATTCGCTGGTGTAGACGGCCAGCTGCACGCCGACGGCATGCATGCTCGCGGCGCACTTGACAGCCTTGGCGTGATCCTTCGCCCGCGAGAGGCTGGGCATCAGGATGCTCACCAGCAGCGCGATGATTGCGATAACCACCAGCAGTTCAATAAGAGTAAAGCCCCGTCTCCACATCTGACGCTCTGTCATCTCGTGTCCTTTCCTCAGGTGTGCGTTCCACAGACGGATCAGGCCCCTCAGGGACCCGGGCAGCCCCGGAGCTGCCATGCCGTGCCCAATGGCTTCGTGAACAGGCCAGAGCGTAAGCCCCCGCTGTTAAGGCGGCGTCAACCGCGGGCCAAATCGGCGCTGCACTTGAGTTAAGAGCGTCTGGGCAGAAGCCTCAGCGATCGTGAGGAGCTGACTGGCGGATATGATGGATCTTAAGAAGATGGGAAGACGAGATTTACGTCGAGAGAGCTAGCTGGGCTGCTCGAAGATGCGGATGCTCAGGTCGGGCTGGTTGTAGACCAGACCCTCGCCTGGCGGCCAGAGGCGGCGGGTGGTGCGGGCGGCCAGGTCGCGGAGTTTGACGGACTTGATGGCCTGGCCGGAGCCGGTGGCGAACAGGCCGAAGCTCTCGCTGTCGTTGTCGAAGCCCACATTGGCCAGCTTGACCGCGCCGATGCGGGCGGCGGAGAAGTTGCTGTCGGCGAAGAAGTCGCTCGTCGCGGCTGCGCCCTTGAGGCCCTTGATCGTGATCGACTTGATGCCGGCCAGGGCGTTGTGGAACTCGCCCGCCCCGGCCGCGTGACGCCTCGCACTTGGGGCGATGCCGGCCAGGAAGTCGCTGCCGTAGGCGGCGCCGAGCTTGATATTGCCCATGAACCCGCGGGTGCGAACTACGCTGTCGCGCACGGCCCCGCCGATGGTGATGTTGCCGCTCGAGCCGGTGATCTCCCAGTCGGCCCGCGTCAAACTGCCGGCGATTTTGGCGCTGCCCAGGGCCTTGCCGGTGTCTCGCAGCACCAGGTCGGCCTCGAAGTCGCCCACCAGCGCTCGCCGGCTGTCGCCCTTGACGCTCAGGGTCTTGATCGAGGGCGCGGCCAGGATGTCCTCGCAGCCGTCGGTGTCGCGCCAGTCGGCCGCCTTGAGGCTGGTGATCGGCCAGTTGGAGCTGACGCCCATGTCCCTCACGTGGCCCAGCGTAAGCTTCAGCCCGCCGCGTGCGGGGGCAGGGCCGCCGACGGTCAGCTCGGCGCCGGCCGCGTCGGCCAGGCGCAGACTCTTGAGGCCGCCGCTGATGCCAAAGTGCCCGCCCAGGTTGGCGGCCTTGCCGCTGAAGCTCTTGAGATCGCCCGTGACGCTGACCCCACCCAGCGTCGTCGCGGCGCCGGTTATGCTCAGGCTGCTCTTGAGCGTCGTGTCTTCAAGCATCAGTTGCCACACGCCAGGCCGGCCGGCAATGGCATAGCTCTGCACGATCCGTCCGCTGCCGGGGCCGCTCAGTTTGACGCTGATGATCCCCCCGCCCGGGCCCGTGAAGCTGACCTTGCGGCCGGACTCGAGCGGGATGACGCGTGCCACCGCCAGGGTTCCCACGGCCGGGGCGCTGACTTGCCCGGCGGCGTCGGTGGCGGTGTAGACGAAGCTGTCGATGACATTGGCCAGCCCGCTCTGTGGCGTGTAGCCGGCCAGGCCGCCGCCGCCGAGGCTCAGCGTGCCGAAGCGCGGACCGCGGATGATGGTGTAGATCAGCGCGTCGGCCGGCGTCTCGCGATCGCTTCCGGTCAGTTGCACCGCCACGGTCGTGTCCTGCGGGACAATGACGTCCAGGTCGCCCGCCGTCGGAGCGCGGTCGACGCGGTTAACCGCGATCGTCACCTCGGCCGGGGGCGAACTCAGCCCGGGCTGGCCGTTCAGACCGGCATCGACGACGCGGAAACGGAACGAGTCTGAGCCGAAGTAATCGGCGTCGGGCGTGTAGCTGGCCACGCGCCCCTCGAGGCTCAGGCTGCCGTGCCGCGGAAGCTCAACGATGATGAAGCTCAGCAGCCCCAGCGGCGTCTCGGCGTCCTGGCCGGTCAGCAGAATCGCCAGCGGACGGTTCTCGTCGGTGGCCACCTGCTGGGCGTGGGCGACCGGGGCGTCGTTTGAGGCGCCGATGGCAAGGCTGACCGTCGCCGGCTCGCTGGCCAGCGCGGACGTTTGGCCCCCGCCGCCGGCGTCGACGACGCGGTAGGCGAAGCTGTCGCCGCCGGAGTAGCCGCTGGCGGGCGTGTAAAGCCAGCCCTCGCCGTCCCGGCTGAGGCTGCCGTGAAGCGGCGGCTGGGTGATCTCAACGACCAGCGCGTCGGGGGGCGTCTCGACGTCGAAGCCGCCCAGGTTCAGTCGGACCGGCTGGTTTTCTTGCGTCTGGACCTCGAGCGCCCACGCGCTCGGGCGGTCGTTCACCGGGCGAACGGTCAGGAGGATTGTGCCATCGGCGCTGGCTGGAGCGCCCGGTCCTTGCCCGTCGCCCTCGCCGGTGTCGCTCACGCGGTAGGCCAGCTCGACCAGGCCCCAGTAATTCGCGGCCGGGACGAACTGGTAGCGTCCCGGGCCAAGCGGCGTCAGTGTGCCCGGCAGCGAAGAGCCGTCGGGCGGCGGCAGAATCTCGAAGACAAGCGCAGCCCGCGCCGTCTCAATGTCGCCGCCAGGCAGCTCGAATATCAGCGGGGCATCTTCGTCCAGCCCCGCCTCGAGCGGGCCGGCCCACGGCGCGTCATTCACCGCCGCCACGTTGACGACGACCGGCAAGGACGTCGCCGAGCTGTCGTAGCCGTCCCAGGCCGCGACCGTCAGGGCGGTCAGCGGGCCGTTGGCGTTGGCAGCCGGCAGGAAGCGGATGCTCTGGCCCTCGCGGAAGAGCTGCCCCGCCCCCACGGCCGAGCCGTCGCCCCATGCCAAGGCGCCCTCGCCCAGGCTCACCACCCGGAACGCCAGCGGCTGGGCGTCGGGGTCGCCCCAACTGGCGGCCGAGGCCAGCGCGGCGAAGTCGATCACATAGAGCTCATCCTCGATCGCCCCCGCCAGCGGCCCCAGCGCCTCCAGCACCGGCGGCGAGTTGACCCAGAAGTCGTCGTTGAGGATCGTGCCCAGTGCGAAATCCGCCGCCGCGACCGCGCCGGCCAGCTGGGCCCAGTGCAGCGTGAAGCTCTGGTCGGGCTCCTTCAGCAGGTCGCCGACGACCGGCACGACGACCGTCCGCACCGTCTGGCCGGGCTCAAAGAGAAGCGCCTCGCTGATAGCCATGTAGTCGCTGCCGGCCTGGGCCGAGCCGTCGGCCGACCAGACATCCAGCGTCACCGGCAGCGTACTGGCCTGCGAGAGGCTGAAGGTGAACACCGCCGCC
>JAWLCG010000385.1:0-4604 GCA_041687295.1 Phycisphaerae bacterium | reverse complement strand
GTGCCGAAGTCGGTCTCCAGCTTGCCGCTGACCTTGATGCCGTCATGCTCGGGCAGCGTCAGGGCGAAGCCCAGACGGGTGTTGCGGGCGGTCAGGCTGAACTCGTCACGCCGGTCGCCGCCGAGGGCGGCCGCGTCGGGCAGGACGAACAGGGCGAAGTATCCGCTGGCGGTGCGCCGGCTGTCGTAAACGGCGTCGGCGCGGATGAAGCCGTAGATGTCCAGCTTCGTCTCGGACGCCAGCGTGGAGACCCACTGCTTGGCCGGGGGCTGCTCGGCGAGCAGCTCTTCCAGGACGGCGCGGATGTCCTGCTGGCGGGCGGCGGCCTCGCGGGTCTCGGCCAGGGAGGTCTCGAACGACTCCATCCGCTGCTGGAGCTGCTGCATCTGGTCGAGCATCTGGGCGTTCTGCTGGCGGAGGGCCTCGTTTTCCTGCTGAAGGTTTTCCAGCGTCGGTTGGGCCAGGGCCGCGGCTGATGCCAGCAGCACGGCGGCGACCACGGCATGGGGCGCGATTCGCATGGATGGGGCTCCTGTCGATCGGGTTGATCGTCACTGGCCGACGGGAAACCGCGACAGCGCCCGTCGGATCAAACTGGCCTGTGGAGGTGTAGAAGCGCCCCGCCGACTGCGGTACCACCCGGGGTGCCGGTGGATACTATTACCAGTAGGTTCATCGGTCCGCCATTGTTTTTCCTTTAACTTTCTGAAGTTTCGTGCCCCCTTGCAGCCAGGACGCGGGCGAAGTACACTTCGGGGCCCATGAACGCACACATTGACAGCCAGACGGAACAGCAACTCGCCCTGCTCCTGCGCGGGGCCGAGGCGGTCTACACCGGCGAAGAGCTCGGCCAACGCCTCCAGGCGGCCGGCGGCGCGGGCAAGCCCCTGCGCGTCAAGCTCGGCCTGGACCCGACGGCCCCGGACATCCACCTCGGCCACACGGTCGTCCTGCGAAAGCTGCGCCAGTTCCAGGACCTCGGCCACAAGGCCGTGCTGATCATCGGCGACTACACCGCCCGCGTCGGCGACCCGACGGGTCAGAACAAAACCCGCCCCATGCTGACCGGCGAGCAGATCGTCGCCAATGCCCAGACCTACTTCGACCAGGCCGGCAAGGTCCTCGATACCAGCCCCGAAAAGCTTGAGGTCCGCTACAACAGCGAATGGCTCGAGAAGCTCTCGTTCGCCGACGTGCTGCGCCTCGCCGCCCAGATGACCGTCGCCCGCATGCTCGAGCGCGACACCTTCGAGCAGCGCCACAAGGCCGGCGTCGCCATCGGCATCCACGAGTTTCTCTACCCGCTCATGCAGGGCTACGACAGCGTCTGCATCGAGGCCGACGTCGAACTCGGCGGCACGGACCAGACCTTCAACAACCTCGTGGGCCGCTCGCTGCAGGAGAACGCCGGCCAGCGCCCGCAGGTCGTCATGGTCATGCCCATCCTCGTCGGCCTCGACGGCCATGAGAAGATGAGCAAGTCCAAGGGCAACTACATCGGCGTGACCGACGAGCCCAACGACATGTTCGGCAAGGTCATGAGCATCCCCGACACGCTGATGCGGAACTACTTCACGCTGCTGACCGAGACGCCCGTCGAACGGATCGACGCCCTGGTCGACCCCGAACGCACGCACCCGCGGCAGGCCAAGGCGCAGCTCGGCCGGCTGATCGTGGAGCAGTTCCACGGCCCCGCCGCCGCCGAGGCCGCCGAGGCGGAGTTCAACCGCGTCTTCGCCGAAAAGCAGCTGCCCACGGATATGCCGGAGATCGCCGTCTCGGCCGAGCCGATCGGCGTGCTGGATCTGATCGTCGACAAGGCCGGTTTCGCCGCCAGCAAGGGCGAGGCCCGCCGGCTCGTCCAGCAGAACGCAGTCAGCCTCGACGACGAGAAGCTCACCGACATCGCCGCCACCGTCACCCCGACCGACGGGGCCGTCCTCCGCGTCGGCAAGCGGCGGTTCGGGCGGATCGTCGTGCGGTAAGTCCGACCGGACCGACCACGCCATCGGCAGGGGGCCGACCATGGCGAGCGCAGACATCGAGACGCCGAGCCCGGCCAGGCCGCCGACGCCCCCTGCGCCCGCCCCGCCGGTGGACCCCACAGCCCCCCCACTCACGCCGGCCGAGCGAGAGGCCGTGGCGGACGACCAGGGCCGGATCGCCGTCTCGGCCCCCTGCGGGCGGTGCCGCTACGAGCTTCGCGGCCTGCCCCTCGACGCCCGCTGCCCCGAGTGCGCCCTGGCGGTCCCGGCCAGCCTGCACGGCCAGCTGCTGCGGTTTGCCTCGCCGGCCTACCTCCGCCACCTGACCGGCGGGGCCACGTGGATCGTCCTGGGCACCTGCCTGACGACGCCGCTGATCCTCCCTCAGCTACTGGCCGCCTACTTTCTGCCCGAATGGTCGATGACGGTCTGGGCGGTGAGCCTCTGCCTGGGACTGGCCTCGCTCTGGGGGGCCTGGCGCCTGGCGAGCCGTCGGCCGGCGCGGAACCTGCAGGAGCCGCTGCCGACCGGGGCACTCGTGCGTGGGCTGGTGGTGGCCCTGATCGCGACCCACGTGGCGACTCTCCTGCGGAGCGTCTGGGGCGAGGCCGACATCGAAGCGCAGGTTCTGGTCCTGCTGGGCTACCTGCTGCAGATGACCTTCTTGCTCTCCCTGGGCCGACTGCTGGCGGACCTGGCCGGGGGCCTGCCCGACCTGGCCCTGGCCCGCCGGGCCCGGCGGCTCATGAGGCTGCTCGTGGCCGCGGGCGTGCCGACGGTCCTGGTGACGGTCGCGGGCATCATCTACGTCAGCACCGGCTGGCCCAGCGCCGGCGCGTACGTGTTCTGGTCGGGCGTCTGGATCGCACTGGCCCTGGGGCACCTGGCCGGCTTCGCCCTGAGCATCGCCCTGATCGTGCTGATGGTACGCTTCCGCCGCCGATTCATCGAGGTCGCCCGCCAGCAGGCCGAGTCGGCCGAGCGGTCGTCCCCTCTTCAGGAGCACGCGCAATGAGCTGGACGCACCCGACGCTCGGCCTGGGGCTGCTGTCGGCCATGGTTTGGGCGGGCCTGGCCCTGGCGGCTGAGCCGCAGGCCTCCTACTCGTGGCAGCGCAACTACGCCCGGTTTGTCGACGGGCGGGTGACGATCCCCTGGCAGCCCGATCCGTTCGCCTATCGGCCCGGCGAGCGGGTGCGGCACATCGACTTCGCCGCCGGCGACGACGCCAACCCCGGCACGCGCGAGCAGCCCTGGAAGCATCACCCCTGGGACGCCGCCGCCACCGACAACGCCGCCGCCGAGACGCAGGCGGATACCTACGTCTTCCGCGGCGGGGTGACCTATCCCGGCTCGCTGTCGGCCCGCCAGTCTGGCCAGCCGGGCCGGCCCGTTCGGCTGACGCGCGACCCCGACTGGGGCCAGGGCGAGGCCGTGCTGTCCGGATCGGTCGTCGTGCCGGGCCCCTGGCGGCGCTGCGCCGACGAGCCGGACAGCCCCATCCCCCCCGCCGCGCGGGACGCCACCTGGTACGTCGACCTCGACGGCTCGTTCAGCCCGGCGATGCTGTGGGTCGACCGCGCGGGGCGCTTCGACCGCCTGCCGATCGCCCGTGAGCCCAACTGGCAGCCGACCCACCCCGACGACCCGCGCGAGGGCTGGCGGACGTGGACGGGCTACATCTTCGAGATGGCCTTCGTGGCCGACACCGTCGAGGGCTTCGCCGTTGGCGACCCCTTCGTGGTATGGAGCAGCGAACTGTCGGCCGAGGAGGTCCAGAAGGTCTTCGCCAACCCCAACGCCTACCGCTGGCGGACGATGGGCACGGTGCGGGCCATCGACGGCAACACGATGCGGATCGAGTTCACCGCCACCATGCACCGCAACCACAATGTCGTGGGTCGCGACGCCGTGCTGCACAGCCCCCGCGGCGGCGTGGCGCGGATGCGCGGCTCCTACCTCCGGCGCATTCGGCTGATCGACACGGAGCATCTGGCCGGCGGCACGGAGGACTACGCCGGGGCGACCTGCTGGTCGGAGTTCGAGTCCAACATGGCCCTGAACACGCCGACCGCCCGCGAGGTGATGGCCTACGACCCGGCCGAGGCCTCGCTGACGATGATCCCCTCGCTCTACCAGTTCTTCTACCCCATCGCCGGGTGCCGCTACTTCCTGGAGGGCCTGCCGCGCTTCCTCGACGAGCCCGGCGAGTGGTGCTACGTCAAACAGGGCCCGCGGGCGGGCCGGCTCTACCTGCGCCTCGACGACGACGGCGACGGCATCGCCGACCGCATCGAGGTTGGCCGTTGGCCCGTCCTGGTCGACATCCGCAACCACAGTCACATCGCCATCGAGGGCTTGACGCTGCGGGGCGCCAACGCCCAGGAGATCCGCGACAACACCGACTGGCACGACGTGGCCCAGATCCCGCCGGCGGCGCTGCGCAACAGCACCGCGGTCCGCGTCGCGGGCGACTGCCAGGGGATCCGCCTGGCCCACTGCCGCATCGAGCAGGTGCCCAGCGCCCTGGTGGCCGGCCCGCTGGGCGACGGCGACCGTCAGGACGACATCACCGTCTGCGACAATGACATCCGGGACGTGGACGACGTGGGCATCGAC
>JAWLCG010000384.1:0-4616 GCA_041687295.1 Phycisphaerae bacterium | reverse complement strand
GCAGCAGCTCCAGCGTGCCGACGCCGGAGGGCCCGCCGAGGCTCAGCGCCACCCGCCGTCGCTGGCCCGCCTGGGCCGAGGGGTCGGGCGCCAGGTCGGCGATCTGCAGCGTCATCGCCTCGGCGTTTCGCCTGGGGTCGGACGAGACGTTCTGGCCCTCAATGAGGCAGGGCACGCCGCCGATGTCCACCTGGTTGACGACCAGCCGGCGGATCAGCAGCCGCGGGTGCTGCGGCAGCAGGTCCACGGCCGAGAGGGCGAAGTAGCCCTCCGCCCGCGCGCGGGCGTCGGCGTAGGCGTCCTGCGGGCCGGGGCGGGCGTCGGGGGCCTTCTCGAGGTACTCGCGGACCTTGCGGAGGTAGTCGAGGTACTTCTCGTACTGCTCGGCGTGCTCGAAGTAGTCGGTGAAGACGGAGCCCTCGCCCTCCTGCCGCTCCGGGCGGGGGTAGACCTCGCCGGGGCTCTGGCGGGGCACGTCGGTGCGGGCGTTGTCGACCTCCAGCAGGTTGATCACCATCCGCCGGGCCAGCAGGTCGGCCAGGCTCACGTCGCCGGCGAGCCGGTCGGCCTGCAGGGCGTTGCGCTCGGGATGGGCCGGGTCGGTCATCTGCAAGCCTTCGATGACGATGCGCCCGCGGGCCAGGCTCAGCTGGACGTTGTCGACGTTGACCTCCGCGCCGTGGGCCTGGCCCAGCGAGCGGGTCAGCTCGGCGGCCAGGCGGGCGTCGCTCAGCAGCAGCGGCCCGGCCAGCAGGACGACCACCAGCACGCCGGCGACCACCAGGCCCTTGCGGCGCAGCACGGGGCTCTGGGCGGTCAGGGCGTCGGCCACGCTGCCCTTGCCGAACAGCACCCGCAGGACGATGCGGTAGACGCGGTTCTGATTGAGCCGGGCCAGGAAGGCGTTCCGGTCGCCCGCGGCCACCAGGGCCCGCCGCAGCTTCTGGATGGCCATGCCGGCCAAGAGCCCCACGCCGGCGCCGATCGGCAGCGCCAGCAGCAGCCCGCCCAGCAGGCAGTAGTAGTGCAGGTCCAGCAGGGCCAGCACCGGCGTGTCGCCGGCGGCCAGGATCGCCGACTCCAGCGGCGTGGAGTGGATCAGCCAGAAGCCGATGCCGTACGTCACCGGCGCCAGCAGCAGCGAGAGCAGCTTGCCCACCGCCAGGGCCGTCAGGGCCATGCCCAGATTCACGTTGAGCACCACCAGCACGGCGATGCCCAGCAGCAGCGTCAGGTTGAAGCCCGGCACGAAACCCAGCATCACGCCCAGCAGGCAGGCCAGGAAGATATGCAACGGCCCGGCCGATCCTCGAACGAACTTGACGAACTTGCGGAAGATCTTGAACGGCGTCATAGGAGTCCTTTCAGGTGTAGCCGATCCATCGCCCCCTTTTTACACCGGGGCCGGGCCCTTCGCGAAGCAAATCCCGCCGGGGCCCAGCCGCCCCGGGGGCACGCTTGCGGGGCGCGGCGCCGGCGGCTACCATGGACAGGCCGGCCGCGGTGCCGCTCGCCGGCGACCGAGGACCCGTGCACCCGAGGGCCGGCATGAAGCTCCCGAAATTCCGTCTTCGAAGGCAGCGGGTGGGCGTGGTGGGGCTCTACCGCTCCGGCAAGACGGTCTTCCTGACCTCGCTGATCAACCACCTGCAGAACCACAACCCCCGCCAGTTCCGCCTGGGACGCGGCGACGTGAAGCTCATCTTCGCCGGCCAGCGCGAGCCCTCGCGCTTCGCGCCGTTCCCCTACCTGCAGTACCGCAACGAGCTGGTCAACGCCCGCCAATGGCCCACCAAGACGCGGGGCATCAGCGAGTACACCTTCGGCTACTACCGCTCGGACTGGCACGTCACCCGCGGCGAGATGACGCTGGTGGACTTCCCCGGCGAGCGCCTGGCCGACCTGATGATGGCCAAGGCCTCCTACGACCAGTGGAGCGACCTGCTCATCACGATCTTCCGCAACCACGACGAGTACCGCGCCCTGGCCGAGCCCTACCTGGGCGCCTTCGACGCCGGCGTGCCCGCCGAGTCGGCCGTGATCGAGGGCTACCGCCAGCTGCTGCTGAGGCTGTTCCTGGGCTTTCGGCCCATCGTGAGCCCCTCGGCGTTCCTGCTCTCGCCGCAGGGGCACTGGCTGGGCGACGTGCCCGAGGCCCAGTACCTCGACCGCTGCTTCAGCGGCCTGGACGCCGCCCGGCAGTTCGCCCCCATGCCCGCCGCCGCCCGCCAGCAACAGCCCGACCTGCGCAAGGCCTTCGCCCAGCGCTACGACGAGTACCGCCGCGAGATCGCCCTGCCGCTGGCCCGGTGGATGCGGGGCTGCGACGCCCTGACCGTCCTGCTCGATGTCACCACGCTGCTGGCCGCCGGCGAGGGCATGTACCAGGGCAACCGCGAGCTGCTGAGCCACCTGATCCAGCAGCTCAGCCCCGGCAAGGGCTACTTCGGCCTGTCGGCGGACGTGCTCTCGACGGTGCTCTCGCCGGTGCACGGGCCGCTCAGCGCACTGCTGGACCTCAACTGGCACGAGATCGACCGGGTGGCCTTCGTGGCCACCAAGGCCGACAAGGTCCACGAGTCCGACCGCCCGCGCCTCGCCGACCTCGTGCGTGAGATGACCGAGGGCCTCATCGCCGCCCATCAGGCCCGGGCCGTGTCGCTCGAGGTGGGCTACTTCGCCTGCGCCGCCGTCAAGAGCACCCGCAGCGTCAGCGAGGGCAAGCTGCAGGCCTTCGTCGGCGCCGGGGCCGAGCCCTCGCTGTTCGCGCCGTCGCGCGTGCCGGAGCAATGGCCCCCCACGTGGCAGCACGGCCAATTCCTCTTCCCCAACGTGGAGCCCTGGATCCCGCCCCGCCGCGATGCCGCGCCCGACCACATCGAGCTGGACCGGGTGGCGGACTTCCTGATGGGCTGACCCGAGGTGACTGACCATGTCCCCTGACGACCAGACCCCACCCCGCCGCCCGGCCATCCCGGGCGACCCCCACGCCAGCCCGCCGCCGCCGCAGGCAACGCCGCCGGCGCCGGCCCCATCGAACAAAAAACCCTCGGAGCTGCTGGGCATCCCCGATGACGCCCCCGCCGAGACCCAGCCCGTCGGACCCGGGGAAAGCCTCTTCGCCCGCGAGCAGCCCGTGACCGACGCCCAGTTCGACCAGGCCCTGCTGCAGGCCACCGCCGGCAGCGACCTGCTGCGCTCGGTGCACCGTCGGCTGGGCGTCTGGCCCGTGCTGGTGCTGCTGTGCTGCGGGGCCCTGCTGTTCGCCTTCGCCCACATCCTCAGCGTGGCCAACCAGCTGCAGGGCATGCCCGAGACGGTCCGCCTCGCCGGCTTCGTGCTGCTGGTGCTGCTGGCCGGCGGCATCCTGTGGGCGCTGTGGCGGCTGGTGCGGATCTTTGGCCGGGCCAAGGCCACGCCGCGGTTCCACGTCCAGGCCCTCCGCCAACTCGTCGAGCGGGCCGAGCTGCGCCAGCAGGCCAACGAGCGGCTCCACCAGGCCAAGGCGACGCTGCAGGCGTTCCTCGCCGAGTACCCGCTGGGCGAGGACTCGCGGGCGGTCGCCCTGCTGAGCAAGGGTTCGTCGCAGGAGGATCTGCAGACGCTGCGGGCCAACGCCGAGGCGCTGCTGCACGAGGAGTTCGCCACGCTCGACGGCTGGCTGGAGCAGTTCGACCGGCAGTTCCTGCACTTCGTGGACGCCGCCGCCCGCCGTCGCGTCGGCCTGTACGCCAAGGCCGTCGCCATCAAGACCGCCGCCCTGCCCTCGGGGCTGGACACGCCGGTGGTCCTGCTGAACGCCTACCTGCTGGCCGGCGACCTGTGCACGCTGTACAACCTCCGCACGACCGGCGCGGGCACGGCCGCCGTGCTCGCCCGCGTCCTGCTCAACGCCTTCGCCGCCAGCCAGGCGGGCGAGTGGACCGAGTCGGCGGCCGAGCTGTTCTTCGAGGGCGGCGGCGTGCTGGCCGGCGCCGCCAAGGCCGTCGGCGCCCGGGCGGCCGAGGGCGGCGCCAACTACTTCCTCTTCCACCGCCTCGGCGCCGCCATGGTCCGCTACCTGCGACCGGTATGGCCCCCGCTGAAGTAACCCCGCCGGGCGCCCAGAGTCCCGGCCCCCGCGGCGTCTGGCGACCGAGCCTGCGAATCCGCGCACGCTGGTCTCGGCCCAAGCACGGCACAACGCACTCGCACGTCCGGCAGGCAAACGGTCTGGACCGTAGGCCGGGTCGAGCGATGCGAGGCTCGACCCGCTCAGCTCGTTTCTGTACTGGCACATGGAGTACCACATCGAGCACCACATGTTCGCCAGCATCCCCTGCTATAATCTCAAGGCCTTCAGCCGATTCGTCGCCGACCAGCTGCCCCCCAAAGAGCCGGCCGGGCCGCGCCTGCTCCAACTCGTCCGGCGCAGTCGCGACAAGTACGGCTCCTGGCAGAACTGGCGCGACCACTTCGGCCGCTACAAGGGATATTGACCCACCTGCCCATCGGACGTGCGGCCCCTGAAGGGCCGCCCTCGGTGTCCCTGCGCGATCGGCGGACCGCGCTTTTGGAGTGCGGCGGCCTTGACGCCGCTTTGGCTGGCTCGGTCGCATGCGATCCAAAGCGGCGTC
>JAWLCG010000383.1:0-4618 GCA_041687295.1 Phycisphaerae bacterium | reverse complement strand
GGCGCGTCCCCGTAGGCCGGGTCGAGCGCAGCGAGGCCCGGCGGTCTCGCTCCTGGAGTGCGCGGTGGCGCCCCCGAAGACCCCGGGCAAGCCCGGGGCTATATACCGAGAAACGATCGAACGCTCTGTGGTCCGTTCTCTGTGCCCTCTGTGTCCTCTGTGGCCGTCGTTTCTTCGATGGCGTCGTCGCTTCCCTCGGCCCTGGCCCGGCGGTACACTGAGGGCATGGACGAGCTGTTCGACGCGACATTCCTGCGCAAGCTCGAGATGCTCTCGCTGTCGGCCAAGCGGGCCTTTCGGGGCCAGATGCGCGGCGAGCAGCGCAGCACCCGCACCGGCGCGTCGGTGGAGTTCGCCGACTACCGCCAGTACAACCCCGGCGACGACTTCCGGCGGATCGACTGGAACGCCTACGCCCGCCTGGACAACCTGCTGCTCAAGCTCTTCCGCGAGGAGGAGGACCTGCACCTCTACCTGCTGGTGGACGGCTCGGCGTCGATGAATTTCGGGGCGCCCAACAAGTTCGACTACGTCCGCCGCGTGGCCGGGGCCCTGGCGTACGTGGCCCTGGCCAACAGCGACCGCGTCAGCGTCTACCTGCTGGGCGGCGAGGAGGGCGCCCCGCCGGTGCGCGACTCGCTGGGCCCCCGCCGCGGGCGCTCGGCCGTGTTCGAGGTGTTCGACTTCCTCCGCGCCGCCCAACCCGGCGGGCGAACCGACCTGACCGCCGCCGTCGAGTTCCTGCTGGCCCGGCGGGCCCGGCCCGGCCTGGCGGTGATCTGCTCGGATCTGCTGCTGCCCGAAGGCTTCGAGTCGGCCATCCGGCGACTGGCCTACGAACGCTTCGAGCCCATGCTCGTGCACGTGATGGCGCCCGACGAGCTGCAGCCCGATCTGCGGGGCGATCTGCGCCTCGTCGACGCCGAGAGCGGCGCGTATATCGATGTGTCCCCTACTCCGCGCGTGGCGGCGCTGTACCAGCGCCACCTGCAGCAGTTTCGGACGCGCATCGTCGAATTCGCCCGTAAACACGGGGTGGAATACGTGTTCACCTCCTCGGACGCGCCGTTCGAAGAGCTGGTGCTGCGTTGGATGCGCCAGGCGAATGTGCTAAGTTGATAACTGAAACTGTAAAGGTCCTATACTATTTGTGTCGATGATGGCAGTGCCTGTTGGTGCGGTGCGCCTCGGGCGTTCCACACAGTACGCACTGGATTCAGGCAAGACCCATGTAGGCCACTGAAAGGAGGTGACTCCCATGGCGAAGACGAGCAAGACCGCGAAGAAGACGGCCAAGAAGACCGCCAAGAAGACCGAGACCAAGACCGCCAAGACGACCAAGAAGGCGGCCAAGAAGGTCCAGAAGAAGGCCGAGCCTAAGACGGCCAAGAAGACCGCGAAGAAGACCAAGAAGGCCGCTCCCTCCAGCAAGAAGGCTGCTCCCAAGAAGACCGTCAAGAAGACGGCCAAGAAGACGACCAAGAAGAGCAGCAAGTAGACAGCTCACAGCACACGGGCCTGGCCTCGGCCGGTGCCCCCCCCCGCCCTCCGGGGCGGACGAACAACAGGCAGGTGCGCTCGCCACGGCCGCACCTGCCACCTTTTTGCGCCCACCTCTGGCTGTAGGGCGTGCAGGTTCCCGCCGAAGCGTAGCGCCGGCGGAGTTCTGCACACGCAACCGCCGCGTCAGAGCTCCCCCGTCCTCGCCGGTGTGCAAAACCGCTCCGCTGCGCTGCGCGAACCTGCACCCCCTGCGCGTCGAGGGGCCTTGTATGGGCAGGGGCTGAATCTATAATGGGCCCATGCGCACCATCGCGATGATCAACCAGAAGGGTGGCGTCGGCAAGACGACCACGGTGGCGAACCTCTCGGCGGCCCTGGCCCTGCGGGGCCTGCGGGTGGCGGCGTTGGACCTGGACCCCCAGAGCCACCTCACGATGCACCTGGGCATCGAGCCGGGGGCCGCCCCGGCCGGGGCGTACGAGGTGCTCACCGAGGGCGCCTCGCTGCGGGCCGTCGCCACGCCCGTCCAGCCCAACCTGTGGCTCGTGCCGGCCAGCCTGGACCTGGCGGGCGCGGAGGTCGAACTGGTGACGGCGGCCGGTCGCGAGCAGATCCTCGCCGACCGCCTCGCCGCCGAACCGCCCGACTGGGACTACCTGCTGATCGACTGCCCGCCCTCGCTGGGCCTGCTGACGCTCAACGCCCTCTCGGCCGCCGACGAGGTGATCATCCCCCTCCAGCCGCACTTTCTGGCCCTGCAGGGGCTGGGCAAGCTGCTCGAGACCGTCGCCCTCGTCCAGGCGCAGATCAACCCGCGCCTCCGCGTGGGCGGCGTGCTGCTGTGCATGAACGAGAGCAACACCCGCCTGGCCGGCGAGGTCACCGAGGACGTCGAGGGCTTCCTGCAGTCCGCCCGCGGCGGCGAGAGCCCCTGGGCCGACGCGCGGGTCTTCGAGACCACCATCCGCCGCAACATCAAGCTCGCCGAGAGCCCCAGCTTCGGCCAGACGATCTTCCTCTACGAGCCCTACAGCAACGGCGCCCACGACTACGACGCCCTGGCCGATGAGTTCCTGGCGATGCACGGCCACGACGTCGACGCGCTGCCCCTGCCGGGCAGCATCGAGCCGACCCTCGACGACGACCCGCTGCGATGAGCCCTGCCTCGACGGCCAACAGATCCCTCCGCCGCCGTGCCCGCCGACCGTTGCTGGCGCTGCTGGTGGTGGCGTGGCTGGCGGCGTTCACGCTGACGCACATCCCCCTGCCCCAGCCCATCGGCCTGCCGACGTCGGACAAGACCGCCCACCTGATCGGCTACGCCGGCCTGGCCACGCTGCTGTGGGCCGTGCTGTGGAGCCATGACCGATCGGCCGGCACGCGGATGGCGGCGTGCCTGGTCGGCCTGGCCGTGTACGGCGCGTTCGACGAGCTGACCCAGCCGCTGGTCAACCGCCACGCCGACGTGGCCGACTGGATCTTCAACGTCGCCGGCACGGCCCTGGCGGTGGCCATCCTCGAGACCCTCACCTGGACCCGCACCCGCCGCGCCGCCCGAAAACACGCCGCCCTCAAGAAACCCGCAGCCCGTAGGGTACGTGGGTTCTCGCCGTAGCGGCAGCGCAGGCGAGGTTCCGCGTACCGCGAACAGGGATCCGCCATTCGAACCGCCATGCGCCCTCGCGGCACGCAGAACCGCTGCGCTCCGCGAACCTACGTGCCCTACGGCAGAGCCCCAGGCGTGTGCGGGCTCTACCTTGGCATGTCGGAGCGGGCGGGCTGGCGGGTGCGGGCGAGCCAAAGGCCCAGCTCGTAGAGCAGGTACATCGGCACGCCCAGGGCGATCTGGCTCCAGACGTCCGGCGGGGTCAGCACGGCCGCGATGACCAGGATGATCATCACCACGTACTTGCGGACCGCCCGGAGCCGTTCGAGCGTCATCAGCCCCGTCCAGGCCAGCACCAGCACCACGATGGGCACCTGGAAGCCCACGCCGAACGCCAGGGCCAGCAGGGCCATGAAGGTCATGTAGTGGGCCAGCGTGAGGGTCGGCTCGAGGAACGGCTCGCCGCCGCGAAGCTCGAAGACGCGCACCCGCCCGCCGACGACGGCCCGCAGGCTGCCCTGCTCGGCGTCGATCCAGACGTCCCCCTCGGCCGGCTGGGCGGGCGGGGCCTGCAGCACGGGCACCCGCAGCGGCGCCGGCGCCGTGGTGGCGGCGGGCGGTTCGGGCGCATCGGCCGACCAGGGCAGCCAGCTCGCCCGCGGCGGCTGGGGGTAGCTCTCGCGGGCGAAGCGGAGGAAGAACCGCAGCGAGATCGGGGCTACGACGATGAAGAAGAACGCCACGCCCAGCGCGAACAGCCCCACGCTGAACGGCACGGCCCGGCGGACGACGCGCTGCTCGTGCGGGTACAGACCGGCGGCCACGAACTTCCAGATCTGGTAGAGGCTGTATGGCGCCGCCAGGATCGCCCCGCACAGCAGGCACACCTTGAGGTACGTCACGAACGCCTCCGCCGGCGCCAGGGCCCGCAGGCGGACGGGCAGGTCCTCGGCCCGCTGAGCGGCCGCCACCGGCCAGCACAGCAGCTCCATCAGCTGCTCGCCGAACAGCAGGCAGATGGCCATGCCCACCGCCACGCCCACCACCGCGCGCAGCAGCGACCGCCGAAGCTCCCCAAAGTGCTCCGCCAGCGTCATCCGGTTTTCGTCCGCCTCGACCATGGGCCCTCCCGGCTCTCAATGGTGGCGCATTGTAAGCCCTGGCGACGCAAATCGCGACAGAGGACGCAGCGAAGAGGGGGGCTCGGGGCCTGCCACGCTCCCTGCGGGTCCACAAGGTGAACTTGACCCAGGCCCAGGGCGCGGGCGCAATATGGAGTGCGGCGATGCAATCGCCGCTTTGGCTTGGGTCACCATCGAGCCAAAGCGGCGATGACTCGCCGCACTCCAAAAGCGCGGTCCGCCTGTCGAGCAGAGACATCCAGGCCGGCCCGGTCAGGGTCGAAAGGGCCATGGACACGAATGGCACGAATGGAAGATCGGCCAGGGTCACAACGAATCTTCCATTCGTGTCGATCCCCTGTCCGTGGAGGAGGAGTCCACCGCGGGA
>JAWLCG010000382.1:0-4635 GCA_041687295.1 Phycisphaerae bacterium | reverse complement strand
CATGCGGAAGTCGACGCCCAGCCCGCCGCTGGTGGCCGAGGCCTCGCGCTGGATGCCGATCTGCTCGCAGAGGTAGTCGAACCAGCTCACCCCCTCGGGCAGGCCCTGGGTGCGCCAGGCGGCGAGGGTGGACTCGCGAGGCCCGCCGGGGCTGAAGGGGATGCGGTCGGGCTGGCCGAAGGTCAGCGTGGCGATGGTGCGCTCGCGGGGGGTCATGGCAGGTCTCCTCAGGCGTCCGGGGCCGGTATTGCTGTCAACGTCGAGGGGCTACTGTACCAGCCTGGGCGGCGCAGGCAAGGGCCCAGTGACCAAGAGTCGCCCCGCCAGAGCCGCGGGGATGCAAGGTCTTATATTGACAGCCCCTGCGCGGGTGGATAGCCTTTGGCCATGCCTACACGTCGCCATCAGCGTCTGACGGACCAGGGGTTGCTGGAGCGCCGCATCGTGGCCTACCTGCGGAGCCGGCCGGGAGGTCCCACGGCCAACCAGCGGCAGATCGCCACCACGCTGGGCGAGCTGACCAGCACCGTCCACTACGCCGTCGGCCGACTGGTCGACCGCGGATACCTGCAATGGCTGCCCAGCCAGGGCCGAAGCAAGCCCATCGCCCTGGTGCCCGACCGGGCCCTGGCGGCCGGGCTGGCCATCGACGGCGGGCGGCTGCGCCTGGCGGTGCTGAACCTCGTCGAGGACGTCGTCGTCGAGTGCGACCACCCCCAGCCGCAGGAGCCCGGGCTGGCGCTGCCGGCGTTCGTGGCCCGCGTGGGGCGAATGATCGACGAGTGCCTCGCCGAGGCGAACCTGGAGCGGGCTCACCTGCAGGGGCTCGCGGTCGCCCTGAACGGTCTGGTGGCCGAGGATGGCGGCACGGTGCTGGAGCTGGGCACCTTCGGCTGGCGGGACGTGGCGTTGGGCCCGGCCCTGGCGGCGGCACTGGACTGCCCGGTGCATCTGCAGGAGACGGCCGCCATCGCCGAGGCCACCGCCGAGGCCGTCGCCGGCGTGGGCCGGGGGTTCGAGAGTTTGCTGTACTACCGCATTGGCGACGGCATCAGTGCCCGCCTGGTCCGCGCGGGCCAGCTGGACCGCGGGGCCTTCGGCTACGGCGGCGAGCTGGGGCACATTCCGCTGGCGGCCTCGGCCGGCCAGGCCTGCGCGCTGTGCGGCAGCGAGCGGTGCCTGGAGGTCCACGCGGGCGGCCCGGCCCTGGCGGCGAAGTTCGCCCGCCTGACCGGCCAGCCCACCCCGCCGGCCTCGCCGCCGGAGGTGTTCGCCGAGATGGTCGCTCAGGCCCAGCAGGACCGCTCGCCCGCCCGCGAGCTGCTGGCTGAGGCCCTGGCCCTGTGGACCGACGGCCTGGTGGTGGCCATGAACGCCTACGACCCGCCCGCCCTGGCCCTGGGCGGCTGGTGCCTGCGCGACCACCCCGCCCTGGCCGAGCGGCTCATCGAGCGCCTCCGCGGGGTTCTGCTGGACGCGTCGCGCCGCCCGGCCCGCATGGCCCTGGCGGCCGTCGAGCCCGCCCGCCGAGACCTCGCCGCCGCCGGCGACGCCCTGCGCCTGCTGGTGAACCTCAACGACACCCTCGCTGGCCTGGCCTGAGGCCCACGAGCCGTCCCTTCCCTGCGCCGCCCCTGCTGCGCGCGTAAGATTCCCTGGGGCCCGCTGGCGGCAGCGGCCCGAGCCCGCAGGGAGGGAAGGCAATGGAACAGGCGCTTCGACTGGTCAACCACGTGGTGGTGATGGCCTGCCAGTTCCTGGCGATCGTGGTCATCAGCATCGGCATCCTGCGGGCGTTGGTGATCTTCCTGCGTGAAACCTTCACCCGCGGCCACTCCACCCAGGCCATGGAGGCCGGCCGACTCGAGCTGGGCCACGCCTTCAGCCTGGGCCTGGGCTTCCTCATCGGCGCCAGCATCCTCAAGACCACGCTGGCCCCGAGCTGGAACGACATCGGCCAACTGGCCGCCATTATCGCCATCCGCACGCTGCTGAATTACTTCCTGCTCCGCGACATCCGCGAGCCCCGCCACGACCCCCGCCGCATCCCGCCCCAGCCCCCCGCGAAGGGCGAGTAGGACGGGCTCATCGCATGTCCCTTTTTGTCCAGGCACGGATCCAGTCCGTAGGGGGCTCGTCCGGGCACGACGCCGCCGGCTCGGCCCTTTCGCCCGCAGCGCCAGGCCGGTATAATCCCCGGCCTTTCGCCAACCACACCGTCAGCATAAGGATTCTGCCATGGCCAGGAAGAAGCTGAGCGTCATCGGGGCGGGCAACGTCGGGGCCTCCTGCGCGGTCTGGGCCGCCCAGCGCGAACTGGGCGACGTCGTCCTGCTCGACATCGTCGAAGGCATGCCCCAGGGCAAGGCCCTGGACCTCTTCCAGGCCAGCCCCGTCGAGCACTTCGACGCCCGCATCACCGGCACGAACGACTACGCCGACACGGCCAACTCCGATGTGGTGATCCTCACCTCGGGCCTGCCCCGCAAGCCCGGCATGAGCCGCGACGACCTGCTGGCCGCCAACGCGAAAATCGTCTCCGAGGTGGCCGGCAACGTGGCGAAGCACTCGCCCGGGGCCGTGCTCATCGTCGTGTCCAACCCGCTGGACGCCATGGTCAGCGTCGCCCACCAGGTGAGCGGCTTTCCCACGCACCGCGTCGTCGGCCAGGCCGGCGTGCTCGACGTGGCCCGCTTCAAGGCCTTCCTCGCCCAGGCCATCGGCTGCTCGGTCAAGGACATTTCCGCCCTGCTGCTCGGCGGCCATGGCGACGACATGGTGCCCCTGCCCCGCTACGCCTCCGCCGGCGGCATCCCGGTCCAGCAGTTGCTCGACTCGGCCACACTCGCCGCCATCGTCGAGCGGACCCGCAAGGGCGGCGGCGAGATCGTCTCGCTGCTCAAGACCGGCAGCGCCTTCTACGCCCCCGCCGCCGCCAGCGTCCAGATGGCCGAGAGCATCCTCCGCGACCAGAAGCGCATCGTCCCCTGCGCCGCCTGGTGCGACCGCGAGTACGGCGTGGGCGGCTACTTCGTCGGCGTGCCGGCCGTGCTTGGCGAAGCCGGCGTCGAGAAGGTCATCGAAGTCGACCTCACCCCCGACGAACGGGCCATGCTCGACACCAGCATCCAGCACGTCAAAGACCTCGTCGCCGCCGTCCAGAAGCTGGTTTGATCGTAGGCTGGGACGCAGCGCGTAGGCTGGGGCGCAGCGCAGCGGAGCCCCACCTTCTTTGGTGTGGAGCGCAAGGCAAAGGTGGGGCTTCGCTACCGCTCCGCCCCAGCCTACGCCTGTGCCGCCCTCGCAGGCTGAGCTGAATTCCGTAGGCTGGGGCGCAGCGCAGCGAAGCCCCACCTTCTTCGCTACTCGCCTCCATTGACCTCCGGGCACGGGTTCTCCCCGCCCCAGTCTTCGGGGTACTCGCCCATCGCGACATAGCGGTGGAAGGAAGACCATGGGTAGTCGATCACCCGCGGAACAAGGCCGTGCTTGACCGGGTTCCAGTGGACGTAATCCACGCACCCCTTCACGTCGGCCTCGTCGCGACAGGTGTGTTCCCAGAACCTCGCCGCCCACACCCCGCGCATGTCATGCCGCACCCGCGAGGCCGATCGTGGCCCCTCGTGGCCCCCGGCGGAAAGATAGGCCCGAGTGAAGAGCTCCTTCATCTTTTGCATCCGCAGCGGGTATCGCTCGTCGCCCTCGGGCAGGGCCCAGACCGTGTGAAGGTGCTCGGGGCACAGGACAATGGCGACGATCTCGAAGGGCCACTTCGCGCGGACCTCGCGGAGTGCGTTCCGCAGACACTGCCGCGACAGCCGCTCTGTCAGGAACGGGCGACGGTCCTGGGTGCCGACGGTGAAGAAGTACGTTCCGCCTGGGACGTACTTGCGAAGATAGGTTGCCATAGTCTTCCCCTTTGTCGGACGGCTCGGCCCTGGCCGAAGGTGGGGCGCAGCGCGTAGGCTGGGGCGCAGCGCAGCGAAGCCCCACCTTTCGACGTTGTTATACTGTGCAGAGGCAACGGTCTGAAAAAGCCTTAATGAGAAAACGTGACGAGCCCCCCCAGGCCCGTTTGTCGGACGGCTCGGCCCTGGCGGAAGGTGGGGCGCAGCACGTAGGCTGGGGCGCAGCGCAGCGAAGCCCCACCTTTCGGGGCCCCCTACAAGGCACAGGCGTCCATTCATGCTACCGGGGGCGACGATTGGCCGGACTTCTTCCAGATACTGAGAGCAACTTGGAGGCCACCCTGACAGCAACTGGACGCGAAATGTTTGCGACGATGAGTGCCAAGCCCACAGAGCCCAACCCCGTCTTCCAGCCTTCGCAGAATGCGGCTACAGCCAATCCCAATACCAGAACGCTAAGAACCGCGTCTATGTAAGCTCTCCATCGTCCTCGCAGATACCCATTAAGGACAACAGTGAAGGCGGCAAGAGCCATACCTATGTAGATTACAGTCGTGATAGAGCCCCCCCGCAAGTCCGCAATGCCCGGCTTCCAGTAGAGGAATCTCGGCAAGTGACCAAGAGCGGTCTAACCCGGATATTGCATCAGATTTAAGGATTTTAGAATAGCGCGAAGGCCCTTGTAGGTGTAAGGTAAGGACTTACCACAGCTCTTGCCCGCAACCTC
>JAWLCG010000381.1:3996-4655 GCA_041687295.1 Phycisphaerae bacterium | reverse complement strand
CGTGATGTTCACCCGCTGGGTCAGCGGCAGCGGGACGTTGCCGCCGTTGGTGATGTCAACCACGACCAGGCCGTAGAGCCGCTGACCGGCGACGATATTGGCCGGCAGGCTCTCGCTGCGGAAGGCGCCGCGGAGGTCGACGAACGGCTGGGCCGAGACCACGGTGATCGCCTGGCCGCCGACGAGGGTCGTGACGGTGTTGTTCTCGGTGTCGGTCTCGTCCAGATCCTGCACCGGCGTAATGACGGCCTGGAGGGTGTACTCGCCAGCGGGCAGGCCATCGACCTTGTTGGCCAGCAGGTTCACAAACCGACTGGTGCCGCTGAGCATGCCACCGATGGGGTAGTTGGCCAGCGTGGCCAGCTCCACGTCGCCGGCGTCGGAGTGGGCCTGCAGGGTGATGTTGACCTTCTGGGTCAGCGGGATCGGCAGATTGCCGGTCTTGGTGATCTTCAGCGTGACGACGCCATAGAGCCGCTGGCCGGCGACGATGGCGTCGGGGAAGTTCTCGAAGGTGAACTCGCCCGACAGGTCGCGCGTGCCCTGGGTGACGGCAAAGGCGGCGGTGGAGGCCTCATTGTTGGTCTCGTCGCTCTCGGCCACCGTGTCGAACCCGTCAACGATGAAGACCAGCCTGTAGTCGTCGCCGGCCAGGCTGA
>JAWLCG010000381.1:0-3986 GCA_041687295.1 Phycisphaerae bacterium | reverse complement strand
CCACCGGCCTCCAGCGACAGCTCCAGGACCTCCCCAGTCAGCAGCGTGCGGTTGCCGAGGCTGTCCTCGGCGTGGATCTCGCAGGCGACGTTGATCACGCCGGTCGCGACGTTGCCCCGGTTGGTCACGACGACGGGCAGGGCGAACCGCGTGCTCGAGCCGCTGATGGCGTTGGCCGGGGCGACGAAGCCGTCGCCGATGGACGCCTCCAGATCGACGAACGGCTCGGCCAGGGCCACGGTCTGGGCGGAGGCGATGACGTCGTTGGTGTCGTCCAGGTCGGCCAGGACGTCGTCGGCGTCGAAGTGCGCCAGGAGGTAGTAGTTGCCGGCCGGCAGGTTCTCCGGCACGGTCAGGTTGGCCTGGATGCCCATCTCGCCGCCGGGGGCAATATCGACGGCCAGGTCGGCCAGGCTGCCCAGCAGCACGTCGGTGGTGTCGAGCGTCAGGTCCGTCGAGGCGTAGATCTGCACGTTGATCGCGCCGATGGCGGCGCGGCTGCCGCTGTTGAGGATCGACAGGTCCAGCGGATAGGCGAAGGGCTGGCCGATGACGGCGGTGACCGGCAGGCTGGCCGGATCGATCTCGCCGGTGAGGTCGGGCTCGAAGGCCGACTCGGCGTCGGGCTCCAGCAGGCCCACCCACACCTCGAAGTCCCAGAGCTGCGTCGCCTGCTGGAGGTCCCACTCGGCCTCGATGCCGATGCTGTAGAGGTAGTCGCCCGGCCCGCGGAGGATCATCTCGTAGCAGTGGTAATAGCCGCCGTCCTGGCCCGACTCCTCCGAGACCAGCCGGCCGTTCAGATCGTCCATGGTAATGACGTCGTCGGGCTCATCGAGCTCGATCAGGTCGTAGCCATCGGCGTCATTGGCCTCTATCGACGAGGTGAACAGGCCGAATCCCAGCTCGACACCGCCGTCCCCCAAGTCTCCGCCAGCCCAGGCCGCCATCTCCATGATGGTCGTGTCATACAGCCCCGACCAGGGCCGCATCACCGTTTCGACCTCGCCGCGGGTTAGCAGGGCGGCGTAGCCTTGGGCCGAGACCAGCACGGCCGCGGTGTCGTCGTCGTAGGTGGCCTGGACGACCGTCAGCAGCGAGACGTCCTCGCTGACTTCCCAGATGGCCATGTGGGTCTTGACCCAGTCCTCGCCGACGACCTCGGCGCTCCAGCCGCTCAGGTACGTGCCGCCGACGTCCTCGGCCAGTGGGAGCAGATCGTAGCCGGGCAGACTGGCCAGCAGACCGCCCATGCCATCGCTGGCGAGGGTCAGCGTGGTCTGGAGGCTCTCGTGTGTGAGCCCGTTGAGATCGCCCTGGCCTTGAAAGCCCGTGGCGTCCCAATCGCCCAGCCAATCAGCGGCCAGCAGCAGCCGGCTCTCCAGGCTCTCCAGAAGCGTTGCAGTGGTGTTCTTTGACATCGTACCCGATACCTCAAATGCAGGTGCCCAAGGATCCCGGGCGCTCCTGGCGGGGAGGGCGCGTCCGGCCTGACCAGCCGGTGCGCAAGGACCCGGCCCCGCTGGCCGCTGCCCCAAGCAGCGACCAGTACAGACAGTACACTTCCCGCTCCTGTCATCGGACAGACGGCAGGGCGCAGTCCAGTTGCTACAATACGTTTGTGATCAAGACAAGTAGTCTTTGCGGGTTCTGCAGAAATTTCTGACGCAGAGGGCCCCTAGGCTCCGGGCCCGGCGAGCCCATGAGCAGGCAAGCCGGGGGCGGGCCGGTCGGTCAGGCACGCATCCTCAGGCGGTACGCCGAGTTGCACTCGGGCCGGCCGGACACCTCCAGGTGCAGCGTGAAGGCCTCGTCGGCTGCGTCGGCGGGCAGCTCGAAGCGGACCTCCGGGCCGGCGGCGTTGGTGTTGGCGGGCAGGGCGTCGAAACGCCACTGGCCCACCTCGCGCCGCTGGCCGGCGAGCTCCAGCACGGCCCGTACCGTCCCGCCGGGCTGGGCCGTCGGGGCGTCGTTGAGCATCCAGAGCTGCGTGGCAAAACTCTCGCCGGGCCGCCAGGAGAACTTCGTGACCGCGGCGCTGGCCAGGACGAGGCGGCAGGCGTCCTTGACGGCTTCGTAGGCGGGCCGGGCCTTGGCGGGCCAGTTGACCAGGCTGTTGTTGGCCGCCGTCGGCCAGGGCTCGTTGTAGCACCAGTTCAGGGCCATCGAGCAGTGCATCTTCTGGCGGCGGGCCTCCTCGTAGATGAAGCGGTAGCCCTCGCACTGGAGCCACTGCCCGCGGGCGCAGAGGGTTTCCAGGTCGTCGCTGGGGCCGAAGTAGTGCTCCAGCGTGCTCAGGAACAGCCAGCTGTCGGCCGGTGCCCAGGCCTTGAACGCGTGGTGGGCCTCCCAGCTGGTGCCCTCGCGCGGGGGCCAAAGCTCCTCGGCCGGGATGAACGTGCGGATGTAGTCGGCCGGCGACGGGCCTGGGCAGCCGAACTCGGTGTAGGCGATCCAGCGGCTCTGGCCGAAGATCTCGTAGACCTCCTTGCCGTCGTCGCCCCGGCGGAAGCGGTAGTCGCCATGGCCCACGCCGTACAGCGGCGAGGTGGCCAGGAAGGGCGTCCGCGGGTCGAGGTCGTAGCAGTTGCGGTTGAGCAGGCGCAGCGGCAGCGACTGGTCGGTCATGCCGCTCCAGGCGTTGAACAGCTCGTTGCCGCCACACCAGATCGCCACACTCGCGTGCCGCCGGCCTCGGCGGATAATGGACCGGCTCTCGGCGTCGAGGATCCCCAGGTAGTGCGCGTCATCCGGGTAGCTGTTGCACGAGAGGGGGAACTCCTGCCAGACCATCAGGCCCATCTCGTCGCAGAGGTCGAAGAAGCTCTCCTTGTTCACGATCGCCCCGCCCCAGCAGCGCAGCAGGTTGAAGTGCGCCTCGCGAGCCAGCTGCAGCAGCGGCTGGTAGGTCTTATCGCTGATCGTGCCGGGGAAGATCTCCGGGTTCACCCAGTTGGTGCCCTTGGCGAAGATGGCCCGGCCATTAATCTCCAGCGTCATCGGCGCGAATGCCCGGGTCACGGGCGGCATCTGGGCGGATCGCTTCCAGGCGCCCTCGTTCATCACCAGCCGCACGCGTCGGAAGCCGACGCGATGGCTGGCGGCGTCGAGGGCCTGGCCCTTCGCGTCGAGCAGGCGGGCGTGGAGGGTGTAGAGGTCCTGCGGGCCCTGCTCGTTGGGCCACCACAGCCGCGGGGCGTGCAGGCTGGCGGCGATGCTGCCGGACCGCCCATCGAGCGTCTGCTCGCCCGATAGCACGCCCTGGCCGTCAGGGTCGTGTAGCTCCCAGGCGAGCACCGCCCGCTCACGGCGGTTCAGGGCCCAGTGAATCTCCAACTCGGCCCGGTCCAGGTCGTCGCTAAGCTCGTAGCGCACTTCCAGGTCCGCCAGGTGCGGGTCGGGTCGGACCTCCCAGTACGCCTCCTGCCAGATGCCCAGCGGCACCAGCCGGGGGTGCCAGTCCCAGCCGTAGCTGACGGCCGGCTTGCAGCAGGAGTCCGCCTGCCAGCGCCCCAGCTTGGCGCCCTCCCGCTTGGGGGCCGGGTGCACGCGAATGCGCAGCTCGTCGCCCTGGCGCGCCCGGCCCGTCAGGTCCAGCTCGACCGGGCGAAACATGCCCTCCTGGCTGCAGAGCGCCTCGCCGTTAAGCAGCACGTCGAATTCGTAGTCCACCCCGCCGATGACCAGCACCAGCCGCTGGCCCTCGCCGACGGCCGGCGGGTCCAGCGGGGCGCGGTAGGTCCAGTATTCGTCCTCCATCCAGCCGTACCGCCGTGGCTCCTGGCCGAGCCAGTAGTCGGGCCAGCCCTGGGCCTTCGCCCAGTCCAACTGCACCGCCCCGGGGACGGTGGCCGGCACGAACGTCTCCGGCTCCGCCTGTGCCTCGGCGGCGTGGCCCACGGTCCAGTCCAACGCGGTCCGCTGACGATACGATTCACGGTTCATCGGGTGTTCCTCAACGTGTAGCAGTTTGGTAGGGCGGGCAT
>JAWLCG010000380.1:0-4656 GCA_041687295.1 Phycisphaerae bacterium | reverse complement strand
GCCCTCCGAACCGGTATGTGATGTGCCCTGTTCACCATCAGAATCCTCCGCTTAAGTCTGTTAGTAGGGGTCTTCCGGCCCAAAGAGCGCCACCGAGCCGTACAACGCCAATACTACACCCGATTGGGCCTCTGTCAAGATGGAACCGGCCAAGTTGGGTGCTGAATCAGCGGCAGAGGTTCTGAGGGCAGATCGGGCTGGCCCTGCACGTAGAGAGCCCCGGGACGGGGTGTCCATTCCCTGTAGTAATACGAGGGCTTAGTTCGGGGCGGTCGGGGGCCACCTCGTAGCTCACGGCCGCGCCTCGGGGATCGGCCAGGTTGGTTGTCGCCGGTGACGCTGTGAATACCGACCATCGCGGCCCCGGCCACTCCCACCGGCGAAGCAGTTCCATTGGGGTGCGAAACGGCTTGCGGTGACAGTCATGTGAGCGCTTTTCCGGAGTCGCGGATGATGCCCGTGACGATTGCGCGGTCCGTGACGGTGGCTAGCGTGCCCGTCTCTTCAGAACTAAACCCAGTGCCGCGGAAGCCAGCAAGACCAGGCCGGTCGGCTCGGGGACGGCGGAGAGCGTCATGACAAACGCCATGTCGGTGCCAGACATACCACTGAGGCCCAGATATCCCGACCCGACTCGCATTGTGCCAAAGGGATAGGGGTCGCTATAGGCAAAGCCGATGTAGGCCGTGCCGTAATTGGTGTTGCCCTCCCCGACGCTGGAGAGGAACCAAACATACTCCGTTCCCGTTTGCAGTTCTAGGCCGCCAATGGGTACGGTGACGATCTGCCAGCCGGCTAGGCCGTTGGTCGTCAACTGTTCACTGCGGAAAAGCTCCTTAGCGGGGTCTGGCCGATTGTAGGAAGTATCCCAGGCGTACACGTACAGGCGGAAGTTGAACGGCGAGTGGGACGAGGATCTCTCGGCATAGTCATCGATGTAACAAGTGATCGAATCGAGCACTGTGTCCTGGCCCGGCTGCAAGGTGAAGGTCTGGCCCACATTCTGGTATTGAGCGCCGCTGGTACCTCCCCACGTCGGCGAAGATGTTGCGGCGTCGAGGGGGGTCTGGATGATCGTAGCGGAAGCGGCCGCGACGCTCAGGAATAGTCCCAGCGCCACACCAGGCAGAATCGCTCGAAAGTCATTCATTGCCCGATCCTCCTCTGCATAGTGGTCGACGGTCGTTCGTTCGAACACGACAGGCGAGAAACGCCAAGCGTGTCCAACTCCGGCGGACAAACACCCACTCTACACAATCATAAACAAAGGCGTCGAAAATGCAAGGAAACTCTGCTGCTTGCCCCGTGGCCCGCGGCCACCAGCTGCCCCTGACCGCACTCCAATGCAAACGGAGCCCTTGTCACCGGTGACAAGGCCCGCGCGGCTCGGCGCGTCCGTCCGTGCTCACGTGCCAGAAGCAGTGCCACTGCAGAGCCGCGAAGCGCTCACATGACGAGTTTCTGGCACTGCAGACGTCACAGCGACGGGGTTGCGGTCCCTTCGCAGGCAGGCGAAGTCAGGCACCACTCGCACCTGGAGCGATTCTTCTCATCTGCCTGGCATGAAGCATCTTGTATCTCACGGGACGGGGGGTGAACCCCGTCACGCGATTCAGAGACTTTGAGACGGTCTCGGCCCCCGAAACGACGTTTCCGGGCGCTAACCCGTCACGTGGTTGGGCGATGCCACGGTGCCAGTTCCAGACCGGGCTTTCCTGCGCCGGGCAGCCTCTTGATCCAAGGGAGGCTGTCTACTGGAAAAGTCATGGCTGCTGTGACTGAGGCGGTCCAGTTGGCACGAATTCATGTTCCTTTGTTAATGTTACGCTTGCGCTCCCGTGACTCGGTCGGGGGTTCGTCACGGGGAATCAGAGAGGATCGGGCCGAAGAACCGGCGGGACGCCGGGCATGGCCGAGCAGATCGCGTACAGGCCCTTCCGCAGCCGGACGAGCCAGCCTGCCTTGACCAGGTGGTGCAGCGCCTGGCGGAGGTAGCTCTCGGACACGCCGGCCTCCGGGGCCAGTTCCCGGGCGCGGTCCACCGTGAAGATGCGGTCGCCCTCCCCTGCGAGCCTCCGGGCAAGCTCGATCCCCGAGGTCGGCTGGATTTGCTTTTCTCTGCCCCTGGTTCGTTCCTGTCGAACAATGGGCCGATGCCATGGACCAGCGGATACTCGGCGGCCATGGGGCTGAGGTTAGCTTCACAGGGGGTCAGGGGCTATGGGGAAACGGCATGACGCCGTGGGCGATAGCATCCGTCTGGCATATCAGATCGCCAGGTACGGCATGGCTGGGCGGCACGGCCGGCAATGCGAAACCACCCGGTGCCCGCACTGCGGCTTCGAGCCCGGTGAGGGCCTCGGCTTCCGGAAACACGGATCACGTGCCCGGACGTTCCTGGTGATCCGGGACAGGATGGTCCACCCCGTCCAGTCCGTGCTCGATCCGTCCATGCCCATCTACCACATGGCAGGTGGTTCCGGCAACGAGCCTGGCGAGGCCGCTGGGCTGGCGGTGCTCTCCCACACCACCCTTTACCACTGGATCTCGGCCCTCGGCCGTGCCGCTGCACAGGGCGAGGCCACGGATGCCGCTAAGCTCACTGTGCCCGCCCGGCGCAAGTACCGCTCCGACGCCAGGCGCCAGGTCCTCATCCGCTGCCACCGCCGCTGCCTGGCCGACGAGGATTCGCCGAGGCCCCGCAGTCCACGTGGTGGATAGGTTCGACGAAGGGGCAGGCTGTGACCGCCCATCTTCCCCGGCCAGAAAGGCCGGAGCTGCCGGCGATCCTGGCAGAATCCGGCGATTTCACCGACTACGCAACACCGCCACGGCCAGGTCCCCTTACCTTCATGCTCCAGAGGTCGGCAGGAATCCGTCTCCGATCGGACCCATAGTGACCATACCCGGCAATCAGACTCCCTTGCCGTGGCGGAAGACTCCAACAGGCCTGAAACCACTCCTCTGGCGGTGACCCTGCCAGAGGTCCCCCTCCATTTCACTGTTGGAAGACCGCGGTCAGCCCTGGCCCCTGGCGCCGCCAAACCAACAGAGCTGGCCCGGATCGGCGGTGACGGGCGCCACGGCAAGCGGTCCGGCGTAGTCCGGAGCCGTCAGTGTCACGGATTCGCCCGCGGCCAAGGGCAGTTCCCGCACGTCCCCCCGGTCGGCCGGTTCAAGGCCCGCCGGCATGCGGATCTCCAGCGGGTTGGCCGGGTCGAGCTTGAGCCGGCACGGCTCGCCCGCGTGGCTGTGGATGTGCACCCAGACGGTCCGCCCGCCCTGCCGCACGGCGGAGACCTCGAAACCGCCCTGCGCCAGCAGCCGGTGCACCGTCACGTCTGCCCACGCCGCCGGCACGGCCGGGAACACCCGCAGCACACCGCCCCAGCTCTGGAGCAGCATGTCGTGGATCGACTGGGCGGCCGACAGGGGCGTCTCGATGACCGGCCCGGCCTCCAGGTACATCGTGTTGGGCTTGAGGAAGCGCTCCACGAAGGCATTCAGGTAGCCGAGGGCTTCGTCGCCTCGGCCCATCTGCGCGGCGATGGAGGCGGCCCCGGTAAAGGTGTAGCCCTCCAGCGCCCCCTCAAAGCCCACCCAGTGACGCAGCGACCGCTCGATCAGACCGCGGTGCTCGGGCTGTTCCCAGTTCACCAGGTGCAGCGGGTGGACCATCAGCATGTGCGAGAAGTGCCGGTGCGACTTGGCGAAGGGCACGCCCCGGCCGACCATGAAGCCGTTCTCGTCCACGGGATAGTCGGCGAGCGTCTCGAGCACCTCGACCCACCGCGGCCTCAGCGGGTCGTTCAGGCCGAAAGCTTCGTCCAGTTCCAGCAGCGTCTGGAGCCCCCACCGCAGCAGCGACAGGTCGTAGTTGCAGTCGGGGGCGGCCCCGTACTCGGGCGAGTAGGTCTCGGGCAGGTGGAGTCGGCCGTCCTGCCCGGGCTCGAGCAGGTGCAGGTAGAGGTTCATGCTGCGGCGCAGCAGCGGGAAGAGCCGCTCGCGCATCCGGTCGCGGTCCATGGCGTGCCGCAGGTGCAACCAGTAGTTGTGCAGCGCCCAGGGCAGGTTGCCGTACTCGGTCCCCTCGTCCGGCGGGCCGGCGTGGCTGACCGGTTGAAGAGTCCCGCGGCAGTCGTAGCTGGTGATCCGGTTGATGCCGGCCGAGTCGTGCCGCCACTGGGCGGGCACGTTGGCGATGAGGTTCTCGACGTGGGCGTCGAGGGTGTCCAGCAGCGATTCGCCCAGCGCCAAACGGTTGCTGGTGTAGACCGGCCAGTAGCTGAGTTGGACGTTGAGGTTCCACCACAGCAGGGCCCAGACCGTCCGGCGGGTCCAGGGGCCCATCAGGTCGATGGGCGGCCGGCCCGGGCGCGTGGCCGAGGCGAGCTTGTACATCTGCAGCCAGTAGAACCCCTCCAGCCGCGTGTCCGGCAGCGAGAGGAAGCTCGCCGGCCAGTAGTCGGCCCACCAGGCGTAGTGGCGGGTGTCGAGTTCGGCCAGGTCGGCCTGGGCGAACTGCCGCACGGTGCGGGCCGCCTCCTCGCCGGCCAGGCCGTCGCGGCTCCACGGGGCGACGGTGAGGCAGACCACTCGCCGGCTGCCCCGCCGCCGCTCGACCCAGGCGGCAGCGTGTCGGCCGCCGGCCAGCAG
>JAWLCG010000379.1:0-4662 GCA_041687295.1 Phycisphaerae bacterium | reverse complement strand
ACCCGCGTGCCCAAGGCCCCGAGCCCCGAAGGGGCGGCAGTGCGGCACGGTACGGCACTGCCGCCCCTTCGGGGCTCTATGCATAAGCTTCGCTATTCCTGGGACTTACGCCCCCGGATAAAAACTGGCGCCCCTTCGGGGCTTCGAACCGGCTGGGCCGGGCTCGGTCGGCTCGGCCGGTTTGCCGTGGCCCTGAATTATCGGATAGGCTCACGGCGTTTGTAGCCACGTCTTCCGGCGCCTGCTCGTCAGTCGCATCAACCGATGGAGGCGCAGGCCGCGAGCGCCGTATGGAGTGCGGCGGCCTTGACGCCGCTTTGGCTCGGGGGCGGACCCGCTGCAGCGTCTGCGCTTCGGACGAGCGGGCGCGTTGGGCCGCCAGACGCACGGCCCGGCCCGATGCCCACGGATGGCAATCCGTGGGCTTGGGTGGGAGCGCGCACGCGTAGTGGACGGGCGCGCGAGCCGTGGACAGTCTACTGCCGCTCGGTCAGGGCGATCGTGGCGGCCAGCAGGGCGACGACGGCGGTCTCGGTGCGGAGGACGGAGCGTCCCAGGCGGACCGGGGCGAAGCCGGCCGCCGCCGCGTCGGCCCGCTCGGCGTCGGTCCAGCCGCCCTCGGGGCCGACCAGCAGCGTCAGCTCGGCGGGCCGATCGGCCAGGGCCGTCGCCAGGGGCTCCGCGTCGGGCCCGCCGTGGCCGATGAGCCCGCGGCCGGCCGGTCCGACGGCCAGCAGGTCCGACAGGGGCACGCCCTGGCGGATCTCGGGCAGGTGGACCTGGCGGCTCTGGCGGATGGCCGAGACGCAGAGCGCCTCGAACCGCCGCCGCGCCGACTCGCCGGCTGGCTCGGCCACGCTGCGGGCGGTGCGGAGGGGCTGAAGGCTCGCCGCCCCCAGCTCGGCCGCCTTCTCCAGCAGCCAGTCCAGCCGCTTGCCCTTGGGGGCCGCGAAGGCCACGTGCACCCGCGGCGCGGGCCGTTCGATCGGCCCGTGCACCGCCTCCAGGGCCACCGTCGCCCGGTCGCGCCGCGCCGCCGCGATCCGCCCAGCCGCCCATCGGCCCCGCCCGTCGAACAGCTCCACCGCCGAGCCCACCTTCAGCCGAAGCACGTGCAGCGCGTGATGGGCCTCGGCCGACTCCAACTCCACCGACTCGCCCGCCAGCTCCGCCGTCCAGAACCGATGCTTGATCTGCTCGCCGTCCATGCCTCCACAGTACGCCCCCGCCCTGGCCGGTGCAATCGACAACCGGGCCATTGGACCATCGGACGTGCGGGCTCGGGAGGCACCGGCGAAGGTGGGGCTTCGCTCCGCTGCGCCCCAGCCTACAGCGCGGGCCGTTTTCATAGGCTGGGGCGCAGCGTAAGCGCAGCCCCACCTTTGCACTGCACGATCTCGAATCGGCCCTGGAGGGTCGCTCGGCTGTCGGGGCCGACCCAGACGAGGAACTCGCCGGCGTCCAGGCGCCGCTGGCCGTCCCGGCCGCTGTAGCTGAGCTGCTCGAAGCCCAGCGGAAAACTCACCCGCCGGCTCTGGCCCGGGCCCAGCGTGACGCGGGCGAAGGCCTTGAGTTCCCGCTCCGGCCTAACGATCTGGGCGACGCAGTCGCGGACGTACAGCTGCACCAGCTCGGTGCCCTCGCGGCCGCCCGTGTTGGTCAGCTGGACGGACACCTCGACCGTCTGGCCGAGGCCCGCCCGCTCGGGGGAGACCCGCAGATCGTCGTAGGCGAAGCTGGTGTAGCTCAGGCCGAAGCCGAACGGGTAGAGCGGCTCGGTGGGTCCGTCGATGTACCGGCCATCCTTGGGGTTCTGCCACCGGCCGAAGCGGAGGCGGTTGTAGTGGATGGGCACCTGCCCGACGCTGGAGGGCACGCTGACGGGCAGTCGGCCGGCGGGGCTTGTCTTGCCGGTCAGCACGTCGGCGAGGGCATGGCCGGCCTCGACGCCGCCGTGCCAGGCGAACAGCACCGCGTCGGCGAGCCGCTCGGCCAGCGGGCAGGCGATGGGCCGACCGGCGCAGATGACCACCACCAGCGGCTTGCCCTGGCGGGCCAGCGCCTCGATGAGCGGCTCCTGCCCCTCGGGCAGCGCGAGGGTCTGGATGCACTGGTTCTCGCCGCTGCGCCAGGAGTGCTCGCCCAGGGCCAGCACCACCAGGTCGGACTTGCGGGCGAGGTTGATCATCACGTCGGCCTGGTCGGTGTTGCAGAAGATCTCCGCGTCGGTGGCGGCCTGGAGGCCCTGGCGGAGGCTGACGACGTCCTCGGCCCGGCCGCCGGGGGCCCAGCAGCCCAGCAGCGACCCGGTCGTCTCGGCCAGCGGGCCGACCAGGGCGATGTGCTTGAGGTCCGCCGCCAGCGGCAGCACGCCGTCGCGGTTTTTCAGCAGCACGATCGACTCGGCGGCCAGCTGCCGCGCCCGCGCGCGGTGCTCAGGGGCCAGGATGACCTTCGCGGCCCGGCCCGTGTCGGTGTAGGGGTGCTCGAACAGGCCCAGGGCGAACTTGGCGTGAAGGATCCGCCGCACGGCGTCGTCGAGGCGCTCTCGGCTGACCCGCCCAGCCTCGACGGCGGCGACGAGGTGCTCGAGGTACACCTCCGAGCACATGTCCATGTCCACGCCGGCGGTGAAGCCAAGCTCGGCGGCCTCGCGGCGGTCGGCGGCCAGGCCCTGGTCCATCAGCTGCCACACCGAGCCCCAGTCGCTCACGACGAAGCCGCCGAAGCCCAGCTCGCCCTTGAGCAGCTCGGTCAGCAGGTAATGGCTGCCCGAGGTCGGCTCGCCGCCGATGGTGTGGAAGCCGCTCATCACCGAGCCGCAGCCGGCCGCCACGGCCGAGGCAAAGGGCGGGATGTAGACGTTCCGCAGTGTGGTGTCGCTGATCTCGGTGGCGTTGTAGTCGCGCCCGCCCTCGGCCGCCCCGTAGCCGACGTAGTGCTTCGCGCAGGCCAGCAGGCTCTGGCCGTCGGCGAGGTTCGGCCCCTGGAAGCCCCGCACGGCGGCGGCGGCCATCACGCCGGCCAGGTGGGGGTCCTCGCCGTAGCCCTCGGCGATTCGGCCCCAGCGCCCGTCGCGGGCGATGTCGACCATCGGCGCGAAGGTCCAGTGGACCCCCGCGGCGGTGGCCTCGCGGGCGGCGTCGCGGTTGGCGGCCTCGACGAGCGCGGCGTCCCAGCTGGCGGCCTGGGCCAGCGGGATCGGCGTGATCGTGCGGAAGCCGTGGATGACGTCGCGCCCGTGGATCAGCGGGATGCCCAGGCGGCTCTGCTCGACGGCCACCCGCTGGACGGCGTTGAGGGCCTCGACGCTGGAGAGGTTCTGCGGATCGCTGCCGGCGTAGGCGCTGCTGGCCAGCAGCCGAGAGCCCACCTGCCCGTCGCGGGCCAGCTGCTCGATGCGGTCGGACCAGGGCGGGCGGTCGGGCACCTGGTTGAGCTGGCCGACCTTTTCGGCGAGGGTCATGCGGCCCAGCAGGTCGTCCACGCGCTGGGCGAGGGGCAGCGAGGCGTCACGGTAGGCGTCGGACATGGCGGGCTCCTTTGCGCGGCCTGGGGTTCTGCCCCGATTGTAGTGACCCGCGCCGGCGGGGCAACCGCCCGATGGACGGGTTGACGGATGGGCCAACCCGTGTTAGGCTCGAATGAGTTGGCCTGGGGCGTTCGTTCCCGGGCCGTGACCCTTAGACGGCAGCGCCTCCTCCGGGTCCAGCACAGATGCCGGGGCGGGGCGGAGTTCGCATGTGTCCCTCATGTTCGATGAGGGGCGGTCGGGTCTGACATGGCGTGTGGCGGCTCAGCCACCCTATCTGGAGGTGCTCCGATGACGTTGCGACTTTCTCTGGTCAGCGGTTGCGTGCTGCTGGCCCTGCTGGCCGGCATCAGCCAGGCCGAGCCTCTGCGGATCGTGCAGATCGGCGACTCGATCACCCAGGGCCGACAGGGCGGCGGGCAGCACGCCCCGACCTACAGCTGGCGCTACCCCTTCTGGAAGATGATGGTCGACTCGGGCATCGAGTTCGACATGATCGGCTCGATGACCGGCGGCTTCAACGGCGACCCCTCCTGGCCCGACTACAAGGGCATCCCCTTCGACCGCGACCACGAGGGCCACTGGGGCTGGACCAGCTGGAGCATCCTCTCGAGCCTGCCCGGCTGGCTGAACGGCTACGAGGCCCCGCCGGACGTGGCCATGTTCCTGCTGGGCACCAACGGCTCGGGCGAGACCAATGCCATCCAGCGCAACGTCGACGCCCACCGCGACATGATCAACCTGCTGCGGGCCCAGAACCCCGACGTCATCGTCCTGCTGGGCCTGCCGTTCCAGGAGTGGAACCCCTTCCCGGCCATGCGCCAGGCCTACCGCGACCTGGCCACCGAGATGAGCACGCTGCAGTCGCCCGTCGTCCCGGTCGACCACTCGCCGGGCTGGATCAGCAACCCCGTCTACTCCACGAGCCACACCGTCGACTGGGTGCACCCCAACCAGAGGGGCGACCAGAAGCTCGCCGAGAACTGGTACGCCGCCTTCGAGCAGGTCGTGCCCGAGCCGGCCTCGCTGAGCCTGCTGGGCCTGGGCGGCCTGGCCCTGCTCCGCCGCCGGCGGTAAGGGCCCTAGGCTCCCTTCGATTTCGATCGGCAGCCGGACTGCCCCAGCGCAGG
>JAWLCG010000378.1:0-4668 GCA_041687295.1 Phycisphaerae bacterium | reverse complement strand
GGGGGGCGGGCCCCCCGCCCCCCCCCCCCCCGGCCTACATCCTACTCGTCCAGGGCTCGCAGGCCGCTGCGGGCGCGTTGGATGCGGCGCTGCTCCTCGGCCTTGACGCGGGCGTCGAGGTCGACGGCCTCCCTGCGGCGCAGGTCGTCGATCAGCTCGGGGTCCTGGTTGACGTACAGCACGAAGTGGACATCGTTGGGCACGTAGCTCTTGAGGATGCGGTCGTTGCCGAGGATGTCCTGGGCGGCCTGGGACCACTCGCGGGCGATGAACAGCTGGGGGTTCTGCTTGTACTGCCGCAGCAGCCTGGCGAAGGTGTCCTGCTGCTGGCGGGCCCGCTCGACGACGTTGACGCGGTAGGATTCGGCGTCGTTGAGGATCTCGGCGACGGCGCCCTTGGTGTTCTCGGCCGTCAGCAGCTGGCCGAGGGCGGCGTAGCGTTGGGCCGCCTGCTCGGTCTGGGCGTCGATCAGGGCGGCGTCATAGGTGTCGATGGCCTCCTTGATGGCCAGGGCGTTGGGCCCAGCCACCTCGGTGAGTCGCTCGGTCGCCTGGCGATGGGCCTCGGTCCGCTCGGTCGAGGCCTGCTGCTCGGCGATGATCACCTGGTTGAACGCCTGCAGCGTCTGCAGCGGCGGGGTGTTCTCCATCGTCAGCGAACTGATACGGATGCCCGTAGCCAGCTCGTCGCGGAGGATCTCCTGGGCCCGCTGGCGGACCTGCTCGGTGAAGGCCTCCACGCCCGTGCGGTTGATCTCTTCGAGCGAGCGGGTGGCGGCCGCCTGGATCGAGGCGTTCTCGATCGCCCACGCCAGCACCTCCTCGACCCGCGAGACATTGCTCACGTAGTCGAGAATGGCGTTGGGGTCGCTGGGCGGCACGCGGTAGCTGCAGGCCCAGCGCACGTGGATCAGGCCCTTGTCGCCGGTCATCAGCGCCCCGTCGGCACCGGGGCGGATGCCCGCCGCCCGCGGAGGGGTCTCCTCGAGGGTCCGCGTGGCGTCCTCGGGGAACTGCTGGAACCAGAAGCTGTGGATGCGGGCCTTCTGCTCGCTGGTGGGCACCTTGACCTTGCGGTCGATCGGCCAGGGCCAGCTGAAGTGGAAGCCCTCGCCCAGCACCTTGCCGCGCCCGCCGTCCTCGGCCCCGACGATCTGGCCGAAGCGGAGCACGACGGCCCGCTCGTCGGGCCCGACGATGAACAGCCCGCTGAGCAGGAACGCCGCCAGCAGGCCCAGCATGATGACGCTGAGCACGCGGAAGCTCACGTGCAGCGCGTCCGACAGCGAGGCGCTGGCGGGGTCGAGCCCCTCGTGGGTCATCGGGGCTGAGTCTTCACCGTGGCCCGGGCCGCCGCAGCAGGCGACGCCGTGGCCGTGATCGTGGTTGTGGTTGTGGTCGTGGGCCATGGGTTACCTCCCGGAGACGCTGGGGGCGGGCTGCTCGGCCGGCTGGGCGACCGGAGCGTTGTCCTGCTCGACGTCGCGAACGGTGGGCGGCTCGCGGAACCAGCCGAAGCTGCGGTCCCACTGCGAGCCGTCCAGGATGAACATGCCCTTGGCCTTGAGGGCCTCGCGCAGGAACTCCATGCGGCGGAGGAACATCGCAAAGCCCTCGTCGTCGCCGTAGAGGCGGTAGTACTCGGCGGCCTCGGCGTCGCCCTGGGCGCGGATCTCCTCGGCCTTGGCGCGGGCGAAGCTCTCGATCTGCCGGGCGATGGACTGGGCCTGGCTGATGATGGCCTCGGCGTCGCTCTTGCCGCGGGAGCGGGCGGCCTGGGCCTTCTCCTCGCGCTCCTTGCGCATGTTGTCCAGCACGGCCGTCGAGACGATCTCGGGCAGGCCGATGCGGCGGATGCCCACCTGCTGGACGTCGATGCCGTAGAGCTCGGCCAGCTGCGGGCCCACGTTGGCCAGGATCTCCTGCTCGATCTGCCCGAGGCGCACGTCGCTGGCGTCCAGCGAGACGAAGTGCTCCATCGTGTGCTGGCCGATGACGCTCTTCTTGGCGTCCTGGACGATCGCGCGGATGTAGTTCTCGCCCTCGGTCAGGTCGGGCCCGACGTTGGCGCGGAACCGCAGCGGGTCGTCCACCTGCCACAGCACGTAGACGCTCATCAGCAGCGTCTGGCCGTCGGCGAGTTGGGCCTGCTCGTAGACGTCCTCGAAGTGCTGCACGCGGCGGTCGTACTTGACCACGCGCTGTACCGGCGGGGGCAGGCGGAAGTGAAGCCCCGCGCCCACCGGCTCGGGCTCGAGCCGGCCGAAGGTCGTCACGACGGCCACTTCGGTGAAGCGGACCTGGTAGGTCAGCATGTAGCCCAGCATCAGCACGGCCAGGGCGACGGCGATGAGGGTTCGCAGTACGTTCTTTCGACTCATGTCAGGCGTCCTCACGTGGATCCCTTGGGGGGGTCGGTGTCAGTCGGTGACGTTCAGGCCCGTGCCGACGGCGCGGCGCTGCTCGGGGCTGCGGATCTCCAGGCGGTCCTTGGGCACGCCCAGGACGTACTTCTGCACGTCGGCGAGCCCCTCGGCCAGCACGTCCAGCTGCCAGTGGAGCTGGTAGAAGCGGGGGGCGGCGTGGTAGGCCTCCAGCTGTTTCTGGAAGCGGATCACCCGGCCCCGCTCGGCGTTGGCCCGCGTCCAGCGGTAGGCCAGCGCCTCGTTGACGATGCTGCGCGCCCGGCCTCGGGCCTGCTGGCGGAGCATGGTTTCGAGCAGCTCGTTGATGGCGGCGAGCTCCGTGTCGCTCTCGCCCTGCTCGTTGAGGCGGTTGCGGCGGCGGATGGCCTCGGCGAACCGCTCGGCGAACTCGCTGGAGCCGGCCACCCCGGCCAACTCGCTCTGCCGGGCGGCCCGGGCGGTCAGGCGGAGCCCCTCGGCCTGGCGGTCGGCCTGGATCTTGTTCTCGAAGGCCTCGGCCACCTCCGGCGGCGGGTGGATGCCCTGCAGGGCCACGGTCACGATCTCCAGCCCCAGCGGCTGGGCCTGGGCGGCGATGGTCCGGTGCAGGTCGGCGGCGATCGTGTCGCGCTGCGTGGACAGCAGGCTGTCGACGCTCTCGGTCGCGACGTACTCCAGCAGCTCCTGGTTGCAGATGTCACGCAGCAGGGCCTCGGGGTCGCGGACGCGGTAGCGGTACTCGTAAGGGTCGCTCACGCGGAAATGCACGTCGAGCACCACCCGCATGAAGCCCACCGCCCGGGGCGTGTTGAGCCCCTGCGTGCGGGGGGTGCCGGCCTCGCCCGGCTCGGCCAGCGTGGCCGCCTGCGGCGCCGAGTCGATGGCCTGCTCGCGGCGGGCGACCAGCAGGTTGCTCTCCTGCCAGCCGCCGTGCTCCTGCTTCCAGAGGTACAGGTGGACGCCGTTGACGACCTCGCCGGTCTGCTCGCGCTCGTCGCTGACGCCCACCCGCAGGCTGCGGATGCGGTCGACGTCGATCACGTCGGCGGTCTGCACGGGCCAGGGCGCCTTGAGGTGGATGCCCGGCTCGAGCGTCGGCGCCGGCTCGCCGGCGTCGGCGGCGGCCAGCTGGCCCCAGGTCAGCACGATGGCCCGCTGGCCCGGCTCGACGATCACGATCATCGACAGCGCAAGCAGCGCCACCACGCCCAGCAGAATCAGCGGCACGACGGCCTTCTGGAGCAGCTGGTAGAACCATGTGCCCGAGACCTCGAAGCCGAATTGGTAGTTCAGGGCGTCGGCGATCGAGTGGGCGATCGAGCCGGGCGTGCTCAGCAGGCCCGCCAGGCGGCTCTCGAAGCTGGGCCGCTGCTCGGCGCCGGCCGAGCGCGGGCGGTAGAAGTCCATGACGAAGTTCAGCACCCACTCGGCGCCCAGCAGCCCCAGCACGGCCGGCAGGGCGTAGAGGACCGCCCGGTCGAGCACCGTGACGTTGACGTGGTGCAGGAAGAACAGCGCCGCCAGCACCGCACTGGCCAGGCTGGCCAGGGTCAGGTAGCCCCCGCCCGCCCGCAGCAGCCGCCAGGCGGGCAGCTTGGCCATGCCCAGGGCGTAGCGGCTGAACAGGAAGGCCACGAACGCCCCGCCCAGGGCGAAGAAGCCCCAGTGCAGCGGCTCGCCGGCGGCGTCCAGGCGGACGTTGCCCTCCACCACGGCCTGGCCCAGCACGAAAGCCCAGGCCAGCGCGTAGCCCGCCAGCAGCAGCGTCGTGCCGGGCAGGACGAAGCGGTTGACCCACTTCAGGCGGCGCTGGGCGAGGCGCATCTCGGCGAGCTCCTCGCCGAAGATCGCGCTGGAGCGCTCGGAGCGCCCCAACTCGTCCAGCTCCATCGCCTCCACATCGGCCAGGTGGCGGGCGTAGAAAACGATGGCCGTGGTGATCCAGAGGGGGATTCCCCCGACCACCAGGAGAAAGACCATCATCGCTGCGCTGGAGCCGGTCAGCAGCCAGACGATCGCCAGCAGCAGGGCCAGGGCGGTCTGTACCGCCAGGCCTGCCAGGGCCACGACGTTCCCGCGTTTGTTCTCTTCGGGGGTCAAAGCACTCTCTCCGACAAGACGACGCAGTGGGTTCTGCTCGGCCCGCGCCGCGTGGCGCTTGCCGTGACGGTGGGCCAGAGCCTACAATCGCCGGTCCCAGTCCCGGTCGCGCCGCCGTCGGGGCGCCCGGGCCGCTGGGGCCGATCCACTCTCAGGGACCAAT
>JAWLCG010000377.1:0-4686 GCA_041687295.1 Phycisphaerae bacterium | reverse complement strand
CACCTGTGCCCGGGCCAAGGTTGCCCGCACGTCCGATAGGCAAACGGTATAGGGAAGAAACGGTTCCTGACAGCTTTCCCACCCATTTCATTGTGAGAGCCCTGCCCTCAGCCGGCCGCGGCGGATGAGGTGCGCCCCCGCCGCCGCAGGACCAACGCCCCGATCGCCAGCAGGGCCAGCGTTGCCGGCTCCGGGACGGGCTGGATGTGGAAGTGGTCGCCCTGGAGCGTGCCCACCAGTGGGATGGGATTCCCGTCATCATCGTAGTTCCAGATGACGAGCGAGAACTCCGACCCGCCCTCCAGCCTGCAGCCCAACGCGCTCGCCCAGACCTCCATGTCTGGGTGCCAGTCGAAGTCCGTACCGTAGACGTTGATCTCGGCCTCGGGTGAATTCAGTCGGATCAGCCAGGCTCCCCCGGTTCGCCCGTCGCCAGGCATGGGCCAGCCAAATGAGCCCCCATGGATGTTGACCGTCCCGCTGGTATAGGCGTTGACGGGCAGCCCGCCGTGCCAGTGTCCGCCCCGGACAGTAAGGGTGCTCCCCGCCTCGATGTAGCACCCGTAGTGCCCTACCACTCCGCTCAGGAACTCCACTGTGGCGCCGTCCTCAACGGTAAGGCCATGGATCTCGGGCCCAACGGGCCCGTCGCCGGCGCGACCGATAGTGACGGTTGCGCCGTTGGTCACGCGCACTCGGCCATAGGCAATGGTTCCGCCAAAGGCCCAGTCCGTGGTGAGGGTCAGTTCGTTAGCCAAGGCCTGGCTCGTGCCCAGGCCGACCAGCAGACACGCCAGCAGGCCAGCCAGACGCCGGGGGTGCGGGAGGCAGGCGACGGTGAGGTGCGCGGCGGTTCGGCGGTGCATGCGGTGACTCCCCTGAGGACGGCTCCGCGCCAGGGCCCCCGCCCCGGGGTTGCGGGCTTGGTACCATTGTCTGATGGGCCGGGCGGGGCGTCAAGGGGGGAAATATGCGCAAGGTCTGAAGGCGCCCGGTGGTGGGGCGGTCGGCTGAGGGGAAGAAGGGTCAGGAATCTTTTCAGTCCAGCAAACCTTTTCCGTCCCACACCCCCTGGGCCAGGCGCTTGCTCTTGCCCCCGTCATTGGCGGGCCCGGAAGAGCACAAGGGGAGGCGCGAATCGTAACTATTGGCGTGACGGGACGGGGAGCGGGCGCCGTCCGGTCCATACGGGGCGGCGACGAAACGAACCCAATTGAGTCTGGTGCAAGTGACTATTCATGAGGATGTTGCATTCGAATGCTCCGTGGGGAAACGAACCCAATTGAGGCTTGGAAGCCTTGCGGCCGAACTGGCGACTCCTTCGCCCCTCGCCACAAGGCCTGCCCGGTAGGTGGGGCGTCGGCGGCAGCGGCCGGTTCCAGTGCGGGCGGGGGAGGGACTGACGAAACGAAGCCAATTCGGAATCGGGCAAGCGATGCGGCTGATGGGGGTTAGGGAGAGTTGCCGGTGAGGAAACGAACCCAATTCGAGGGCCCCGCTCCGGCAGAGGCACGGTACTCGCGGGCGGGGGGTTGGCGGGGAACTCGGCGGCTGGCCGGGGCGTAGGAGGGGCGGGGAATTGCCGTCGGCCGGCCTCAATGTAGGGGCAGGACGTTGCGGCGGCGGTTGACCCGGTCTACACTGAGGGGACTATGGTACGCGAAAACCTTGCCGAAATACTGGAAGCCCTGCAGGCCCGGATCTTGACCATCCGGGACTCCCTTTGACGTCCCGAGCCGCCAGGAGGAGATCGCCGCGATCGAGCAGAAGATGACGGCCGGCGACTTCTGGGACCGCCCCGAGCAGGCCCAGAAGATCGTGGCTGAGCTCAAGGCCGCCAAGGCCATCGTCGAGCCTTACCGCCAGGCCGCCCAGCAGGCCGAGGATCTGCTGACGCTGCACGAGCTGGCCGAGGCCGAGGCCGACGCCGAGACGTTCGAGGAGATCGACGCGGGGGTCGACGCCCTGGCCGGTCGGGTCGATCGGTTGGAGCTGGCGACGCTGCTCAACGGTCCGCACGACCGCAACGACTGCTACTTCTCCATCCAGGCCGGCGCCGGGGGCACCGACGCGCAGGACTGGGCCGAGATGTTGCTGCGCATGTACTTGCGCTACTTCGAGCGGAACGGCTACGAGGTCGAGGAGCTCGACAACGTCCCGGGCGAGGAGGCGGGCATCAAGAGCGCCGCCCTGCTCGTCCGCGGGCCCTACGCCTACGGCTACCTCTCGTGCGAGCGGGGGGTGCATCGGCTGGTGCGGCCCAGCCCGTTCAACGCCGACAACAAGCGGCAGACGAGCTTTTCCGCCGTCACCGTCATGCCCGAGCTGGACGATGTCGAGGTCGAGATCGACTGGGACAAGGAGGTCCGCGAGGACGTCTACCGCGCCAGCGGCGCCGGCGGCCAGCACGTCAACAAGACCTCCAGCGCCATCCGCCTGACGCACGAGCCGACCAACCTCGTCGTGCAGTGCCAGAACGAGCGGTCGCAGCACCAGAACCGCGCCATCGCCCGCAAGATGCTGATGGCCAAGCTCTACGAGCTCGAGCAGCGCAAGCGTGACGGCGAGTTGGCCAAGCTCTACGGCGACAAGGGCCAGATCGCCTGGGGCAACCAGATCCGCTCGTACGTACTGGACGATCGGCGGGTGAAGGACCACCGCACCGACGTGGAGACCTTCAACCCGGACAAGGTCCTCGACGGCGACATTCAGATGTTCATCGACGCCTACCTCCGCGAGCGGACCGCCCGGCGGACGGCCGCCGGGGGGTAGGGCGCATCGACAGACTCGGCGCAGGCAAAAAGGAGAAGGTCCATGGCGCTGCTGCACTGCGAGTTCAAGGGCAAGGCGATCGGCAAGGACTCGGGGATGGACGTGATCGTCCCTGAAGGCATGGGCCGGGGGCCCTGGCCGGTGCTGTACCTGCTGCACGGTCTGAGCGACAACCACACGGCCTGGCAGCGGCGGACCTCCCTCGAGCGCTACGTGTCGGGCCTCGGGCTGATCGTCGTCATGCCCGACGGGCACCGCAGCTTCTACGTCAACGCCCCGACCGGCGGGGCGGGCCTGGCCTACGAGGACCACATGGTCCAGGACGTGGTGGGTTTCGTCGACGCCACCTTCCCCACCCGCCCCGAGCGCGCGGGCCGGGCCGTCGCTGGCCTGAGCATGGGCGGCTACGGGGCGTTCATGCTGGCCCTGAAGAACCCCGACGTTTTTTCGGTCGGCGTAAGCCATTCGGGCGCCCTGGCTTTCGGCCACAAACCCCGCGACGGCGCCACCGGCCCCCACGACCACATCCTGGGCGAGACGCCCCGCGGCGGGCCTTACGACTGCTTCGCCCTGGCCGAGCGCCTCGTGGGCCGGGATGATCGGCCCGCCCTGCGGTTCGACTGCGGCGTCGAGGACTTCCTGCTCGAGCACAACCGCGCCTTCCGCGAGCACCTCGAGCAGCTCGGCTACCCGGCCGAGTACGCCGAGCACCCCGGCGCCCACAACTGGGCCTACTGGGACGAGCACATCCGCCAAACCCTGGATTTCGTCGTCCGGCATCTCCAGGTGTCCCGCGTTCAGGGCTGACCGGTCTGACGGGGCCCTCTGGCAGCCCCCGGGGCCGCGCCACCGGGGATCTTGCGCCGAACCCCAGCATCGGCCTGGCCCTGTACTGCGCAAGGCGCTGACCCCCAAGCCGAGGCCTTGCCTGAAGGCTATCGTCGTATCCTTGCCTGAGATTCCCCCTTGCGGATATCCGAAAAACCGGTGATAATGCAGGCACTGTTGCAGCGGTGCACCTAGATGCAATTCGGTTCCCAGGTGTGGTTGTGCCGTTGTTTGGTTTTTCAGTTCGTGCCGTATCAGTTCTAAACGCCTTATGGAGGATGTACTGTGAAGAAGTTCGCTTTCTCGCTGTTGGTTGTGGCTGTTCTGGCCAGTTCCGCGCTGGCCGGTCCCGGCTTCGACGACTGGTTCTGGGGCGAGCCGATCGCCGTCCTGGACAATGACCCCGTTGGCCTGGGGATTCCCACCGAGGATCTCTACGTCACCGGCGTGGACGGCAGTGTGGTGGCCGAGAGGATGTTCTACGCCCGCATCCCCAGCACCGTCATTCAGGGCTGGCAGGCGGACATGAACACGAACCATGGCCTGGCCATCATCGGCCGGCCCCCGGGCTACTACACCAACAACTGCTTCGCCACCAACGCCATGACCTGGCAGTGGGCCGCCCGTCCCCGTCTCAGGATGGACGGCTGGTGGAGCATCGCCGACTCGACCGCCTGGATCAAGGCCCAGGACCCGACCTTCATGAGCGTCGGTGGCCCCGACAACGCTCAGTTCTGCCTGGGCAACGGGCAGAACGTCATGCTGATCAAGTGGTCGGGCGACCCCGCCACCGGCGCGCCCCTGTCGGGCAACGTCCCCGGCGAGTTCCGCACCTTCAGCATCGGGGCCCCCAACTGGGTCGACCAGGGCGCTGAGTTCGACGTCTACGAAGTGCCCGCCGCCTGGAACACCAGCTACATCACCTACGACTTCCTCGTCCCCGACGAGGTCCCCGCGATGCCCGGCGACGCCAACAATGACGGCGTAGTCGATGACCGCGACCTGAACATCGTCCTGGGCAACTGGGGCGCGTCGTCGGCCACTTTCGCCATGGGCGACTTCGACGCCAACGGCGTGGTCGATGAC
>JAWLCG010000376.1:0-4717 GCA_041687295.1 Phycisphaerae bacterium | reverse complement strand
CGACCGCGCCATGGCTCATCCCCCTGACAAAGTACTGCCCATTGAACCACTGACAACCTAACATTGTAGGCTGGCCGGTCTAGTAGGGTGTGCAGGTTCGCGAAGCGAAGCGGAGCGGTTCTGCACACGGGACCTCGGCGGTGGCCGTGGCATGGACGGCTCGGGCGCCATCGCGGCGTGTGCAGGACCTGTCCTCCGCTGCGCTACGGTCAGAACCTGCACACCCTACGGCCTGCCCCTGGCCCCGCCGCGGCCAGGCCACGCTCGGGCGGCTTCGTCCCTGGGCGGGGCGGAAAGCCCCTTCCGCAAATGGGCATCGCGTGTATAATAGGGGCATCAGGAGGCCCCTGCGTTTCCCGGCTGCCGGCCGGGAATGCGCCGGACCGTGGCCGCCTCCTCCCACCTGCCAAGGAGATGTCTCATGAGCCGTCGGCGTACTCTCTCTCTCCTGCTCGCGATCGTCCTGGCCCCCTCGCTGTGCCTGGCCGGGCAGACCATCACCACCTTCAGCGGCCAGACCGAGCAGGTCATCGAGGGCTGGGGCACCAGCCTGGCCCAGTGGGACAGCGGCGCCCGGGCCGTCTACCGCACCGACGCCTTCCGGCAGGCCTATCGCGACCTGGGCCTCAACATCATCCGCATGGACATGCGCAAGGAGGTGCTGGTCTACTCCTCCAGCGATTACGCCACGCCAGTCGCCCTGACCAACAACATGGACATCAACCTGTCCAAGATGAACTTCGGCATCGACGAGGTCAAGGTCTACGGCGAGTTCGGCCAGTGGCTCCAGCAGAACGCCCTGGAGCCCGATCGCGCCCGCATGACCGGCGCCATCTGGAGCCCGCCGCACTGGATGAAGGGCCCCACCGGCAACAGCAAGGACTTCGTGGGCGTCACGGCCGCCTACCCCACGCCCTGGCTGAGCAACATGCACGTGCCGTGGCTCAACCCCGGCCGGCCCACCGGCGCGAGCATCGGCGGGCGGCTCAAGACCGAGGACGCCTGGACACTCGACCAGTACGGCAAGTACGTCGCCAGCTGGGTCACCGGCTTTGAGGCCCGCTACGGCGTGCCCATGTACACCATCAGCCTGCAGAACGAGTCGACCTACGAGAACCCCTTCGACTCGATGACCTTCGTCCTCAACCAGCACGGCAACACCGACTTCAACCAGTACGCCATGGCCCTCAAGAGCGTCAAGACCGCCTGGCAGCAGTTCGGCGTCCAGACCAAGGTGATGGGCCCGGACGTGGCCAACTTCGCCGCCAACCCCAGCAACCCCTACAACCTCTGGCGCCAGAACGAGATGATCAAGGGCGTCAAGAATCACTCCGACCGCACGCTGATCGACTTCCTGGACTACTACGTCGCCAACTACTACAACGGCGTGGACCAGGGCGCCAACAAGAACGTGGCCGGCTTCTACCACGGGGCCGATGAGGTGGTACCCAACGAGTGGGGCTGGCACCGCCCGCCGGGCGTCAAGAACGACGGCAAGGGCATCTGGTTCGGCGAGACCGGCGACGGCGACGGCAGCTGGAACCAGGCGATCAACGTCGCCCTCAAGATGCACAACGCCCTCGTGCACGGCCACGCCAGCGCGTACGTCTACTGGCAGTTCGTCAATGTTGGCGGCTCGGTGCCCAGCTCGCACGACCTGGTCGGCGAAAGCCAGCTGGCCGACCCCGAGCAGAGCAAGAAGTACTCCGCCTTCAAGCAGTTCAGCCGATACGTCCGCCCCGGCGCCCGGCGGATCGAGGCCGCCTTCGCCAACGGCACCGCCTCGGTCGGCGGCGCCAACCAGTACGACACGCCCAACGCCCTTAACGTCAGCGCCTACGTCCACGACGAGGACGAGACGCTCACCATGGTCCTGGTGAACATGAAGAACACCGCCGAGGACCTCACCATCGACATGCCCGAGCTGTTCGGCGTCAACCGCTACCAGGTCTTCCGCACCAGCGCGTCCGAGAACTTCGCCCAGTTGGCCGACCTGCAGGCCACCGCCGGGCAGGTGAGCTTCACCATCCCCGCCCGCAGTGTGATGACACTGGCCGGCGGTTTCGCGTCCGCCCGGCTGATGGGCGACAGCAACCTCGACGGGCGCGTCGACGACCGCGACCTGGGCTGGGTGTTGGCCTGCTGGGGCTTCACCGGCGCCGAGGCCACCTGGCTGCAGGGCGACTACAACAGCGACGGCATCGTCGACGACCGCGACCTGAGCATCCTGCTGAGCAACTGGGGCAAGACCAGCGCCAACTTCGCCGTCCCCGAGCCGGCAAGCCTGGCCCTGCTGGCCCTGGCCGGCCTGGCCCTGCGCCGGCGGCGGTAGACCTACCGGAGACCGTAGGCTCTCTTCGAGCCATGCGAGGCCCGGCGGTGAGGGAGAGATGCCATCCCCTCTGCCGCCGGGCCTCGCTGCGTTCGGGGAGAGCCTACGACTCGCACTGGCCTCGGCCATCCGCGCCGCCTGATGCCGTGGCTACAGCGTTTGTAGCCACGTCTTTGCCCCACCGCGAGCCTCCCACTCGATGCATAGGGGATCGACACGAATGGCACGAATGGAGGATGATCTCACGAATAGAGGATTTGTTGTCTTATCTACCATTCGTGTCCATCGACCTTTCGCCCCCCCGGCCGGGCCGGCCTGGGTGCTACCCGCGCGACAGGCGGACCGCGCCTTTGGGAGTGCGGCGAGTCATCGCCGCTTTGGCTTAGCCTGGTCGTATGCGATCCAAAGCGGCGTCAAGGCCGCCGCACTCCATACTGCGCTCGCGCCCGGCGCCTCCATTGCCCGGTAGGACTGACGATCCGACGCCCCAAGACGGGGCGGCTGGGTGCAGCTGGGACGCGCCGTGGGCCGCCGGGCCTCACTTTGTTCGAAGAGAGCCTACGGCGCTTGCCTGCCGGCGGGGTCTGTCACTTCGGGCGGGCGGGGCGTATAATCGGTCCTCACGGGACCGACCCCCGCTATTCAGGCACCGAAAGGAATCCGTCATGGTGGACTTCACGACGTTGGAGGCATGGTTCGTCACGGGCAGCCAGGGGCTCTACGGCCCCGAGACCCTCGAGCAGGTGGCCACCGACTCCCAGGCGCTGGTCAAGGGCCTGAACGACTCGGCCGGGCTGCCGGTGAAGGTCGTCTTCAAGCCGGTGCTGACGACGCCGGAGGGCATCACGCGCCTGTGCGCCGAGGCCAACGCCGCGCCCCAGTGCATCGGCCTGGTCGCATGGATGCACACCTTCTCGCCGGCCAAGATGTGGATCAACGGCCTGGCCGCCCTGCGCAAGCCCCTGGTCCACCTGCACACGCAGTTCCACCGCGACCTGCCGTGGGCGAGCATCGACATGGACTTCATGAACCTCCACCAGTCCGCCCATGGCGGGCGGGAGTTCGGCTTCATCCTCAGCCGGCTGCGGAAGAACCGCAAGGTTATCGTCGGCCACTGGCAGGAGACGCCCGTGCAGGCCCAGCTGGCCACGTGGATGCGGGCCGCCGGGGCCTGGCTCGACCAGCAGGGCCTGCGGGTCGCCCGCTTCGGCGACAACATGCGCGAGGTCGCCGTCACCGAGGGCGACAAGGTCGCCGCCCAGATCCGCCTGGGCTACGACGTCTACGGCTACGGCATCGGCGACCTGGCCGACCGGCTCGGCGACATCAGCGACGCCGACGTCGACCGGCTCGTGGGCGAGTACGAGCAGCTCTACCGCCTGGCCGGGCCGTTGGCCAAGGGCGGCGAGCGGCGCGGCGAGCTCCGCGAGGCCGCCCGCATCGAGCTGGCCCTGCGGGCGTTCCTGACCGAGGGCGGCTTCGGGGCGTTCACCACCACCTTCGAGGACCTCCACGGCATCGCCCAGCTGCCGGGGCTGGCCTGTCAACGGCTGATGGCCGACGGCTACGGCTTCGGGGCCGAGGGCGACTGGAAGACCGCCGCCCTGGTCCGCGCCTTCAAGGTGATGGGCACCGGCCTGGCCGGCGGGGCGAGCTTCATGGAGGACTACACCTACCATCTCGACCCGGCCAACCCCATGGTCCTGGGCGCCCACATGCTGGAGGTCTGCCCCACCATCGCCGGGGACGAGAAGGCCTCGCTGGAGATCCACCCCCTCTCGATCGGCGGCAAGGCCGACCCGTGCCGGCTGGTGTTCAACGCCGCCGCCGGCCGGGCTGTCAACGTCACGCTGGTGGACATGGGCAACCGCTTCCGCATGATCGCCAACGAGGTCGACGCCGTCCCCCCGCCGGCCGAGCTGCCCAACCTGCCCGTCGCCCGCGCCGTCTGGCAGCCCCGGCCCAGCCTGGCCACCAGTGCCCAGGCCTGGATCCTCGCCGGCGGAGCCCACCACTTCGCCTACACCCGCGCGGTGGGCCTGGACGCCATCGAGGACTTCGCCGAGCTGGCCGACGTCGAGCTGGTCATCATCGACGCCGACACCCGCATCCGCCAGCTCAAGCAGGACCTCCGCACCAACGAAGTCTACTACGCCACCCGCGGGTTGGCGTAAGTAGGGCGGGCACGGCCCGCCGTCGAAGGCGCCAGGCGCCCCGCGGCGGGCATCGCCCCCCGTCGAAGGCGCCAGGCGCCCCCGCGGCGGGCATCGCCCCCCGTCGAAGGCGCCAGGCGCCCCGCGGCGGGCGTCGCCCCCTGTCGAAGGCGCCAGGCGCCCGCCCGGCGGGCCGTGCCCGCCCGACCTACTGGTGCGGCACAACGCCCAG
>JAWLCG010000375.1:1680-4733 GCA_041687295.1 Phycisphaerae bacterium | reverse complement strand
TTGGGCACGCAGATCATCGCGTCGAAGCAGTGGGCGTTGACCATCGTCTCGACAGCGTCGGCGATGATCTCGCGGCTGGGCAGGCTGTACTTCATGCCGGCATGGCCCATGGCGATGCCGTCGTCCACGCCGATCGTGTTGAACACGAACGGCACGCCGCCGGCGGCGCGCACGGCCGCCTTGAGGTACTCGCCGACCTTGTCCAGATGCACGTGGCCGGGGATGATGTCGGTGTAGCTGTTGCAGATGGCGATGAACGGCTTGCCCATGTCCGCGTCGGTCAGGCCGGTCGCCTTGAGCAGGCTGCGATGGGGCGCCCGCTCCTTGCCCTTCTTGATGGTGTCGCTGCGCATGGTCGCTCCTGTCGAAATCCGGTGCCTTGCCAAAGGCCCGATTCTATACTGTCCGGGCCGCCGCCGCGAGCGGCAAACGCCCCGAGGTTGCCATGGATCCACTGCCGCCCACGCCCGCCGCCGACGCCGGGGTCTACCGGCTGACGATCCGCCTGCGCGAGCCGGTCCGCCTGCGGGCGGGCCGATTGGGCAGCTTCGACCTGCCGGCCGGCGTGTACGTCTACTGCGGCTCGGCCCAGCGGAACCTCGCCGCCCGCCTCGCCCGCCACCGCCGAAAGCGCAAGACCCGCCGCTGGCACGTCGATTACCTGCTCACCCGCCGCGAGGCCCGCCTCGAACGCATCGAGACCTTCGCCGCCGACAAGGCCGGCGAGTGCGCCCTCGCCCGACAGGCCCGGGCCGACGGCGGAGTCATCGTCGCCCCAGGCTTCGGCGCCAGCGACTGCCGCAACGGATGCGGCGCCCACCTGCTCTGGATGGGCGAGTAGGGCGGGCACCGCCCGCCGCCGAGGGCGCCTCGCACGACGCAACGTCTCTTCATATAGCCCCGGGCATGCCCGGGGTCTTCGAAGGCGTCGAACGTCGCGAGATCATGACAGGCGCCTAACGCCTCTGTCCCGTGTGCAGAACCGCTTCGCTGCGCTCCGCGAACCTGCACACCCTACACGCCTACAGACACCGTAGCCACGGCACCCGGTCGCTTTGCCTTTCTCCGAATCTCTCGAACCCTCTGTGGTTCCTCCTCTGTGTCCTCTGTGTCTCTGTGGCCGATATCTTCGCTGCTTCTTCTTCGAAGACCCCGGGCAAGCCCGGGGCTATATACGGAGGCCCGGGAAGCGCCTGGCGCCATCGCGGCGGGCGGTGCCCGCCCTACGGGTTACGCCAGGCCGGCCAGGGCCTGCTGGACGGTTTCGAGGCGGGTTCGCATCTCGGCCAGGCGGGCCCGCTCGGCCTCGACGACCTCGGCCGGGGCGTTGGCGACGAACTTCTCGTTGCCCAGCTTGCCGGCAGCACTCTTGATGCCGCGATCCAGCGTCGCCAGCTCCTTGCCCAGGCGGGCCTTCTCCGCCTCGATGTCGACCACGTCGCCCACGAAGGCGGTCATCTCGCCGGCGACGACGGTGGCCGATCGCGGGTCGGGCCGTTGGGCGTCGGGGGCGACCGTCAGGCTGGCCAGGTTCGCCTGCGAGCGGACCAGGTCGGCGTTGTCGCTCACCAGTTGGGCCAGGTCGCCCGATGCGCGGAGGGCGACGTCCAGCGGCCGGCTGGGCGGCACGTTGTGGGTGTTGCGGACCTCGCGGATGCCCCGGATCAGCTCGCGCAGGCGGTCGAAGCGGGCCTCGACCTCCGGCTCGACCCACTCGGCCCGGGCCTGGGGCCAGGCGGCCGACACCAGCAGCGGCTCGCCCGCGGCGTTGCCCGGGCCCCGGCGGGGGGCGTCGGTGTTGAGCTGGGCCCAGATGGCCTCGGTGACGTACGGCGTCACCGGGTGCAGCAGCCGCAGCAGCTGGTCGAGCACGTAGGCCAGGATCGCCTTGGGGGCGGCCTGTCCGGCGTTGATTCGGCCCTTGGCAATCTCCAGGTACCAGTCGCAGTAGTCGTCCCACGTGAAGCGGTAGAGCACGTTGGCCAGGTCGCTGTAGCGATAAGAGCTAAGGGCGGCCGAGGCATCGCGGATCGTGCTGTGCAGCCGACTGAGAATCCACCGGTCCGCCAGCGACTCGCGGGGCTGCACGTCGCCCCAGGCCGGCAGGCCCTGCAGGTTCAGCAGGACGAAGCGCGAGGCGTTCCAGAGCTTGTTGCAGAAGTTGCGCCCGAGGTCGAACTTCGGCGAGCTGTTCATCTCGCGCCCGTCGGGCAGCTTGATCCGCTGGACCGGCATGCGGACGTCCTGCGTCTCGGTGGTCATGTTGGCCAGCGTGAAGCGCAGGGCGTCGGCGCCGTGGCTGTCGATGATGTCCAGCGGGTCGATGCCGTTGCCGAGGCTCTTGGACATCTTTCGGCCCTGGCCGTCCTGGATCATCGCGTGGATGTACACGTGACGGAAGGGGGCCTGGCCGCGGAAGTACTGCCCGAACATCACCATGCGGCTGACCCACAGGGTGATGATCTCCCGGGCGGTGCACAGCACGCTGGTGGGGTAGTAGCCCTTGAGCAGGTCCGTCTCGTCGGGCCAGCCCATCGTGCTGATGGGCCAGAGGCCCGAGCTGAACCAGGTGTCCAGCACGTCGGGATCCTGTTCGAAGCCGTTGGCCTGGAGCCAGGTTTCGACGGCCTCCTGCCCGCCGGGCACGCAGACGTAGGCGACGGGCTCGCCCTCGTGCTCGCCGAGCTGCACGGCCACCTCGGCGCCCTCGACCTCGACGCGCTGCACACCCTCGCCGCCGGCGAGGCGGAGCTTCTCGGCCGGCCCGCGCCAGATGGGGATGCGATGGCCCCACCACAGCTGTCGGCTGATGGGCCAGTCGCGGAGGTTCTCCAGCCAGCTGCGGTAGTTGTTGGCGTAGCGCTCAGGCGTGAACTGCATCGCCCCGTCCAGCAGGGGCCTCAGGCCCAGGCCCGCCAGCGAGTTGGCCGGCACGTCGGTCGCGCCGACGGTGCCCGCGTCGGGCCGGCCGGGGATGGGCTGCTTGACGGCGATGTACCACTGGTCGGACAGATACGGCTCGCTGGGCACGTGCGTGCGGTAGCTATGGCCGA
>JAWLCG010000375.1:0-1670 GCA_041687295.1 Phycisphaerae bacterium | reverse complement strand
GACGTCCTCGAGCAGGTCCTCGCTGCGGAACCACTCGACGATGGCCTTGCGGGCCTCGAAGCGGTCGAGGCCCAGGAATTGCTCGGCGTCGCTGCCGGCGGCGTCCTCCCAGCCGAAGCGGTCGGAGATGCTGCCGTCGGGGGCCATCACGTTGACCATGGGCAGGTCGTGCCGCTTGCCGATCTCGTAGTCGTTGGGATCGTGGGCCGGCGTGACCTTCAGGAAGCCCGTGGCGAAGCGGGCCTTGGGGTCCTCGCTGTCCGGGTCGGGCAGGACGACGTAGTCGTCGGCGAGGATCGGGATGATGCGCCCGACCAGCGGCAGGCGGACCTTTTGGCCGACCAGCGCAGCGGCTCTCGGATCCCTGGGGTTCATGGCGACGGCCGTGTCGCCCAGCATGGTCTCCGGGCGGGTGGTGGCGACGGTGATCCAGCGGATCGTCTCGCCCTGGCACACGACGGGCTCGACCAGCGGGTAGCGGAGGTACCAGAAATGGCCCTTGACGCTCTCGTGCTCGACCTCGTCGTCGGCCAGCACGGTCTGGCTGGCGGGGTCCCAGTTGACCAACCGCTTGCCGCGGTAGATCAGCCCGTCGGCGAAGAGGCGGTAGAAGGCGGCGCGGACGGCCTTGGCGCAGACGGCGTCCATCGTGAAGCGGGTGCGGTCCCAGTCGCACGAGCAGCCCATGGCCTTGAGCTGGCCGAGGATGCGGGCCTCGTACTCGTCCTTCCAGGCCTGCACGCGAGCGATGAACTCGTCGCGGGCGAAGTCGGTGCGGCGCTTGCCCTGCTCGGCGAGGATGCGCTTCTCGACGACGGTCTGCGTGGCGATGCCGGCGTGGTCCGTGCCGGGCATCCAGAGCGTGGCCTCGCCGGTCATCCGCCGCCAGCGGGTGAGGATGTCCTGCAGCGTGTTGTTGAGGGCGTGGCCGAGGTGCAACGCGGCCGTCACGTTGGGCGGGGGGATCACGATGCAGTAGGTCCGCCCCTCCGGCGGGGTGGGGGCGTGGAAGCTGCCCGCCTCCAGCCACTGCTGATAGATCGCACTCTCGACTGTCCGGGGCTCGTAGACCTTCGCCAGTTCCGTCGCCATGTCCGTCTCTCGCTCGTTGCGTTGTCTGTCGGTCTGTAACTACGCTGTCGCTGCCGGCCGGCACAGGTAGACCACGCGCCGGCTGGCGGGCCGGGCGGGGCCGAGGGTTTCGCCGTCGAACCGCTGGGCCCGCAGGCCCTGCCCGGCCAGCAGGGGGGCAACCTCACTGGCCGACCAGGCCCGCTGGGTGTGGTGCTCCTCGACCCGCCGGTACGCCTGGCCGCGGTGGAGGAAGCCGGTGATGTCCAGTTCCTCGATGCGCCGCGCCCGGTCGTAGCGGGCCTGAAGCACCAGGACGGACCGGTCGGTCCGCTCCACCACGGGCCGGGCCGAACGGGCCATCATACCGGCCGGCGGGTAGATGTCGAACACGAAGATGCCGCCGCCCGCCAGCACCGCCGCCGCCCGGGCCAAGCCGGCCCGCAGGTCGGTCGCGGTCAGCAGGTAGTTCAGGGCCGAGTAGGTGCACGTCACCACGTCGAATCGGCCGGGCCAGCGCGGCGGGGGGGTGAAGTCCCGCAGGTCGGCCTGCCCGAAACGGGCCGTCGGCGCGCGGCGGCGCGCCCGGCGGAGTTGGC
>JAWLCG010000374.1:1535-4734 GCA_041687295.1 Phycisphaerae bacterium | reverse complement strand
CCGGCGACCTCGACGGGGGTGCTGGGCCCGGCCTCGTCGAGCGGCCGGCCGGCCGAGTCGAGCACCTGGCGCACGCGCCCGTAGCCCGGGCCCGCCAGCACGATGTCGCCCACGCGGAGCGTGCCGTCCTGCACCAGCAGGCGGGCGACGACGCCGCGATGGGGGTCCATCTCGCCCTCGATGACCGTGCCGTTGGCCGGGGCCTTGGGGTCGGCCTTGAGCTCGAGCAGCTCGGCCTCGAGGCTGAGCACCTCGACGAGGTCGTCGATGCCCGCGCCCGTCTCGGCGCTGGTCTGGATGACTTCGGTCTGCCCGCCCCACTCGCGAGGCTGCAGGCCATACTCGGCCAGCTGGCCCATGACGCGGGTGATGTTGGCGTTGGGCAGGTCGATCTTGTTCAGGGCGACGACGATGGGGACCTCGGCGGCCTTGGCGTGGTTGATCGCCTCGATCGTCTGGGGCATCACGCCGTCATCGGCCGCCACGACCAGCACGACCACGTCGGTCATGTGCGCGCCGCGGGCCCGCATCTGGGTAAAGGCCTCGTGGCCCGGCGTGTCCAGGAAGGTCACGACCCGCTCGGCCTTCTCGTAGCGGTAGCTGCCGATGTGCTGGGTGATGCCGCCGCTCTCGGTGTCCACCACCGTCGCCGAGCGGATGCGGTCCAGCAGGCTGGTCTTGCCGTGGTCGACGTGGCCCAGGAAGGTCACCACCGGCGGGCGGGGCGACTGCTCGATGGGCTCTCGGCTGGCCAGGGCGTCCTCGAGCTGCTCGGACGCGCTCTTCTGGCGCTTGATCTCGATCTCGATGTTGAACTCGGCGGCCAGCATCTCGGCGGTCTTGTTGTCCAGCGACTGGTTGACGTTGGCCATTACGCCCTGGGCCATCAGCTTGCGGATGATGTCCATGCTCTTGATGCCGGTGGCCGCCGAGAAGCTCTTGACGGTGATGGGCTCTTCGACCAGGGTCGGGGCGTCGGGGTCGCGCCCGCCGCCGGCGCCGCCGCGGATGGTCGCGCGGTGGCGGCGGAGCGAGCCGCCCTTGGCCGAGGCGAGCCGCTCGCGGCGTTCGTCGAGGTCGGCCTCGCGCCACTCGCGGATGCCCTCGGGGCTCTGGGCGGTTCGGCCGGCCTTGCGACGCGGGCTGCGACGCTTGCCAGCCTTCTTGGCGCCCTCCTCCTCCTCGGTGCCGGCCGGCTTGGGCCGACCGGGGCCGCTGGGCAGGCTGCCCGGCCCGCTGGGGCCCGGGCCGCTGGGCCCGGGGCGGCGCGTGGGCACCGGCACGAAGTCAGGCCGCTCGACGCGGACCACGCGGGGCCCGCGCAGCTCGGCCGGCTTGGGCACGACCTGCGGGCCGACGGGCCCGATGTTGGTGGGCTTGTCCGGCTCGTTGGGCACGCCCTTGGCCTGCTCGGGCTCCCGGCGGGGGCGCCGGGACTCGGCCTTGGGCGGCTCGGGCGCCTCGGGCGCCTGCTCCTCGGGCGCGGCGGCGACGGCCTCGGCCGGCTCGGCCTCGATGGCCTCGACGGGCTCGGGCTCGGCGACGGGCTCGGCAACGGGCACGTCCTCGACTGCGGGAGTCTCGGCGACCGGCGCGCGGGCCGGCTCGGCGGGGGCCTCAGCCTCGACCTCAGCCTCGGCGGGCTCTTCGGCGACGACCTCGCCGGGGGCCTCTTCGGCGGCGGCCTGGGTCTCGGCAGGCTCGCCGGCCGGTTCGAGGGCCTCGGCCTGCTCGACGGCGGCCTCGGCGACGGCGTGGGCCTCGGCCTCGACGGCCTCGGCGGGCGCCTCCTCGGCGGCCTCGGCCTGCTCCTCGTGGTGGCGGCGCCGGCGCTGGCGGGTGGCCTGCTCACGGGCGGCCTCGATGTCCACGCTGTCGGCCGTCTCGACGGCCGTCACGCTGGCGCCCTCGCTGAACCACTCGCGAATGGTCATCTCCAGGCCCACCGACAGGGTCGCCATGTGGTTCTTCAGGTCGATGCCTTCGGCCCGACACTTCTCCAGGACGACCTTGCTGGTGACGCCCAGCTCTTTAGCCAGTTGAAATACACGCGTTGCCAAGAAAACTCTCCCTGCCCGGCCCGTTCTCGACCGGGCGCTGCAATCTTCTGCGGTTCTCGCTTCGTCGTTGTCACATGATCAGGCGCCTCACGAGGCACCCGGCTCGCCGGCGGGCGGCTCGGCCGGCTCGGCCGGCGGCTCGCCCTCAACCGGTGCCTCGCCTTCAACGGGCGCCTCGCCCTCGGCGGGCGGCTCGGCCTGCTTGGCGCCTCGGCCCTCCTTGCGCGACTGCTCGCCGACGCGGCGGGCCTCCTCGCTGCACCGCTGCACCAGCCGCTGGGCGACCAGGCGGTCGATCCCCAGCTCGCTCACCAGCGGCTCGAGGCCCACCAGTCGGCCCACCTCCTCGACGTCCAGCACGCTGACCATGCCCAGGGCCACGATCTGGTCGATGATGTGGCTGTCCACACCCTCGACCGTGGCCAGGGTCTTCTCCAGCGTGTCCAGGCCGGCGTTGTACTCCGCCGGCGTCAGGATGTCGATGTCCCAGTTCGTCAGCCGCGCCGCCAGACGCACGTTCTGGCCCCGCTTGCCGATCGCCAGGCTCAGCTGGTCCTCGTTGACCACCACCGTCGCCCGCCCCAGCTCGAAGCACAGGTAGATCTCGGTGACCTCGGCCGGCTTGAGGGCGTAGGCGATCAGCAGCTTGCTCGAGTCGTTCCAGCGGACGATGTCGATCTTCTCGCCGGCGACCTCGTCGACGATGTTCTTGATTCGGCTGCCCCGCACGCCCACGCACGCCCCGACCGGGTCGACCTTCGGGTCGATGCTGGCCACGGCGACCTTCGTGCGGTAGCCCGACTCGCGGGCCAGGGCCTTGATCTCGATGATCCGCTCGGCGACCTCGGGCACCTCCAGCTCGAACAGCCTCCGGATGAAGTCCGGGTGCGTGCGGCTGAGGATGATCTTGACCGCGCTGCCCTGCTCGCGGACGTCCAGGACCAGGGCCCGGATCCGCTCCTCGGGCATGTGCGTCTCGCCGGGGATCTGCTCGGAGCGCGGCAGCAGGGCCTCGGCCCGGCCGAGGTCCACGCTCATCGACCCGCCCTCCCACCGGACGGTCCGCCCGGTGACGATCTGCCCGCGGCGGTCCATGTACTCGTCGTAGATGCTGCCCCGGGGGGGGGGGCGGGCCGGCG
>JAWLCG010000374.1:0-1525 GCA_041687295.1 Phycisphaerae bacterium | reverse complement strand
CTTCTGGATCATCACCTGCTTGGCAGTCTGGGCGGCGATGCGGCTGAGCTGGCGCATGGCGAGCTGCTGGCCGCCGACGACGGCGGTGATCTCGCCGGTCTGCCGGCTGATCTGCACGGCGGCGTCCTCGCTCTGGCCGTACGTCTTGCGGATGGCTGACAGCATGGCCGCCTCGAGGTCCGCGAACACGACCTCGCGGTCGATGTTCTTGTCCCGGGCGATTCCATCTACGATACGAAGTAGTTCCTGATTCATCGTCGCTATCCGGCTCGTCCTTTCCTCGTCTGCCCGATGGCAGGCGCCCAAACAAAAAAGTGGGTTCGAAGCCCACTTTTGGTATCCAGGTCCCGGCGTTGGCGCAAGGGGCTAGGGCCCGGGGGGCCCGACCGCGCCTTGCAGCTTCCGTCCAGCCGAGCGGCGCCCCCGGGGGGGGCCGATCAGCCGGCCACCAGGCGAGATGGCCTTATGCCGTCGCACTGGCGCTCGCTCCGGGGAGACTCAGGTTCTGGCCGTGGTCTCCTGGCTCAAACACGTGGACTTTCCTCATATCCAGGTACAGCGGGATCCGGCTGCCCTCGGCGATGCCGCCATGCGCATCCACGCGAGCCACGATCCGCTCGTCGCGGTCGCTGCTCGTGTAGAGGTCCATCTTGTCGCCCAGCGGCTCGATCACCGACACCTTCACCTGCAGGACGTTGTCGCGCCCCGCGAACCGGCCCTGGGGCTCATCGCTGATCCCCTCGGGCCGAATGCCGAGTACCACCGGCTGACCGAGCCGCCCCGCCACCGGGCGGGCCGACGCGTCCGTCAGCCGAACCTGAACACTGCCATTTTCAAAGTATACCGCGCCGTCGCGGCCCACAAGCATGCCTTCCAGAAAGTTCATGGGCGGCATGCCCACAAAACCGGCCACGAAACGGTTTGCCGGCCGCTCGTACACCTCCAGCGGCCCGGCCACCTGCTGCACCCGCCCGTCGTCCATCACGACGATGCGGTCGCCCAGGGTCATCGCCTCCTCCTGGTCGTGCGTCACGTAGATTGTCGTCGTCCGCAACTGGCGGTGCAGGCGCTTCAGCTCGGCCCGCGTCGAAACCCGCAGGCGGGCGTCGAGGTTGCTCAGCGGCTCGTCGAACAAAAAGGCCTTGGGCTCGCGGACGATCGCCCGGCCCAGGGCCACCCGCTGCCGCTGCCCGCCGGACAGGGCCCGGGGTTTGCGCCCCAGCAGTTCCTCGATGCCCAGCTGCCGGGCCGTCTGCCGCACGCGGTCCTCGATCTGCCGCCGCGGGAACCCCCGCAGCCGCAGGCCGAAGGCCATGTTCTTGTATACCGTCATGTGCGGGTAGAGGGCGTAGTTCTGGAAGACCATCGCCACGTCGCGATCCCGCGGGGGCACGTCATTAACGATGCGCTCGCCGATGCGGATCGTGCCGGCGGTCAACTCTTCCAGCCCCGCCACCATCCGCAGCGTCGTGCTCTTGCCGCAGCCGCTGGGGCCCACCAGGACGATGAACTCCTCGTCCTCGAT
>JAWLCG010000373.1:969-4743 GCA_041687295.1 Phycisphaerae bacterium | reverse complement strand
TTACGGCGGGGCGGCGGCGCGCTGGCCTCCGGCGCCCCTGCGGGGCTTTGACTAGGTGGATGGTCTGTCCCAGGGCTTGCCGCCTCCGCCGGCCGCGCTCGGGCTACGCACTGCGGAGAACGCGTCATCAGCCGTCGGCGTCTGCGCGTGCAACAAGTTGCACGCCCTACGGCCGTCGGCGTCTCCGCGTGCAACAAGTTGCACGCCCTACGGCCGTCGGCGTCTCCGCGTGGAACAAGTTGTACGCCCTTCGGCAGTCGGCGTTTCAACTCCGAAGCAGCCCTCTGTGTCCTCTGTGCCTCTGTGGCCCATCCAAGAGGCCACAAGATGCAGTCGGCGTCTCCGCGTGCAACAAGTTGTTACGGGCCTGCGGCAGTCGGCGTCTCAACTCGAAGCAGCCCTCTGTGTCCTCTGTGTCTCTGTGGCCCATCCAAGAGGCCACAAGATGCCGTCGGCGTCTCCGCGTGCAACAAGTTGCACGCCCTGCGGCCGTCGGCGTCTCCGCGTGCAGTGGCATGGCCCATGTCGGGGTTTGTGCGGGCGGCGGGGTGCATGGCCTCTCGCGGGGGGGGGGGCTGTGTGCTGAAGGTGGGCGCACAGATTTGTCCCGGCTGGCAGTTGACGGTTGGGCGGGGCGAGGATAGAGTAAATCTCCTGAGCGTTTCACCCGGCAAGGGGGGATAAGCTGCTGCAACTGGCCGGGTTGCAACGGGGCCGCTTCGGCGGCCCGCGAGACGCCTCACACGAGATAAGCGCGACCGTGCGGCAACCGTAGCAAGGTGCTGCGGCTCTGCCAGCTTGTGCCGGTCGCTTCACACGGTGCCCGCCCGGCCTCAGAGCCGGCGTGCCACCTACACCTGGGAGCACCTCTCTCATGATCAAGCAGCGTCTTTTCACCCCCGGTCCGACCGACGTTCCGCCCGAAGTGCTGATCGAGATGGCCAAGCCCATCTTCCATCACCGCACGCAGCGCTTCAAGGACCTCTTCACGGCCGTCAACGACGGGCTCAAGAAGGTCCTGATGACCCAGAACGATGTGCTGACGATCGCCGGGTCGGGCACGGCGGGCATGGAAGGCGCGATCGTCTGCGCCTGCCCCCGAGACAAGAAGACCCTCGTCGTCAACAACGGCAAGTTCGGCGAGCGCTGGGTGAAGCTGGCCAAGACCTTCGGCCTGGACGTCGACGAGGTCAAGGTGCCCTGGGGCACGGCCATCAGCCCGCAGCAGGTGCAGGACAGGCTTGCCAGCGGCGACTACGGCGCGGTGATCGCGGTCTACAGCGAGACTTCGACGGCCACCGCGTGCGACTTGGAAGGCATCGCCAAGGTCGTCCGCCAGAGCCCGGCGATCCTGATCGCCGACTGCATCACCGCCGCCGGCACGCTGCCGCTGCGGACGGATGACTGGGGCGTCGACATCGTCGCCACCGGCAGCCAGAAGGCCCTGATGCTCCCGCCGGGCCTGGCCAACGTCTCGGTCAGCGCCAAGGCGTGGGACGTCATCGACAAGATCAGCGCCCCGGTGTTCTACCTGAACTTCAAGGCGTACCGCAAAAGCCTGGCCAAGAACGACGTGCCCTACACCCCGGCCGTCAGCCTGATCCGCGGGCTGAAGGTCGCCCTGGACATGCTCAACGACATCGGCATCGAGAAGGTCTGGTCCCGCACGGCCATCCTCGCCAAGGCCACGCGCGAGGCGTGCAAGGCGCTGGGCCTGACGGTCTACAGCCAGCAGCCCAGCGACTCGGTGACCGGCATCGTCTACCCCGAGGGGCTGGACGACAAGAAGTTCCGCAACAAGGTCCTCCGCGACAAGTGGGGCGCCAGCGCCGCCGGCGGGCAGGACGAGATGGAAGGCAAGATGTTCCGCGTCAGCCACATGGGCTACACCGACCCGCTCGACACCATCGGCCTGGTCGCGGCGATCGAGTACGGCCTGAACGACTGCGGCGTGAAGGTCGAGATCGGCAAGGGCGTCGCCACTGCCGCCAAGGTCCTCAAGGATTGGCAGTAAAAGGAGACCCCGCCATGGATAAGATCAAAGTTCTCGTCGCGGACAAACTTTCCGCCATCGGCATCGACTGGCTCAAGCAGCAGCAGGACGTCGAGGTCGACATCAAGCCGGGCCTGCCGCCTGAGGAACTGGCCCAGATTGTCGGCAACTACGACGGCATGATCATCCGCAGCGGCGTGAAGATCACCGCCGACGTGATGGCCAGGCCCGGCCGGCTCAAGGGCATCGCCCGCGCCGGCGTGGGCGTGGACAACGTCGACGTGCCCTTTGCGACCCAGCAGGGCATCATCGTCAGCAACACCCCCGGCGGCAACACGCTCAGCACGGCTGAGCTGGCGATTTCGCTCATGATGGCGCTGTCGCGCAAGATCGCCCCGGCCAATGCGACCCTGCGGGCCGGCAAGTGGGACCGCAAGAGCTTCGAGGGCACGCAGCTGGCGGGCAAGACCATCGGCATCATCGGCATGGGCCGGATCGGCCGGGCGGTCGCCGCCCGCTGTGCCGCCATGGAGATGCGCGTCCTGGGCTACGACCCGTTCTTCGCCGGCTCCAGCGACGGCGAGGTCGAGATCGTCAAAGACCTGGCCGAGCTGTGCAAGCGGGCCGACTACATCACCGTCCACACGCCCAAGACGGCTGAGACGACCAACATGATCGGCCGGGCGCAGCTGGAGCTGATGAAGCCCAACGTGCGGATCATCAACGCCGCCCGCGGCGGGATCGTCGATCCCGAGGCGCTGCTGGAGGCCCTCAACGCCGGCAAGGTCGCCGGGGCCGCCCTGGACGTCTTCATCAAGGAGCCGCCGGACAACGAGGCCGAGAAGGCGCTCATCCAGCACCCCAACGTCCTGGCCGTGCCGCACCTGGGCGCCTCGACCGAGGAGGCGCAGGAGCAGGTCGCCCTCGAGGCTGCCCAGCAGCTGGTCGAGGCCTTGCGCGGCGGCGAGGTCCGCAACGCCGTCAACGCCCCCGGCTTCGACAAGGTCCTGCCGGCGGTCCTCCGGCCGTATACCGAACTGGCCACGCGGATGGGCACCATCCTGGCCAGCATCACCCCCGGGGCGATCGGCAAGGTCGAGGTCATCTACCGCGGCACGATCGCCGACATGAACGTCGCCCCGGTCACCACGCACCTGCTGGTGGGCCTGCTCCAGCCGTTCATGGACATGCCCGTCAACGTGATCAACGCCCCGGTGCTGGCCAAGCAGCGCGGCGTCGAGATCGAGACGATCAGCTCGGCCAAGGTGAAGGAATTCACCAACATGATCGAGGTGACCGTCGTGACCGACCAGACCCGGCGAAGCGCCAAGGGCACGATCTTCGGCAACCGCTTCCCGCGGGTGATCGCGATCGACGGCTTCCGCATGGAGATGAAGCCCGAAGGCCACGTCCTGGTCATCTTCAACGACGACATGCCCGGCGTGGTCGGCAAGTACGGCACCATCCTCGGGGCCGCGGGCGTCAACATCGCCGACATGACCTTCAGCCGCAAGCTCGAGCCGAAGAAGGCCGTCGTCGGCATCAATCTCGACAGCGAGCCGGGCCCGGCCGTGCTCGAGGAGCTGCGCAGGCAATCGTTCGTCGATGCCGTCTATTCGCTCCACCTGCCGGTCCTCTACAGCCCCGAGGGCCAGGCCGGCGAGTAGGGCAGACCGCACCAGCCGCCAGAGCCGCGGCCGGTCTGCAAGAGTCGTTCTGAAAATCAGACGCGGGGGGGGGAACGACCCCCCGCCGCGGTGGTTTGCCCAACCCCCCGCGCG
>JAWLCG010000373.1:0-959 GCA_041687295.1 Phycisphaerae bacterium | reverse complement strand
CGGCGGGTCATCCGACCCGCCGCGTCTTTGTATGCCCAAACCCGCAGGGCGTGCAACCTGCTGCACGCCCAACCGCCGACTACTTCCTGCTTCGGCGGGCTGAGGGCGATATCTGCTGGATCGGCTGGGGGAAGCGGCTGTCGAGGAAGCGGCCGTTCTCCTGGATCAACTTGCCGTCGACGAAGACCTTGCCGCCCTGGCGGAGGTCGACGACCATGTCCCAGTGCAGGCCGCTCTCGTTGCTCGAGCCGGTCTCGGGGTAGCCCGCGCCGACGGCCAGGTGCACCGTGCCGCCGATCTTCTCGTCGAACAGCGTGTTGCGCGTGTACCGCGTGATGCTGTAGTTGGTGCCGAACGCCAGTTCGCCCAGCAGCCGGCTGCCGGCGTCCATGTCGAGCATCGCCTCGAGGAAGTCCAGCCCCTTGTCCGCCTCGGCGCGGACGACGCGCCCGTCCTTGAACTCCAGGAACACGCCGGCCACCTCGCGCCCGCCATGCACGGCCGGGAAGCTGAAGCGGACGTGCCCGTTGGCGCTCTGCTCGATCGGGCCGGTAAAGACCTCACCGTCCGGGAAATTCTCGTGCCCGTCGCAGTTGATCCACTTGCGGCCCTTGACCGAGAGCGTGATGTCGGTGTCCTGACCGACGACGCGGACCTCCCGGCTGCGGTTGAGGAAGTTCGTCAGCGCCTGCTGGCTTTTGCTGATCGCCTTCCAGGTCGCGACGGGATCCTCGTCGTCGAGGTGCCCGGCCTGGAAGACGAACTCCCCGTACTCCGCCAGCGACATCTCGGCGTCCTGGGCGCTGGCGTTGGTCGGCCATTGCGTGCCAACCCAGTGCAACTCGCCCTTGCTGGCACGATCGAGGAAGATGCGGCTGATTTCTTTGCGGGCGGCGCTGGCGACGGCCAGGCGCTTGGGGTCGGCCCCGGTGAGGTTTCGGGTGTTCTCCTCGGCCCAG
>JAWLCG010000372.1:0-4759 GCA_041687295.1 Phycisphaerae bacterium | reverse complement strand
GCGCTGTTCGGCCTGACCGACGAGAAGAGCGCGTAGGCTCTCTTTGAGCGCCACTTGCCGCACACGCAGACGATGAAAACGGGCTCTGCCGTAGGGCGGGCAATGCCCGCCGTCGATGGCGCCTGGCGCCACCGCGGCGGGCCGTGCCCGCCCTACTGGGGGCGCCCATTTCCGGAGCAGGGCACAGAGGACCCAGAGTAGGCTGGGGCGCAGCGCTAGCGAAGCCCCACCTTCGCGACTGTCCGCACAGGACACGCATTAACCCATTAACGCATTGACGCCCGACCGTGAGTGCCATGGAAGACAACCGAAACGAGCAAGAGCAGGAGCAGGCCCCGCAGGACGCCGAGCAGGCCCTCCAGGCCGAGCGGGACGACCTGCTGGCCCGGCTGCAGCGGGTGTCGGCCGACTACATCAACTACCAGAAGCGGATCCAGCGCGAGGCCCAGGAGGCCCGGCAGTTCGGTAACGCCGAGTTGATCAAGAGTCTCCTGGTGGTGGTGGACGATCTGGAGCGGGCCATCGAGCACGCCCGGGCCAACCATCCCGCCGACGATCCGCTGCTGGTGGGCACCGAGCTGGTCTACCGCAAGGCCCTGGAGGTGCTGAGCAGCTTCGGCCTGACGCCCATCGCAGCCAACGTGGGCGAGGCCTTCGACCCCGCCATCCACGAGGCCGTGCTCCAGCAGCCCTCCGCCGAGGCCGAGCCGATGACCATCCTGGCCGAGGCGCAGAAGGGCTACACGCTGCATGGCCGGACGCTTCGCCCGGCGAAAGTGGTGGTAGCGGCCCCGGCGAGCGAGTAGACTGACGCGACCCCGGCCCGATGCCTTGGGCCGGTTTTGTGGAGGACCCCGCCATGCCGACCTACGAGTACGTCTGCGACGCCTGCGAGCACGCGTTCGAGAAATTTCAGTCGATCAAGGCCAGCCCCATCAAGGTCTGCCCCGAGTGCGGCCTGCGCAAGGTGCGCCGGCTGATCGGCACCGGCGCGGGCATCATCTTCAAGGGCAGCGGCTTCTACCAGACCGACTACCGCAGCGAGGGCTACAGGAAGGCCGCCTCCGCCGACTCCAGCGGGGGCAGCGCCTCCGACAGTTCGGCCAGCAGTTCGGCCAGCAGCAGCTCGAGCGAGTCCACCTCCAGCCCCGCCAAGAGCGACAGCAAGCCCGCCGGCGGCTCCAAGGCGGCCGGCTAGGCGCCATGGTCCAGAAGCGCGACAACAGCGACGGGCCCCAGCCCGTCAAGACCCGCTGCCCCCAGTGCCGCCGGCAATTCCAGTACGACCGCGCCCACCCGCCAAAGTGGCTGCCCTTCTGCTGCGACCGCTGCCAGTGGGTCGACCTCGGCCGCTGGATGTCCGACGAGTACACCATCAGCCGCCCCCTCACCGAAAGCGACGACGAGCAGCAGGACTGACCCGTCGCCCGCCCACGGCTGCCTGGGCCGTATGGACTGCGGCGGCCTTGACGCCGCTTTGGCTGGTCTTCCGCCGTCGATCCAAAGCGGCGTCGTTGCCGCCGCACTCCATATCGCCCAGGCCCGATCGGCAAGGCGTCCCTGATTGCGTCCCTCCCTCTGCCGTCGCGCGCCGGCGGGGCCCCGGAAAACCGTTGCGGGGCGCGGACCACTATCTATAATTTCCTGGATGGTTTGGGAACCATGCGGGGGGAGTCCACCGCGACCGGTTCGGCGGGGCTGCTCCATCGGATCGCCCCGCGGGTCGGCCTACTCGGGCGGGGAGGAAAGGAGCTGTCATGGCGGACGAGCACTATGAGCTGCGGCGGGTGAGCTGGCACGAGCTGTTCAGCTTCACGCACATCTTCAAGAGCTTTCGGATGGCGATTCAGCCGGGCAAGCTGGCACTGGCCCTGGTGGCGGTGCTGGCGATATTCCTGCTGGGCCATGGGATGGACTGGGTGTGGGGCTGGGGCGGGGCTTCGGCCCACGTGGGCGACCCCTTCCTGCATTACCGCGTCGGCTCGCCGGGAGCGTACGATACGCTGCTCGAGCGCCGCGAGCAGCAGGTCGCCGAGCGACTGGCCGAGCAGTACCGCGGTTCGAGCCAGAAGAGCTTCTACTTCTCCAGCTACCTCCGCCAGTACCGCGCCGCTGGTGGCAGCATGTCCGACCTGTTCTACCAGCAGTTCACCCGGCTGGCCGACGAGCGGACCGCCGAGATCACCAGCGTGACCATCGAGGGCGATCTGGTCGCCCGCGTCCGCCAGGACCCCGACTCGTTCTGGAATGCCCACGTCGCCACGGTCAACCGGATGCTGAACCTTGCGGAGCAGATCGCCCGGGATGCCGCCCAGGCCGCCGAGACCGCCATCGAGGCGGAGGGCGACCCCGCCCGCCGCGAGACACTTGACACTCAGCTCGAGACGGACGTCGTCGCCGCCCGGCGTGCGCGGTGGAGGACCCGCAACGAGCTGATCGACGAGCCCGAGCGGGTCCTGTTCGGCGAGGGCATTTTCGACGCCCTGGTCGCCCACGAGCGGGTCTGCTTCGGCAATGCCGTCCGCTCGGCCGCCCAGCTGGAGTTCTTCAGCGGCTTCTACAGCCTGTTCGCCCTGCGGAACGACCCGGCGGCGGCCGCGGCCGGCCAACGGCCCCAGGCCGTCCCGCTGCCCGAGGGCGTGGGCCTGCCCGAGGCCGAGACGCTGGGCTTCTTCCCCTGGCTGTTCCTGATGCTGTGGGGCCCGGTCTGGCTGCTGCTGACGCACCCGCTGTTCGGCGTGCTCTTCCTGCTGCTGAGCCTGGCGATCTGGGCGGTGCTCGGCGGGGCGATCGCCCGCATGGCCGCCCTGCACGCAGCCCGCGAGGAGAAGATCTCCCTGCGCCAGGCCCTGACCTTCAGCCTGAGCAAGTTCCTGAGCTTCTTCTCGGCCCCGCTGATCCCGGCGGCCATCATCCTGGTCCTGGGCGTGCTGCTGGGGCTGGGTGGCCTGCTGGGCCTGGTGCCGGTGGGCGACATCATCGTCGGGGCGCTGTTCTTCGTCGCCCTGATCCTCGGGGCGATCGTCGCCTTCCTGCTGATCGGTCTGGTGGCGGGCTTCCCGCTGATGTACCCGACCATCGCGGTGGAGGGCTCGGACAGCTTCGACGCCATCAGCCGAAGCTTCAGCTACGTCCTGGGCCGGCCCTGGCGGTACGGGCTCTACTCGCTGGTGGCGGCCGTCTACGGCGTGATCTGCTACCTCTTTATTCGCCTGTTCGCCTTCCTGATGCTGGCCGCGACGCACCTGTTCGTCGGCGAGGGCTTCTTCACGTTGGGCCTGGGCTCCACCGCCGCCCCTGAGATCGGCGCCGGCGCGACCAAGACCGACCTGCTGTGGACCACTCCGTCGTTCACTGATCTGGCCGCCCCGGTCGCCTGGGGCGCGATGAACTGGCACGAGGCGGTCGCCTCCACGCTGATCCACGTGTGGATCTACCTGGTGGTGGGCCTGCTGCTGGCGTTCGTGCTGACCTTCGCGGTCTCGGCCTGGACGCTGATCTACTACCTGCTCCGCCGCAAGGTCGACGCGACCGACCTCGACGACGTCTACGTCGAGGAAACCATCGAGCAGGAGACCCAGGCCCAGGCGCCGGCTGCCCCCGAGGCCGCCGCCCCGACCGAGACGCCCGCCGAGCCCGCCGAGGGCCAGGCGCCGCCGCCCGACGAGGGGCCCGAGCCCCAGCAGCACCCCGGCGCCGAGGAGCCGCCCAAAGAGTAGCCCGTAGGCTCTCTTCGAGCCCCAGCGACGCCCGGCGGGTCCCTGCGACCCGCCGGGCGTCTTCTGTAGGGCGGGCACGGCCCGCCGTCGATGGCGGCAGAGCGCTGGGCCCAAGGCGTGGCCACAAACACCGGAGCCACGGCACCGGGCTCTACTGCCCCTGGGCCTTGGCCTACTTCAGGAACAGCTCGATCACCGGCACGGTGACGTCGGGCTTCTGGACAGGCAGGGTCAGCGTGAGCAGGGGGGTGGGCCTATCGCCGCCGTGGTCGCTCTGCCAGGCGTCCAGGCCCTTCATGAAGACCTCCGAGGCGTCGTTGAGCAGCTGGGCGTACTCGACGCGGGCCGGGTCGATGCCGGGCAGGTGCAGGTGCTTGAAGGGCCAGCTCAGCACGTGCACGTAGAGGCGGCGCGTCTCAGGGTTCCAGGTCAGCCGGCAGTCCGGCGGCGTGGGTAACTCCTCCGGGGCGGCCGTGCAGTTGTAGATGCTGCGCCCGTGGCGGCGCATCCACTCGCCCATGCCGGCCAGGCGGTCGAGGGCCCGCTGGTCGAACTCGCCGCGCCCCGTGGGCCCGACGTTGAGCAGCAGGTTGCCGCCCTTGCTCACGCCGTCGATCAACATCGTCACGAGCTGCTCGACGCTCTTCCAGCTCGACTCGTCGCGGTGGTAGCCCCACGAGCCGCTGAAGGTCTGGCAGGCCTCCCAGACGACGGGCTGGCCCCCGACCGTGACCCAGCCGCGGGGCTGGAACTGCTCGGGCGTCTTGAAGTCCCAGCCGTAGGGCAGGTCCAGGCGGTCGTTGAGCATGATGTTCGGCTGGAGCTCGCGGATCATCTTGAGCAGCGTCTCGCTCTGCCAGTCGTCGTGGCCCTTGCCCTGGCCGCCGCGGGGGTAGCTGAAGTCCAGCCACATCACGTCGACGGGGCCGAACTGCGTGAGCAGCTCGCGAACCTGCCCGCGGAGGTACTCGGCGTAGCGGGCCTGGTTGCGACCCTGGTTGAGCTTCTCGCGGTCGGGATTGTCGCGGTAGGGGCAGTGG